>NC_011879.1:0-300000 GCF_000022025.1 Pseudarthrobacter chlorophenolicus A6
ATGTCCGCTGGCTGCAGGAGCGCGGCGTGAAAATCTGGGACGAGTGGGCCGACGAGAACGGTGACCTCGGACCCGTCTACGGCTCGCAGTGGCGCTCCTGGCCCACCCCCGACGGCGGCCAGATCGACCAGATCGCAAACGTCGTGGAGTCCATCCGGAACAACCCCAACTCCCGCCGCCACATCGTGACAGCCTGGAACCCGGCGGAGGTCGACAACATGGCCCTGCCGCCCTGCCACGCCCTCTTCCAGTTCTACGTTGCCCCAGGCACCGACGGCGGCCCCGGCAAGCTCTCCTGCCAGCTGTATCAGCGCTCGGCGGACATGTTCCTCGGCGTCCCGTTCAACATCGCCTCCTACGCCCTGCTGACTCACATGGTCGCCCAGCAGACCGGCCTTGACGTCGGAGAGTTCATCTGGACCGGCGGCGACGTCCACATCTACGACAACCACACCGACCAGGTCGCCGAGCAGCTCGGCCGCCTGGACGAGGTCAGGGCTTACCCGGAACTGAAGTTCAACCGCGTCCCGGATTCGATCTTCGACTACACCTTCGAGGACTTCGAAGTCGTCGGCTACGACCCGCACCCGCTCATCAAAGCGCCCGTCGCGGTCTGACCGCAGAGAAAGAGCTGATCCACCATGCCCCTTGATTCCACCATGCCCTACACCAGCACCTTCCAGCTCGAACCCGAAGCGGATGAGGCCCATCTCTTCCCCAGTGGAACTACGCAGCACATCGAACTGCAGATCCGGGCCTACAACCGCCACGCTGCCATATCGCTCATGCGTGCCTTTGGAGGGGAGCTGCAAAGCAACGTGCTGCACGACTGGATCGGAGACCCGGCGACCCTTCCGGCCGGGAACTTCGAATCGGCGTACGAAAAAGTACATTACCCGCACATCAGCCTCACCGCAGCCGGGTCCCACGACAAAGACCACTGCGAGGTGATGATCACGGCGCCCAGCATCAAGGCGGCACACTACGCGCTTCGCCTTGCCGCCTCATCACCCGACTTCTACGAGCAGGTCCTCGATCAAGAACAGGGAGCGTCCTTCCGCCGGGCCGGCTAAGGGTTATCCTGCCCGTCCCGCCACGCGTTCGCGGGGATACCCCCGGCATCTGCCGCACACATGTCCGGCATGACTGAGAACCCCGTGCCTGTCACCGCCGCGCCATATCTGCAGCAGACCCAGGTCTGGACGGACGTGCACGGAAATACCCACCTGCTCGAAGACATGACAGCGAACTACCTTCGCAACGTTCTCTCCTACCTGGAGCACAAGGCAGATGAACTCTACGGGGCCGAGCAGGAGGAGGTCGTCCGCGCGCAGCTGGTCGAGGTGTTCGAGCCCTGTCGTTACCCGCACGGCGTCCCGCCCCTGGAATTCGCGACCGCGCGGGAGTGGTTGCAAAGCACACCGCTCGTCAAAGCCATGACGGAACTTCTCGGAGAACGCCCAGCCCGGCACTGAACCACCACCAATGAAATGAGGAACACCATGACGCTCAAGGAGCGCCTGAAAGAAGACGTCGTCGCCCACATGAAGGCCGGCCACAAGACCGCCCTGACGACCGTACGCAATGTCCTGGGAGAGATCAGCACCAAGGAGAAGGCCGGCAAGACGCCGATCGAGCTGGACGACGTCCAGGTGACGTCGCTGCTGCAGAAGGAAGCTGCCAAGCGCCGCGACACCGCCCGCATCTACACCGAAGCAGGCCAGGGCGACCGGGCCGCGGCCGAGATCACCGAAGCGGAGATCATCGAGGCGTACCTGCCCAAGGCGCTCACCCGGGACGAGGTCGAAGTGATCGTCGACGAGGCCATCAACGCGCTGAAGGCCGACGGCCAGGAGCTCTCCATGCGTTCCATCGGCGCAGTAATGAAGCCGGTCACCGCCAAGGTCGCCGGACGCTTCGACGGCAAGACGGTCAGCGAAATCGTCCGCGGACGCCTGAGCTAAGGCCGTGGACCTCAAGACCCCGGTTCCGATCGAGTACGTCAACTTCGGCATCGCCGGAGGGGTGAAATACCGGCTGGTCTGCAAGCACCATCCGGAGAACGGCTACCGGACGAAGAACCCTTGGGGCCGGTCCATCTTTACGGAGGCCGCGGGGAAGGACTGCCCATGCCCGGTCGATGATTTGCTCGTCACCCATATCCCCGAGGAACTGACGGATGAGCCGTTCGGCGGCCGCCACTTCAAGAAGGGAATGCCGGCCGAGTTCGCACCCGAGCCGGTCACCGTCCACCTGACAGTGCAGCAGCAGGGCTGACCGTCGACAAGAGAAGGCCCCTGGAGCTCAAACTCCAGGGGCCTTCTCTTGTCCTACCGGTTCTCCATCGTCAACTGTGAAGCGGGACCGCCGAGCGGCTTGTAGCTCCCGATGCGGGTGGGCTGCTGCGTCCGCGGGGATTCGTCGGCCGCATGCCAGGCGTACCAGTGGCGGGTACTTTCCAGTGCAAGCCGGGAGCACGAATCGAAGACCGACCCGGTGAGAACTCCTGACTCATCGGCCGTCCACTGGCTCGAAAAGGCGAAGGTGACGCCTGCGAGCGTGGCGCTCTTGGCGATCTCCTGAATGCACGCAACACTTCGCGCCTTTGCCGGCCCGTCCCCGGGGGTGGAGTAAGCGTCATCGGTCAGTAGATGACGGACATCATCGAGGATGACCAGGATTCTGCACGGCGTTTGCGCCAGGGCCGCGAAGGACCGGACGCCTTCCAGCCCGCACTGCCGGATGCGGTCCTTCACTTGGGAGAGTATGGCCTCAAGCATCACGGCGCATTCCTCGGCACTGGAGGCGAAGCGTGTGACCCCATTCAAGCGGATTCCATCGGAAGGGTCCACCGCCGCCCATGCATCGGCCACATGGACCTCCATGTCCTGGACTCCCGCTGCCGCCAGGGCATTCAGGAGGACTGTCTTTCCGGTTCCCGGGCCGCCGGTCAGGAACAGATGGCCATCCACCGCGGGCCTGAAGACAGCAGGGGTTCCGTCTTGGTCAGTGCCAAGGACGAAGTCAAGCTCGGAGGGGGCAGAATCGTGCCATCGGGTGGCCGCAGCGCGGCAGGGATGAATGAGGTTCATACCCGGAAACATGCGTAGAGGGTCGGGGGCAGCCCTCGGACCCGTCCTAACCGTGCGTGGGCGGGAGGACGGTGCGGACGTTCTCGCGCTTGTATTCGACCGGGTCACCGAAGACGGCAAAGTCCCCGAACGGGTTGTTGGCCAGGGTCGCCAGGATGATCTCGCCGTTGTCCTCGTTGACCTTCGTCCAGATACCTTCGCCGTGGGTGATGACCTTCACGAACGAGCCCGGCAGGAACCGCTCGGGCCAGTCGGCTGGCTCCTCCCCGGTAGTGATCTCGAAGTGTTCTGGGGTCAGTTTGATGTTTGTGCTCATACCCATCATGTGTACGGAGACCGCCTCATCCCTCCCCTTGGGAAGCGCCGGCGCTGGCGCCGCACACATGAGCACCATGCCCAAGAAGAAGACACCTGCGCCGATCCGGCCGGAGCTCATTGACCCGCTGACCGAAATCCTCCGCGACCGCGGGGAGAGAGTCCCAGACTGGCCTGCTGATGAGGCAGCCGCCTACCGCAAGCATGGCGGGTTCCAGGCCGGCCGCGACGCCGTGCTGGAGGTCCGCATGGCCAAGGCCGCCGCGGCCGTGGAAGACGTCTTCGCGGGCGTTGCCAATGCGGCTGAGCTGAAGGGCTACTTGGAGGGCATCGCCGCGGCTCAGGCGATTGCCGGCTTCAGCGACGAGACGTTCCGCTCCATCCTGGACAAGGATGGTCACACCGGCATCGACGTGGACGGCAACCCGCTCCCATGACGACGCAGGACCCTGTGATCGGCATGATCTGGGCGCAGGCCTCCAACGGTGTCATCGGGCGCGACGGCACCATGCCGTGGCACCTGCCCGAAGACTTCGAGCACTTCCGTCGCACCACAGAAGGCCATTCGGTCATCATGGGCCGACGGACGTGGGAGTCACTGCCGGAGCCGTTCCGACCGCTGCCCGGCCGGCGCAACCTCGTAATCACCTCTGACCCTGCATGGAGCGCCCCGGGTGCCGTTCGTTCCTCGTCCATCCTGAACGCTCTGGCAGCGGCTGCCGGACAGCCTGGCAGTGACCAGGTCTGGATTATCGGCGGCGGGATGGTCTACCGGGAGGCACTCTTCCTTCGGGCTGCCAACACCGCCGTGATCACCCTCATCGCTTCCGACATCGACGGTGACACATACGCTCCGGAACTGGGCCCCGACTGGGAGATGGCATCGGCAGAGCCCGGCGTCGGCTGGACGACGGCGGCCAACGGCACCAGGTACCGCATCGAAACGTGGACGCGGAGCGACCGCGGTGCCGGGTGCTGAAAGTGCGCGGGGGAGTGGGCATCGGTTGTCCGGACACATAGGCTCCATGCAGATCACTGTCCTCCGCGCGCCCTGGCCCGTTGTCCTCAAGCCAGGCCTCCTCGCCCTCTTCGCCGCACTCTCAGTCGGCGGCGGCATGCTCGTCGCGACCCGGCGGCTCCAGCACACCGGGCATCTGTGGCTGACCTGGCAGGACGCCGCCGCCGTCGGTGCGCTCACCATTGCAGGGCTGGTTCTGCACGAGACCGGGCATGCTGTCGCCGCGCGGGCCACCGGCCGGTTGGTTGAACGCCTCGAGTTCGGGCTGGCCGGCGGGGCGGTAACAAGTGGCGACACCACACCCTGGCGCAGGGCCATCGCAATCGCCACCGGCCCGCTGCTGGAGCTTGCCTTCGGCTTCACACTGTTGACTGCCGGCGGCGGGACATGGGCTGCGCTGGCAACGCCGCTGGGCACAGCAGGACTCATGGCGATCATCAATGGAGCCGGTAACCTCTTGCCCGTTCATCCGTCACTGGATGGCTACAGGCTTCTGACCTTCCTTCGGCTGGCACTCACGGGCAACCGCCGGCTCAACTGCGTGCCAGAGGGCCCCTGTCCCGCCTGCACCGGCAATTTCCCGGCACAGGTATTGGACGAGGAGCAGGTACCTGCCGCCTGACCGGGGGAGCGCGTCAGGAGTGTCCGCACACATGAGACGCATGAACAAGACACGCACCGGCTCCGCCGGGCCCATTACAACTTCCACCAGTCAGCATTCCCTCGCCGGGGTGACCCGATGAAGGTCCTCGGCGGCGTCCTCGCTGCCCTGGCCGTCCTCGCTTTGCCGCTGCTTGACCCCCTCACCCGGGCCCGGTTCATCAACGCCTGGGTGATCGAATGGGGCTTCCCGCTGCTGCTGCTCGTCGTCCTGGTCATCCTGGTCGTTGTCTTCGCCGCCATGGAACGGGTCGCCATTGCAATCGTGATCGGTGTCCTCGGCATTGCCGGACTCATCGGCTACGGCAATGCAAGGTCATACGCCCAGCTGACCGCCTACGCGGCCACCGTGCATGAGAGCAACGACCCGATGCCGACCTTGAAGGAAAGGGCCCCGTTCCTGGTCGCTGAACGCCAGGCCAGTTCCAACCTCTCCGGCATCAACGGCCAGATCTCAGCCACCGACTACCTGGCGGACTCAAACCGTTATTCGACTCTGGTTGACCGCAAAGGAATGGGAAACCCCGGGTACGCCGCTATCATCAACCAGAGCATCGCGCTCACCGGACAGGCCAGCGGAAAGCCGTGCCTGTTCGATGAACAGAACGCCTCACAGCGGATGGACGGCTTCTTCGGCAATTCCCTCACCCGTGCCATCGCCGCCAAAGATTCCCTGCTGATCGCCACCAAGGATGATGCCTGGGGCTACTGCGACGGGGACGTCCCGAAAATCGTCGTGCCCGTCACCAAGCTCAACGGCTGGTTCAGCCCGGTCCACGTCCCGGCGGGCGTGGCCATCTACGACGGCAAAACCGGCAACGTCGAACTCCGCGACGAGGTCAAGGCCGGAGAGCTGCCCGGACCGGCCATCGCACTGTCCTACGTTCACCGCGTCAACGAATCCATGGCCACCCGCGGCGGTGACTGGTGGTCCATGATCATGGGCCAGTCCGGCCTGACCGACGAGGTCAAGGATTCCAACGACCCCAACAAGGACAACCCGAGCGCGTTCTCCCTCGCCTATAAAGACGAACCCGGCTCCGTGTACGCCTCACCGTTCACGTCCCGCGCCTCCTCCCGGTCCATCGAAGACATCGCACTGCTCGAATCCGGCCACGTCAAAGCCGGGGAGTCCCCGAGCGTGACCCTGTACCACCTGGAGACCCCGCGGCAGTCGAACGCGGCCACTGCCGACAAGATCAAGGCCGACTACAGCGACCTCAATGGCTGGGCGACAGGACTGCAGGTCATGGAAGTCATCCCGGTCTCCCACGACGAATGGGCAGCGTCCATCGGCCTGAACCAGAACGTCTCCTACCGGGTCCTGGTCAAGACCGACGGATCCTCCTGCCTCACCAAGGACGGGGAGACCCTCCGGTGCATCGACAAAGACGGGAAGACCGTGGGCACATCGACAGACCCCGGCAAGGAACCGGCCAGCACTACAGCCGTTCCGGGGGAGATCGGTGCGCTGAGCAACGAGCAGCTCGCCCAGCTTCAGGACGCCGTCACCAAGGAAGTCCTGAAACGGCTCAACCAGAAGTAGCCAGCGGCAGTGAGCGACACCACTACCAAGTGGTAACTCCGCTGGCCGGCTGGCACTAAACTGAACGAGAAAAGCCCCGCTGTATCCCCCAATATCAGCGGGGCTTTTCGCTGCCCCAAAACACTCTGGCAGGTCTAAAGTCCGCACCGTTAGACTGGCGGCTATCCGGATGCGCGGGGCCCTGCAGGAGTGAGAAGTTGCCTTGCGGGGCCTTCGTGTGTGGAAGGGCGCCGCTGCCGCACACAAACCAGGCATGACCGATAACGCACGCCAACCCAAAGGCATCCCCGCAGGCGGACAGTTCGCCGCCACCTCCCACACCGAACCCGACGTCAACCTGGCACCCGCTGCCGGGTCCGCGCCGGACGCCGCCGGCATCATCGCCGCCAACCAGAGCCCCGTCTCCCTCCGCTTCGTCGCCTACGACGACCGGCTGACCAAAGAGCAGATGGGCATGATCCTGGCCGGGCAGTGGAACGACGCCGAAAACGATGTCGACGAGAACTTCTCCGACAGCGCCTACGACCAGGCCGTGGAGACCGCCAGGACGGAAATCAACGAAGCCCATGAGGAAGGCCGCTTCGACCGGGAATGGGATGAGCTGGACCAGGACGAACAGGATGCAGCGCGGTACGCCGTCGAGGAGCGCGACGATTCGGACCCCGTCAAGGACCTCCTGCGCAACACCCCGGACCAGCTCCTGCGCACGTCCCTGGGACGGCCCGCTGAGCGGCTCCCGGAGCCCCGCTGGGCGTCCGGCCACCGTCTGGACGACGGGGGCTTCACAGCCCGCCACGACGCTGTCGCGGCGCTGCTGAAAGAGTCCGGCATGAACGTCGACAGTCCCGAGGTCCGGGAGGCAATCGAAGAGCTGATCAACGAGGGACCGTACGACTGGCATGAGGGTGTCCAGCTCGACGTGCTCTGGTACGGGGGCATCGAAGATGCCGTCCCGACGCCGCGCGCCGAATCGCCCGAAACCGAGGGCCAGAAGGTCCTCGAATTCGCCAAGCCGCACATCCTGCTGATCGACAAGTGGAACGGGTCCGGCCACGACGTCGTCGTCCCGGCAGCCATGAAGCGCACTCTCACCCGCGTCGGTGACGACGACGGAGAGGCGCCTCAGACGGGCCGGGCCTACCTTGATTCCGATGCCGGCGGCTACGGCTGGGACGACGTCGCCGGAGTACACAAGCCCGCCTACAAGGATGGAGCGCCGTCGGCCACCTGGTCCGCGTGAGCAATTCCAGCACCCATAAACAGCTCCGCCGCAGCATGAAGAATGCCGGCGGGGCTGTTTTCATGGCCGGCAGCCATGCAAATAGAGAAGCGACCGGAAAAGCAAAAGGCCCCCATTAGGGAGCCATGTGATAACCATCGTCTCTGGAGGCCGGAATATCGTTCCTCAGGTTATCACATGAGGCGAAGCAGTCGTCTCTCACGCTCGACCACGTGAGGCGGTCAAAACGTTCGGGAACCTACCGCCGGCAGGGTGGCAAAACGGGCCTGCATCCCAACGCTGGCGCGGATTTAGCACTGCCAAGGAGCCTCACTCGACCAAAACGACCTGGGAGGGGACACCTATATGGAAGGGAAAGTGTATTAACTAAGAGAAGGAGGAACTCTAGGAAGAGAGAACAAGGGGCCCCTTATATATATCTCTATTTCTGGTCGTTTAAGTAGAGTAGTAGTAGTAGGGGCCCTATATCCCCCGGTATTCCGCGGATTTTCCCACTCGACCAGGTGGTCGTTTCATGGTCGTTTGGTGAGAGTCGCCGGCAGGGTGACGAATTCGGCAGGGGACAGACCTGTTCCGAATGTCTGCGCATGTTTCAGGGCAGGAGGAAACATGGCAACCCGCACCGCAGCCAAGGCTGCACCCAGGAACAAGCAGGCATCAGCGAAACGCGCAGCGACAGCTAAACCGAAGGCCGCCCCCGCGTCCAGGAAACGGGGAGCGCCCAAGACCGACGCAACCAAGAAGCCGGCAGCCCGCAAGCCATCCTCAAAGAAGACAGCCACCGCTCCTGCCCAGGCCCCTTCCAGGACGGGCAAGGCCTCCTCCCCGCGAAGGACACCCGCCCGCAGCTCCGCCGGTAAGGCCCGCACCTCCAGGGCGCCGAAGCCCAAAGCCATGGAAGTCTCCTACTCGGGCAGGATCTTCCGCTCCCGGCTCGAAGCCCGCTGGGCCATATTCCTGGACCTGCTGGACGTGAACTGGGACTACGAACCATCGTTCTACCAAGTCGGCGAGGAGCTGTTCTACCTGCCCGACTTCTACCTCCCGGACCACCAGCTCTGGCTCGAAGTCAAGGGCGCCCCGTACATGGACACCGCAAGCATGGCGAAAGTACTCGCCGCCGTCGCCGGGCCCCAACGCATTCCGCTCCGAGAAGCCCCGTACACCCCTAGTGACCGGCTCCTCCTCGGCGGGCCCTTCAAGGCACAGAAGCACGGACTCATGCCGGTCCACACCCTCATCACACCGGCTGGCCCCGGCGTGGCCGCGCTCAGCTCCGCGGCCTTCGGCATCGAACCCGACGGCCGCGCCAGCCTCAACGTTCTCGGCGCACCCTGGGACACCTTGCCGGCGACTGGAGTGAAGGCAGCCCGCCGTCCAACACCGGCAAGGCTGCAACTCCTGCTCGAACCCGAACCCCAGCTGCGGGCCAGCACCGTCCCGGAGCGCATCGCCCGCGCCTACAACGGCGCCTACCGCCTGGCATTCGACGACCAGACCAAGACCGTCTGTGACCAGGAGGTCCTCGCTGCCGTCTCACGCCGCAGGTCCGGCCGACCCCTCGGCCTGGCGGCCTGACACACGCCAGCGGGGACAGGTAGCTGCAGGTCGTCCTTTCGCGGGATGCATTGCGTCGGGGAGCGGTGCCCCGATTTCCGTACACATGACGGCCATGACCGAAAACCAGCCCGCAGACCTTCACCCTGAGATCGCCGCCGTCCTGACGAGCATGGCGACCAGCTTCACGAATGATCGCCACCAGTCGGAGGCTTACCGCCGAATTGAGTCTTCCGAGACCGTCGGGCAGGTTGTGCGGCAGCTGCATTTCGCAGCAGGCCAGGCCGTCATGGACACCTTCGATGTCCTCAAGGACAAGTTCGGGCTGGACGGCTCCCACGAGCTCTACAACTACCTGCACACCGTCCCGTACCGCTGGAAGCAGTACGAGGAAGCCTTCAACGCCGAAACCCACGTCGGCTGTGTGGACCGGACCGTCACAAGGATCGCCTCGGAGATACTCACCGCGGGCGGCCAGCAATCCGCGGAGCCCGTCCGTGATCCGCGCTTCCAGATCGCCGCCCTGGCCGAGGACGCCAACGGGAAAGAGATCGGCGAAAAGACTGCCGCTGACGCGCTCGTCCTGGCCGATCAGTTCGACGACGCGCGACGCATCCAGAGGCTGTCCTGCGACACCCGTGCTATCACGACGAAGATCGTCGAGACCGGCGTCACCGGGGTCACGCCCGAGCAGATCCGCGGACTCGTCCGGCTCGTCCTTGTCACCGCCTCGACCATCGCCCACGAACAGGACGGCATCGAGCTGTGACCTTCGCCGTCCTGATCGCCTTCTACCTCGGCGTGCCCGTCATCATCGCCCTGCTGAGCATCCGGCCGATCCTGCTCCACCACTCGATCCAGCTCACCGATGAACAGGTGGGCTCCCTGCCGCCGTTTCTCTCCACCCTCCTGGAGAAGCGGCTGACCGCCTTCGTCCGGCGGGAAGGCTGCACGTTGACTGGCGATTCGCGGATCCAGCGACGCCTGGACCTGTTCGCGGCACTCAAGTCCCGGACACCCGAACAGCTGCGGCGCATCAAACACCTGACCCGGCTTGGCCTCAGCGCCGACATCCCCAAAGACCTGAAGGACCTCCATGACATCCGCGCGTAAGCCCGCAGCCCCCTTGTCCCGCCCCATCATCGCCGTCGGAATCGGCTCGACAGTCCTGATAGCCGTCGGCGCCTTCGTCTTGTCCTTCGCCTCGCTGACCGACCTCGCTGCACGATCCGGCATCGACCGGAACCTCTCCTGGATCTGGCCGATCATCGTTGACGGGCTCATCGTCGCCGCGACCGTCGCAATTGTCGCCCTTGCCGGCCACGACCGGAAGACCCTCGCCTACCCGTGGGCACTGCTGTTCCTGGGTGCTGTCGTCTCAACGGCCGCCAACGCCGTCCACGCCATCGTCTCGGTCGACCAGGCACATGGCGGAGTACCGCCGGTCATCTCAGCAGTCATGGCAGCCATGCCCCCTGTGGTTCTTCTCGCCATTACCCACCTGACGGTCCTGCTGGTACAGAAGGCGGCCCCGGCACCCGCGGCAAAGAAGAAGCCCGTGAAGTCCTCTGCCCCTGTCCGGCCCGTGAAAAAGGCAGCAACTGCGGCCACCCCCGCCGCGCCCGGACCGGCCCTTCACGGCGCCCTCGCGAAAGTCCCCGCAGCGGGGCCGGCCGCCGTGCTGGCCAGCAGCGACCGCGAGCTCGTCAACGCCTGACCCGGCCCCGGGCCCCCGTCGGCCACCGGCCCGCATAGGGATCCCCGGGCCCTGGCGATTCTCCCGCCGGGCCCAATTCTTCGAAGGAACCAATGAACATTCTGATCATCGCACTGCAGGTGCTCGTCGTGGCGTCCAGCGTCATCATGGGCGCCTTCATCCTGCTCCACAAAGCCTCCGGCGGCGGCGTCTCCGACATGTTCGGGGGCGGAATGACCAACAGCCTGAACTCAACCGGCGTGGCCGAGAAGAACCTCACACGGTTCACGATCGTCACGGCAACGCTCTGGGCCGCAGCCATCATGGCCCTGGCAGTCCTCACCCGGTTCACCGGCCTGTAATCATCCCCGCCTCCGGGCACCACTTCCAAAAAGGAGGGCCGGCTTTTGCTGGACTCAATCAAGGGTGCGTTCAGGTCTCCTGACCTGCGCACCAAGCTGCTCATCACCCTGGGTATCCTGACCGTCTTCCGTCTCGGATCGTTCATCCCCGCACCTGGCGTGATTGCTGGCAACGTCCAGCTGTGCCTGACCGGCGGCGGCGCCAGCGGCGGCATCTACGACATGGTGAACATGTTCTCCGGCGGGGCGCTGCTCTCGGTCTCCATTGTCGCCCTCGGCGTCATGCCCTACATCACCGCGTCCATCATGATGCAGCTGATGAAGGTCATCGTTCCCAGGCTCCAGGAGCTGCACGCCAACGGCGAAACAGCCACCGTCACCCAGTACACCCGGTACCTGGCCGTCGGTATGTCGGCCCTGAACGCGACCACCGTCGTCACCATGGCCCGCACCGGCAACCTGCTGCCGGGCTGCGCCCTGCCCCTCGTGACAGACCAGGGCTTCATGACCTCGCTCATCATGATCATCTCCCTGATCGCAGGGGCCCTGCTGGTGATGTGGATGGGCGAAAAGATCACCGAGCGCGGCATCGGCAACGGCATGTCACTGCTGATCTTCACCTCGGTGGCCTCCGGCTTCCCGACCTCCCTCGGCACCATCGGCCGGACCCAGGGCTGGGGTGTGTTCGCCTCGGTCCTCGCCGTCGGGCTCGTCACGATCGCCCTGGTCGTGTTCGTCGAGCAGTCCCAGCGCCGGATCCCGGTCGTCTACGCTAAGCGCGTCGTCGGCCGCCAGACCCTGGGCGGAAACACCACTTTCCTGCCCATCAAGGTCAACATGGCAGGCGTTGTGCCCGTCATCTTCGCCTCAACGCTGCTGTCCCTGCCGAGCATGATCGCCCAGTTCGCCACCGGCAACCAGTCCAACGCCGGCCCCGAATGGGCGCAATGGGTGACCGCCAACCTGACCAAGGGCGACCACCCGATCTACATGACGGTCTACACCCTGTTCATTATCGGGTTCTCGTTTTTCTACGTGGCCATCACCTTCGAGCCCAAAGAGATTGCCGGGAACATGAAGAAGTACGGCGGGTTCGTTCCCGGCTTCCGTCCGGGCAAGCCGACCGAACGCCTGCTCGCCTACGTCTCCAACCGGATCACCGCCGCCGGTGCCCTCTACATCGGCATCATCGCCCTGATCCCGCTCGTCGCCCTGGTGCTCCTGCAGGCCAACCAGAACTTCCCTTTCGGCGGCGCCGCGATCCTGATCATGGTCGGCGTCGGACTGGAAACCGTCAAGCAAATCAGCGCCCAAATGGAGCAGCGCTCCTACCCGGCCCTGATGCGATAATCCACTGGATGCCCGGCAGGCTCATGTCTGCCGGGCATCCAATCGGTCACCGACGAACAGGACATCATGACAGCCCAGCGTTCCATCTTCGCCTTCGCCGCCCTCACCGCCATCGTCCTCACCGGCTGCGCCGCCGCGCCTGCACCCGTCACCACCTCGGAGCCGGCCAAGGCACTGCAGACCGTGGCAACAGAGTGCGCCTCCGAAGGCACTGAACTTGATGCCACCGGAACAGTCCTGACGGTTGACACGAAGGGAAGCTCCGAAACCAGCGGTGGCGACATGAAAGATGTCAGCTGCGTCCTGAACGCCTTGAACGTCCCCAAAGACATCTCATCCAAGATGAAGCTCAGCACGTCCGACAGCGAGGCACACACCGCTGAATGGCAGGGCCACGACCTCGCATGGGACTGGACCCCGGACACCGGATTCAACCTCACCGTCACCAGGAAGGCCTGACCGGACGGCTCTGTGCCCGCCCCCGAAGACATCTGGCGGGGGCGCCGCACACATCACCGGCATGGGAACCAAGCCAAAACCCCGGTCCAAGGCCGCGCTGCGCCGCCTCGCTCTCGTGTGCATCGTGTGCAGCGGGGGCTGCAGGGACGCCCGTGGTGCCTACACGCTGTGCGCCCTCTGTGATCTGGCAGGTGCCGAGGTCCCTCCGGAGGCCACACCTTGGTCCAAGAGCCCCGTCGGAGAACAGGTCGCATAGGGCAACCCAAGAACCACCGGACCGAGAAAGGCAAGCCCATGCGAATCACCCAGCATTCCCCGTTCGCGCGCGAGGACGACCCGGAGACCGTGGAAAAGATCCGTAAGGGCCGTGGCCGGTTTGCCGCCTACGGTTCGTCCAAGCCAGGGGTCCGCCGCGAAGTCCGGCTAACCGGCCAGACGGAACTGCGTAAAGTCCTCCGGGCCGCACGCGCACTGAAGGTGACCCTCCAGTGCCATGAAACCGTGGAGGAACTTCACCGCCTCGCGTACGAGAACTATGCGGCCATCACCCTCGCCGACGGCCGAACACCTATGGACTTCCACAGGCTTCACCTGAGCACGAAGAACCGGCTCACTGTGAATTACCTGCGCCATGCCCGCACTGTCTACGACGCGTCCCTCCTGCGGAACAGGTTCAGCACCACTGATCTGCGCTCCTCCTACAACAAGGAACTCAAGGTCCGCTGCCTGGACGAGATTGCCTCGGCCTACCCGCAACTGGCCGACGAATGCGACCGCCAGCGCAGGAAAATCAGCCAGACTCTGGAAGAAGCGGCTGTCTCGCTCCCGCAGATCGAACAGGCAGCCTAAGGGTGAGGCAGACCCTTCGCTCCGCACACATGACCCCCATGACAGCAGATCAAAGCAGCGACTCACAGCTCCGTTCGGCCCTCGAGCGACTTGCCCGCAAATGGACATTGACGCTCCCCGGCGGCAACCCGAACCGGTACCACTTCTTCGGTGAAGAACTTACGGCCCTGCTGAACAACACGGAGGACCCCTACCTGGATACGGCAGCCGAAACCCTCGCCGACAACTGGGCAAACGCGGGAACGGGAGTCCCCGAAGGCCACTCCCGCGACAGGGCATACTTTGCCTTCGATGTGAAGCAGGCAGTGAAAGCCAGCAGGGGAGAATGAGCCAGCCAGGCCGGGAAGAAGTCATCGAGCCGTGGCAGGACTCAGCCGCCTACAGGCCGCCCGTCCCCAGGGATGGTCCTGCCATCGCCACGGCACGACCCCCACGGAAGCGGGCCCGCTGGATCACCGCCGGGATCGCATTGACCCTCGCCGCGGCCGCGGGGGCCGCCTACGTTGTCACCGGGCCGCACTCGTTCGCCAGTCTCGGCGCCCAGCAGGAGGCTTACCGCCACCACTGGCCCACCCCGCACCGGGGCGGCACGGAACGCCTCGCCCCGGCCGTCACCGCAGCGCCGGACAACGGCTACACCGCGACCCGCACCGAAGGCGGAGTCCCCGTCGGGTACGACCCGTGCGACGCCATCCACTACGTCATCCGGGAAGAGAATGCCCCGGCCGGCGGCGACAAGATGATCGAGGATGCGGTCGCGAAGACTGCCCGCGCCACCGGGCTGGTCTTCATCTATGACGGAACCACGGAAGAGCCGCCTTCTGCTGACCGGGAAAAATACCAGCCCGGGCGCTACGGCGACCGATGGGCTCCGGTGCTGATCTCATGGACCACACCTGATGAGATGCCGTCCTTCATCGGCGACGCCGCAGGCTTCGGCGGCAGCTCACCGGTCCAGTCGGGGCAGGCGCCCTGGGTCTACGTCACTGGGCAGGTCCAGATGGATGGGCCGGCGGCCGGGAAGCTCATCGACCAAGGATCCTCCGCAGAAGTCGAAGCAATACTCCTGCACGAGATGGGCCACGTCGTCGGGCTCGGGCACGCCGAGGACAAGAACAATCTGATGTACCGCTCAACGGATGGCACCGTCGCCGACTTCGGTCCCGGCGACCTTGCCGGCCTGGCCAAGCTCGGCAACGGACCCTGCGTCCCCGAATACTGAGGTCTGGCCCCTTGGCCTATTCCCGGAGGTTCGCGTCGTACCAGGACAGGACCCCGTCCAGATACTGCACCTCACTAGACACCATGGCGGTGGCAGCACCGAGACCGTAAAGCTCCCGCCAGGAGTCGATGGCGCCAACGTGCGTCAACAGCTTCTCGGCGACAAGGGCCGTCTCTGTACGGTCAGGGAGACCCAGGTGCTTGGAGGTTGCTGTGTTCCTGGTATTCCGCGATGAGCCGCTGTACAAATTCCCGTCACGCAAAAGGACCGCTTCGCGATCCACCTTTTCCCAGCCGTAGTACGAGTAGTGGGCGTGCAGGCCCCACCCACTCCCCAGAGGCTCGTACTCATGCGTTGTGATGGTGTAGGGCTTTTCATACACGGTATCCGCTCTCACGACTCGGTAGACCGGCTGGTCAGGGAAGCGTTGCTCGATGATGGCTATCAGCTCCGCTGTCCACTCAGGCGGAGCGGGCGTGGCCTCGAGGATGCGCTGCTCTCGCTCTTTGGCTTCCCGCTCTGCGTCAGCAGCCTTTTTGGCGTTGACCTGCTGCCGCGCTTCATCTTCAAGGCCCATCGGGCAAATATCCCACCGGGGGGCCACTCCCGAAAGACCTGGCTGCCCGGGTGTGCAGAACTATCCCTGGCCGCACACATATGGGCATGAGACGTCTACGCATGTTCAGTATCGACAGCCAGGAGTAAAAGTGACCACCATCAGCCGCCAGCCCAAAGGAGTGCCCACCGGTGGCCAATTCGCCCCCGACACGCATGCCGAGCCGGATGTGGCCCTGACCGCCGCTGCATCTGCGCCGCCCATTTCGGTGCCGCCCATTTCGGTGCCGTCGGACCCGCAGTGGTACCGGCTCGTCTACGAAGACCGGCCATCCAACGCCGAACGCCGCAGCTATGCACGCACCGCACTGGAAGAATCCCTGGCCGGCGATGACTTCAACGTCGTCCACGACGAGGACTCCGCGAACGAGATCCTGGCCGAAGCGGAACGGGATGACTCGGTAGACCGGGCACTGGACCGCATCGGCCCAGACAGCATCAAACCGCACCAGTTCGGCGCCGCCGTAGCACGGGAACTCAAGACGATCCGTGAGCGCCGGCTGGCCGTGGAAAGCCACTACGTGCCCACCGCCCAGGACACCTTCCACATCGCGGCGGCCAAGATCAGCGCCAGTCCCGAAGAGTACCGGCGCGCCCTCGAAGAGACCTTCCCGCACGTCGGAGAGGAATGGTTCGCCCAGATGATGAAGAACCAAAACCTCCAGCCCGAAGACTGGCAGCGCCGGGAACTGGCCAAGATGGCGGTCATGAACGAACGCAACGCCGCCCTGAAAGCTGAGCGCCCGGAAGTCAGCGAAGCGGAAAACCCGAACTTCACCTCCCACCCGGTTACCGCCCTGGAATCCCGCATCGACGGGCTCATCTTCCACCGCGGTGATCCCACCGACGAGGCGAACCTGCGTTACCTCGCCCATGAAGAAGGCGCCCACTACGGCTCGGTCTTCATCAAAGAGTTCGCCAAGATGCGGCTGCGCGCCTGGCGGCACACCCCGATCGACCGTTCCGGAAAGGCATAGCCATGACCACAACCACCACCCACACCCCGGCCGCGCCTGCAGCGGAACCGTCCGGAACGAAGCCAGGTGCGATCACCGAGATGATCGCCGTGATCCAGGCACAGACTGTCCCCGGCACGATCGAACGCCTGGACGGCTCGACGGCACTGGAGAACCCGTTCATCCGGGTCGACACCGACACCGTCCGCTTTCCCAACGGCGCCATCGGCAAGTACTCCACGGTCACCTCCGGGACCGGCCTTGGCGTCATCGCAATCCCCTTCGTGAACTTCCGCGGCATCCCACACCTGGGACTGGTGCGGCAGTACCGCTACCCGGCAGGGGAGTTCACCCTCGAATTCCCCCGTGGCGGATCCGAGGACCTGACCCTGGACGAAGCGGCCCGCGAACTCGTCGAAGAGACGGGCCTGGACTACAACTCGGCGACTCTCCTCGGCACCCTCCGCCCCGATACCGGCATCCTCACCACCCAGGTCTCCGTCTGGAAGACCAACCATGGCAGGGAGCATCTGCGCCCTGGCCACGTCGAAGACGAAACTGGTGCCAAGGTCGAGTGGTACAGCTACGGTGAACTGCTGGGCCTGATCCGGCGCGGCAAGATCACCTGTGGCATGACCCTGGCCGCCCTGGCCCTGCTCACCGCCGGCGGAAACATGAACTGCCCCTAGGCCTGTGACGGGCCCGCACCACTACCGGGGCGGGCCCCTCCGGCGCAGAATGGTTTCCATGAAGGCCCTCCGCTGGAAGCGGCGGCAGCGCCATTGTGCGGACCCGGTGCAGGTTTCCCCGCATGCCGCACACATGAGCGCCATGACTACTTCAACAGCCGCCGCACCGACCGTAACCACTCCCGCCGAACGCGCTGCCGCCGGCCGCCAGGCCATCGCCGATTGCCCTGAGGCCTTCGAGGAACTCCAGGGCGAAGGTGACCGCGAACTGGTCGAGCACGCAGCCTCCAAAGACGAGAACATCCTGCAGGCACTGGAGGCCATCGGTGAGCTTTCCACCGACGAGGCTCCCTACTTGGGCAAGTTCCTCGCCGAACAGCTCGTGGAGGACGCCATCGAAGCTGAAACCCAGAAGCAGCTCGGTGCCTACCGCGCCGCCCGCCGCAACGCCGCCCACGCCGCCGACCAGGCGCTGGCCTATGAGGCGAACGACCCCAAACACCCCGACTTCCTGGATCGCATCGGCGCTTAGCGGCACCCGCCGTACACACAAGGGGCATGAGCCCTGTCACCCGTGTCCCCGGCGGCATCCCCGCCGGCGGCCAGTTCGCGCCCACCGCCCACTCCGAGCCGAGCATCAGCCTCGGTGCGACCTTTTCAGAGAGCACCATTCGGTCGATCACCAACCGGCACCAGGACGACGAGGGCGTCGCGACGATCGACCTCACCGAGGTCCAGCTCGCCGCAGTCCGCGATCATATCGACCGGACCGGGGACTTCTCCTACGCAGGAGTGCGGAAGGCCGCCGAAGAAGCCTACTTCGCCGACAACGGGTACACGCCAGCGGAGTTCAGTGACTACATCCAGCGGAACGGCGACGTCAGCAACTACTTCGCTGACCCGAACGCACTGCGCCGCGACATCGAGCAGGCACGCAAAGACAAATACCGCCCTGCGTACGCCGACTAATCAAAGGGATCCGCCATGACACTTCCTGACCGCCAACCCCAAGGCATCCCCTCCGGAGGCCAGTTCGCCTCCAATACCCACGCCGAACCGGACGTGACCCTGCCACGCTCAGCCAACCGATTCGCTGACATCGACGACGTCCGGGACCTCGACGCAGCGGCATCTGCCGCACTCAACCCCTTGCTTCTCCCTGACGCCACTGACCATGACGCCGAAAATGCCGAACAAGTCCGCGATGAATGGATGACCCGCCGCGAACAGATCTTCGCCGTCAAGCGGCGCACGGAAAGCGACGCTTACGCAGAACGGCTCGAAATCCAAGCCGACGAGCTCCTGGAAAGGGCTGCACGGGCCAACCTGCGAAACATCGCCGACCGCCTCCTGGAGGAGTACCCAACAGCCGCGACCCTGACTCTGTCCCGCGACTACGACGACGGCAACCTGGCCATCTACGTCGAGTCGGTCCGGGACAGTGAAGGAGCGGATCTGCGCAACCATGACGATGTCCGCGACGCGGCACAAGAACTCGTCATCGAATACAGCTCCCGGCAACTGAACCGGTTCGTCGACGATGGCCCGGTAAACCTGGCCGAAGCCGCCGCCTGGCACCGGAACACCAGCCGCTGATCACTGGGCTAGACTCCCACCCGTACCAAAACCCACACAAGGACACCATGACCGTCACCATCACCCGCCAGCCCCAGGGCATCCCCGCCGGCGGCCAGTTTGCACCCCTCACCCGCTCGGAACCGTCCGTATCCCTGGACACTCCACTGACGCGCGAGCAGGCCCTGGACCTGTCCACCCTGGTACCAGGCGAGTCCCGCACCATAGGCCGGGACGTCCACGGCATCGATGGGATTGAAACGATCACCCTCACGGACAAGGGACCCCTCCGCAAGCCGTCTGTGCCGCTGTTCATCGAACCGTCAGCGGCGGCTCGCGTCGCCCCGGAGAACCACCTCTTTGAGTTGCGGTACACCCTGCCGGCCGAGGCGAACCTGAAACCCCTCTACGAGTTCGACGACTGGAGCTACCGCCGCGCCCGCCGCGCGGCGCAGGCCGGAATTGAAGACCTCGCCGGGCTCGGTCCCAAGCCGTGGCCGACGCCGGGCTCCCACCTTCCCGAAACCACTGTGGAGCTCGACGAGGAAGGCGACTTGGCCTTCACCACCTACGAGACCTACCCGCAGGGCGGCGCCATTGACCACGAGGACTTCGAATCGTGGGCCTCTGAATACTCCGGCTATACGGACCCGAAGACCCGCCAGGAACTGGCCCTCCGCATCCAGGACAGCTACAACTCCTGACCAGACACAGAGAAGGCCCGCCGCTGAACCAGCGGCGGGCCTTCCTTCTTGGAACGGAACTACCGCCTGCCGGACCTGGACCGCGGTGCGCTCTTAGGTGCCGCCGGCACCTTCTTGGCCGGCTCGGACTTTTTCGCAGGTTCGGGTGCCTTGGCCGGAGCGTTGGTGGTCGCCTTCGGAGCAGCAGGAGCAGCGGTCGGAACCGAGGGTGCGCGGGAGGGAACAGGCGCTGTGGTTGCCCTCGCCGGAGCGGTCGGCGGCTGGAAGTCGCCCGGAACGGGCTTGTACACGGACGGGTAGGGCATCGGTGTCCGGTTCGTCACGGGGGCCCTCCCGGCGGGCGTCCTGGTTGCCGTGTAGGACCGCCCGTTGAACGAAGGTGTGTAGTAGGCGCTGTAAGGGCTCAAGTAGATGTACGACGGGTGGGCGATGAAGTACGGCGGAACATAGCCGGCATAGTGTGGCCCGCACGCCAGCGGCGGGACGCAGCTCGTGGACGCGGAAGAGGAATACCCGCCGCCGATCGTTCCGACGCTTGATGCCGAACGCTCGCTCCTTGGCGCACAGCTGGCGATCGCGATCACGATGATGATGGCGGCCACGGCGGCGGCGGCGATGAGTGCGAACTTCTTCTGTTGAGGGCTCATGCGCGATATGTGTACGGCGGACCCTCTCAGCTTCATCAGGGCCGCACACAGACAGGCATGAACACCACAAGGCAGCCCCGAGGAATCCCTGCAGGCGGCCAGTTTGCCCCAAACATCCGCACCGCACCGATCATTACCCTCGGACAAGACATCGCTGACACTGACATCGACCACTACTTTGATGGAGGAGTCGACGACATCGTCCTCGCGCCCTGGGTCGCCGACGGGATCTTCCCCAGCTACTACGAGGGCTACTGGCGAGATTTGCCGGTCGAGGAGATCGACCCGCGGGGGCTCCGCCGCACCCAGAAGCGGCTGCTCAGGAAGCACCTGGAACGCGCCGCGCGGGGCGCCGAACCCGAGGGCGGCGACGTCCCCTGGATAGTCCGCTACAAGGGTGCCGCCTACGTGGTTGACGGCCATCACCGCATCGCTAACGCAGTCCATAACGGCTGCCAGAAAGTGTCGGTGCACGTCGTCGAGCTCGGGTAGCAGCAGGCGCGACTGACACTCCCTGGCGGCAGCCGCACACAAAGCGGGCATGACCATTTCACGCATGCCCAAGGGCATTCCGTCCGGCGGCCAGTTCGCCCCAGGCGCCCACGGCGAGGCGGACCTCAACCTTGACCGAAGTGACCGGCTCCAACCGGCCGACATGGGTCCCGACCAGATCCGCGACTGGGTGTGCGCGCAGGCCAGCCATCACCTCTCCCCGGTCATCGGCTGGATACGCCGCGATGCGGCAAAAGGCAACGACACCAGCCAGCACCTCACTACCTTCAGGGAACGAGTGGGGCGGCTGGCAGATGACGTCGCAGACCGCTTCTCGGCCATGCCTCAGGGGCTGCAGGAACGCATCGGCGCCACCAACGTCGCCAGCGAAGCAATCTGGGGCAACATCCAGCCCGTGTTCCAGGACGTCCTGACCGCCTCCGGTGATGATTCGCGCATCACGGCCATCCGCTGGCGGACAGCCGCCGCGGCCGCAGCCGACGAGATCGGCAAGAAGGTCACCGCGCCGGCACCCGTCCTGGACGGCTTCACGGCTGGCCAGGTGGAGGAACACATGGCCAGGACCGAGCACCAGAGGCAATGCGGATGCGTCCTGAATGGTGACGTGTGCTCAACCCCGGAGTACGGGGAGAACTGGCGCTGGCGGATGGGCGTGCCCAACGTGGAGGGCATGTTCGAGGCCTTGCAGGAGATGGCGGCCGCACGGGACGCCAAGGCAACCACCGAGGAGAACGCATGACCATCATCACCGACACGGCCACACCGATCACCCGCCTCGGCGGCCGGACAGCGCTGCAGAACGCCTTCATCCGGGTAGACGTCGACAACGTCATCCTGCCGGATGGCCGGACCGGGGAATACTCCGTCATCACCGGCGGAACTGGACTGGGCGCCCTCACCATCCCGCTTGTCACCGCCGCCGGCGGCCATTTCTTCGGGTTCATCAACCAGTACCGGTACCCAGTGAAGACGACCCTGCTGGAATTCCCGGCTGGCGGGACCGACAGCTTTTCGGCAGCAGAAGCGGGACGTGAGCTGTTCGAAGAAACCGGACTAACGCTCACCGATGCGACCTTCCTGGGCACCACCTACCCGGACCCGCTGTTGAACTGCGAAGTCGCGGTCTGGCTCAGCCGCCAGCCCGAAGAGGCGCTGGCCGTCACTCATCGCGAAGAAGAATCCGGCGGCGTGCTGCTCTGGTACAGCCACGAGGAGGTCCGGGAAATGATCCGCTGCGGCCTCATCCGGTCCGGAATCACCCTCTCGGCACTGATGATGCTGGAGGTCTCGGGGCTCCTGACCGGGCCGGGCGGCGTACGGGACTGAGGGACGCCGTACACATGTCAGGCATGAGCGCAGACATTTCAGCACGCCAACCCAAGGGAATCCCGGCCGGCGGCCAGTTCGCCGCAACAGTCCACGGTGAACCGGCAGTAGCCTTGCCGGCGCAGCCACCGGTCACCCAGGAGCAGTTTTCCGCCCTGATGACCGAAGAACTGGCAGTGAAAATCGACGCCAGCCTCAAAGGCAGGATCCGCGGCAAGGACTGGTACTCGGGCAGCAGGGTCGACCAAGTGTTCGAGGCTGAGCTCGACGACGAGGGAGGCCTGTCGGTCTATACCCGCCAGCCCAGCTCCGATGAAGGCGTCACCTACGCCATCTCAATGGCTGACGGTACGGCCCGGATCACCCTCAACGACGACTACAACACGGGCGTGAAGCCCAGGGACCTGCACCCGGAACTCTGGACCGGGCCGGATGATGCCGTCCGTGAAATCTCCCACGTCATCCTGGACATGGAAGGCGGAGTCACCGAAGCAGCCGCCAGCCGCGGTGAAACGCCGGACGGCTTCGCCTCAGACGCCGAGTACCGTCGCTGGAAGGAACGATGAGCGCCCGCCAGCCGGCCGGTATCCCTGCCGGCGGCCAGTTCGCCGCCTCCGCCCATGCCGAGCCGGGCATCGCACTGACAGCAGCACCGGCGCCGCGCAACAACATGCCGGCGCTGGGTTCTGCGGCCACAGGCTACGTCGACCGACTTGATGACGCCGGGAACCTGATCCTCCAGATCCGCCTCGAACACGGCAAGCCCAACGACGCGCCCGACGGAACAGCCGCCATCATCCACTACTCAACCGCGCCCACGGGCTGCACCCGCGAGGTGTTCTACACCGATGGCGTCCTGCACGACGGTTCCGGTGACAAACCCACCGAACGCCTGACCTGGCCCTCCGGACGGAGCGACGTCGTCCGCGGCTTCCGGCGCCCCCACCAGGGAAACACGGTCCCACAGGACTCCCCGGACGGACAGCCAGCGTCTGTGCGAACCACCGCCGAAGGTCATGTCGTGACCGGTTACTACACCGACGGTCGCCTTCAGAACCCGGCACCGCGCACCCCCGCCAGGGTCGAAGTGCGCACCGACGGAGCCCGCGTTGAGCAACATGCCCCGTTTGGAGAACTCGCGGACCTCCCGGATGGCACACCATGCGAGCACCACTTCGGACCGGCCGGTAACTTGATCGCCGAAATCCGCCGCCACGGCGGCTACGGCTGGGACTCCGACTACGGCGACGCATCCGAGCGCCGCTACCGGGACGACGGGACCGTCTACAAGGAAGTCTTCCGATACCGGGGACAGCTGCTCGACTCGCCGGTCGGCAAGCCGGCACTCGTTGAGTACGCCCCGGACGGCAGCATCGCCAGGGAAGTCCGCCGGCCCTCCATGGGAGATCCCGACTACGGCAACTACACCTCATTCGACTCCAGAGTGACGCGGCAACATGCGTGGCCGTACACCCGCAAGAACCCGCTTCCCCGCTACGTTCCGGAGGGGCCCGGGAGTCAAGGGCGCGCCGGGAACGGGGCCCGATGAACAGGGACCGCCAACCGAAAGGCGTACCATCGGGTGGAGAATTCGCGGCCAGGCAGCATGCCGAACCGACGCTCGAGCTTGGGGGAATGCGACCGATGAAACCAGTGCGTGGCGAACTGGAAAGGTCAGGCGACGAAAGCATCTCCGCGGAAGAGGCCCGTCGACTCTGGTCCCTGGCCAAGGGGAGGATTGGCAGCGACTCCCTGGGCGCGTATGAACAACACGCGTTCGATGCAGGGCGGAACCTGGCACAGAACCGGGCCACACCTGCCGATGTCCTTCACGACATGGTGGTGTCGCGGAACAAGGACGGACTGCAGCACACGCGGAGCTGGTTCATGGACAAAATCCCGTTGAGTGAGCCGCTGCGATCTGTCGTTGACCACCCGAATACGTCCGCCGAGACGCTTTATGTCATCGCCGCAACTGGCCTGGACAAGCGGGAAAGCGAAGCCGCCAAAAAGAGGTTGAAGGAGTTTCGACGCGGCGCAACCTTGCGCCAGAGGATTCAGCTCGTCGCGGCCAAGTGGAGGGCAACCCGCCCGGAGATCCCTGGGAAGTAGCTGACGGACTCTGCGTCAGCTCCACAGCAATCCCCGCCAACTGTGGCGCCGCATAGTGATTTGTGAGAGCCCGCCGCCGGAGGGCGGGCCGTGGCGGCCACTGTTTCTTAGCGTGGAGCAGAGCGGAGCTACGAGTCATCAACCCAAGAACGGAACGCAATACCCATGAGCACCACTACCCGCAACGACGACAAGCGGCTCAAGACGTTGGCAAACGGACGCCGCGTCATCAAGGCCAAGGACCGCTACATCTTTGGTGCCTGGCTTCTGGACTGGTCCATCATCCTGGTCCTCTCGCTGGGCACCTACATCGCACTGCTCAACGGCGACCCGCTGGTGGCACTCATTGCTGCCCTCGCTGTCTGGCCGGCCGGGTCCTTCATCTATGGCCTGACCACCTGCCACCGCCGCTCCCTGGGGCAGGCCGCCGCCGGCACCCGCACCGTCCGTCTCGACAACGGCGGCATCCCTGGATTCTGGCGGGCAGGATGGGTCATGTTCGTCCGGATGGTCATCTACCCGTTCGTCGTAGCGGTGCTGCTGCTCGGTGCCCTGGGCGGGTCAGCGAACGCCGACCTGGACGCAAAGGACCGCCATGTCTCCATCGACGTCCGCGCGACCGCGGCGCTGGAAGGACAGGACTGAGAATGGTCTACGACCGGGAACGGTTTGCACGCGAGGACGCAGTCTACGCCGAACACAAGAAGGCTGTGGCCGGTGGCGAGAAGCGCGTCCTGCGCAAGACCAGCACCGGCGAACTGCACAGCTACCCGGCAGACGAGATCGGATTCACCCCCGGGAGCGGACAGCCCCAGGTGAGCAGTTGGTGGGGCATGGGCATCATCATGGTTTTCATGATCCTCCTCCTGGCCACCGGCGCGTGGCTCTTCCAGCGCCCGCTCTGGGAGGGGAACCCGCCGGAGTGGGGCGCCTTGTGGCTGATCGGTTTCGCCGGACTCATGACGCTCTATGCATTCAACCTCGCCCGTGACGAGTACAGGGCCACCCGGCTGCGCAAACTTCGCGGGTCACCGAAGCCGAGCAGCAGCGGCCAGGTCGACATCAACCTCCTGGAGCTCGGCCAGAAACGTCCGGACCAGCCCGGCGACTCCCGATAGGATTCGGCTCATGTTCAACCAGGACAAGCAGTTCCGCAGACCTGACGGCACTTGGTACGACCTTGAGCAGGAGGGCTGATGGAGTACTTGTTCGCTTTTCTCGGTCTGATCGTCGTGATGGTCGTGGTGTACCTTCTGAACGCCTACTGGCAGCGCAAGCACCGCCTTACCCGACCACCGCGGCATCTCGGCGAGCCTCAATCCCAGCGGGGGCGTGTCTACAAGGATCCACCGCCCACCAATCACAATGCTGATCCGTACAGCGGTTCGCCCTGAGTCCGCAGCTGCCGAGTCGGCATTCGTTCCTGCCAGGCAGGAAATGAAAGAATCCGAAGCCGGTTTCGTCACTTCTCGTAGGTTCTGAGAATCACGGCTACGAATATTCTCATTTTCATCCGCTTATGAGAAAATCAAGGGACCGTCTTCTCAAAGGAACTTCCATGACTACCCAGTCCCGACAGCCTCGTGGCATCCCAGCCGGCGGAGAGTTCGACGCCCAGCGACACGCTGAACCCGGCATCTCCCTGTCCGCAGCGGCTTTCTGGCCCGCGATCGGCTTCGAGGAGCACCCGTGGGAAACCGACCCGGACCGTGGCGCCTCCCGCCGGCAGCGGCTGCTGGCCCGCGGGCCTTACCAGGCTGCAGTCGTTCCCGAGATCGCCGACCTGGACCCGGTCATCGATTCCCGTACCCAGGCCTTGGCCGAAGCGGCGACCCTGGAGATGGTCCGCTTCGATGCCGAGCTGGGGCGGGACACCACGCCGTTCGCGGCCTTGCTGCTGCGCAGTGAGTCGGCATCCAGCTCCCAGATTGAAAACCTGACAGCCGGCGCCCGAAGGATTGCCCTGGCCCAGCTGGGCGACACCTCAAGCACGAACGCCTCCCTCATTGCCTCCAATGTCAAGGCGCTGCAGGCAGCCATTGACCTGTCCGAGGACCTGTCGGTGGAGAACATCGCCGTCATGCACCACGCCCTGCTGAACGCCTCCGACCGCAACATCGCAGGGGAGTACCGCGACGCCCAGAACTGGATCCGCGGCCAGTCCCCGCACACCGCCGAATTCGTACCGCCCCACCCGGACCGGGTACTGCCGGCGATGGAAGACCTGGTGGCGTTCATGCGCCGCGACGACATCCCGGCGCTGACCCAGGCGGCGATCGCCCACGCCCAGTTCGAAACCATCCACCCGTTCGCGGACGGCAACGGCCGCACCGGACGGGCCATCGTCAGCGCCCTGCTGCGGGCCAAGGGCGTCACCGAGAACGTCACCGTCCCGGTCTCCTCGGGGCTGCTGACCGACACCCACCTGTACTTCGATGCCCTGAGCGCCTATCGCGACGGGGCCATCCAGCCCATCGTGGAGCGCTTCGCTGAGTCAGCCGTCCGCGCCGTAGACAATGGCCGGCAGCTGGCCGCAGACATCGAGGCGGCAGAACAGGGGTTCCGGGAGAAACTGGCCGGCGGCCCATCGTCTGTCCGCAAGGTCCTGGACCTGGTGCCCAGGGAGCCTGCGCTGACCGCGGAGATGGTCGCGGAGCACACCGAGACATCCCTGGCCACGGCGTACCGTGCCGTCGAACGCCTGGAGGCGGCGGGAATCCTGGCGTCCGCGGGCAAGATCCGCGGCACCCGTGTCTGGGTCACTCCTGACATCATCGCAGCCCTGGACGCCTTCGCTGACAGGGCAGGGCGCCGGACCCGGCACTGACCGGTGACGGGCATTCGACGTGCCGCACACATCAGGGCTGTTGTACCCGCGTCACCGTGCGGGTCTGCGGAACTGTAGCTCAAAGGTAGAGCAGGGATCTCGCCCATGGATGCCGGAGTCGAGACCGGCCGGGCCGCAGACAACCACGGTGGCACCGCGGTGATGCACGATGACCGGTCCTCCGGTTATCGGGTCATAGCTTAAGTGGCATAGAGCAGGGAGACCGAAACGCTCCCGGACGCAGGTTCGACTCCTGCTGACCCACGTTTGTGAAAGCATTTCGGGAAGCGGTGACGCTTTTTCGAATCGCCGCACACATTCAATTGGACAGAGAATTTGGCTTCCAAAGCACGTGAGAGATTTGGAATGTACAAATTCGACGTCTCTCAGCTACAGTTTATTTAGCAGGCCATCCGGGCCGGCGAAATCGTTAGGAAAGGACAGGCCATGCTCGCACAAATCATGCTCAGCATCTCGGCAGCATCATGCCGCCGCGGTTTTGTCCTGCCCACGACCAAGCCCGCGTTGGAATCCCCGAAAGCCTATGGAAACACCTGGCAGCAGCGGAATGACCACGCAAGGCACCGAAGTATCCTCTAAGTTTCGACGGCGTAGACCGTCCACCAGAGGCCGCTTCGGGTAAGTCCAACCCCGAGGCGGTCTCTCTTTTTGTCCCCATCAGGACGAACAGACCGCCTCCACCCAGCCGCAACCCGGCACTGGGGAGGTAGCTCAGTTGGTAGAGCAACGGTCTCCAAAACCGTAGGCCGCAGGTTCGAGCCCTGTCCGCCCCGCGCAAGACAACGCACTCGCAAGAGATGCAATTGATCATTGAGAATTCCATAGTGAACGTGAAGTAAGAGACGGAGAAACTGCAGGAAAGCCAAATCCTGTGGTGCTATTTCTCCGCGCTCAAAAACAAGTAATAAACGGTTTCCGGACCGGCGCGCAGGTTTATACCTGTAGGCCGGTCCGGGAATTCTCGGGAGGTTACCTAAGTGGCCAAAGGGGGCGGACTGTAAATTCGCTGGCTCAGCCTACGTCGGTTCGAATCCGACACCTCCCACTCGCAGAGTAGAGCAGTTCGGTAGCTCGCCGGGTTCATATCCCGGAGGTCGCTGGGTTCGAATCCCGCCTCTGCAACGCCCGTCTGGCGAAATTGGCAGACGCGCTGGCTTCAGAAGTCAGTGTCCGCAAGGACGTCCGAGTTCAAGTCTCGGGATGGGCACGGTGGCCATGTGCAGGGTGGCCCAAGTCCTGGCATAGACCGCAACGCCTTGACCGGCGGGTGCATGCCTGGGCGATGTAAAACAGATACCCGCCGCCGGGTGGCTACGACCACAAGGCTTGTCCGCGGACAGCAGCTAGTCACTGCCCACCCCGCGACCAGGCGCCCGGTGTCTCGCCCGTCTGGCGAAATGGCAGACGCGCCAGCTTGAGGGGCTGGTGTCCCGAAAGGGGCGTCCCGGTTCAAGTCCGGGGATGGGCACGCAGTACAAACTGGAGAGGCCAGCCGACTGATGGCGACGGCCGCTGCTTGGAGCGCAGTTGACGGACTTTGTCCGTTTGCGAGTTCGAACCTCGTCCTCTCCGCGCATCAACAATGGAGTCCCCAGCCGAGGGTTGGCGGCGGCGCCGGATTCGAGATCTGGTTGCGGGCATCCGCGTAGGAGTTCGATCCTCATGGACTCCGCGAGCAGTACAGATGGAAGGTAAGCGAAGTTGGGGAGCAGGCCGACTGCTGATCGGCTAAGACGGGTGACACCGTTTTACGGGTTCGAACCCCGTGCCTTCCGCTCCGAAGGGAATGACCGCAGCTCAGCGGTGAGGGAGTCTGAAAGCTCCGCACACATGAGTCAGGACAGAACAACCAACACCGGTGGTGAAGGCTACCGGCAATGGGGCTATGGCGCAGTTGGTAGCGCGTCTGCATGGCATGCAGAAGGTCCGGGGTTCAAATCCCCGTAGCTCCACGATCTCCTCAAGATCAAAGGTCCCGCCCTCTGCTCAGGGCGGGCCCGAACGGGGTCATGGCGCAATTGGTAGCGCAGCGCTTTTGCAAGGCGAAGGTTCCGGGTTCGAGTCCCGGTGATTCCACGGCTGGGTAGGGCAGCGGATCGAATCCAGGAAGATCCCTAAGAAGGACCTTGGACATCGACCGCCAGCCGCCCGGCAACGGCACAACGCGATCGGAGCAGGACAGATGATCACCGCCTACTTCGATGCTGACGGCATTTTCGATGCCGCCACCGATCACCGCTTCTCCCCGCCGCCGGCCGAACAGACAGGCTGGGACGATTGGCACCCCATTACGGTGCCGGGAGCCTTCCCTGGCTACTGGTCGAGGGAGCTGGTGGACGCGGTGAACAGGATCGCCAGTCTTCCCGGTGTCACCTGCAAATGGCTGACCAGCTGGGAAGAGCAGGCGCCCCTGCAGCTCGCTCCGGCGATCGGCCTGAACGCCGCAGGGTGGGAGGTCATCTACGGGGTCGAGGAAGATGACCCGATGAACTGGCACTGGTGGAAGCTGGCGAAGATCCATGAGGACCTGGAGAAGGACCGACCCGAGGGGTTCATCTGGCTGGACGATGACATCACCTCCGACCCCGCGGCGCGGCATTGGCTGCGGACCATCGACCGACCTCACCTGGCGATCTGCCCGAAGACGACTGATGGTCTCACCAAAACCCACCTGTACGACATCGAGGCGTTCATCGGGAAGCAAGTATGGGCCTGTAGCTCAGTTGGTAGAGCTTCCGACTTTTAATCGGGATGTCGCGGGTTCGAGCCCCGCCGGGCCCACGCACGATGACAGCCGGAAAGACGGCGATAAGCCTCTCTAGCTCATTCGGTAGAGCACTTGACTCTTAATCAAGGGGTGCCGGGATCGAAGCCCGGGGGAGGCACGAAGCGCGGCACGCAACGCCAGGCGGGATGAACCTCGAGGATCGCCGGCGGCGCGGGCTGCACTCAAATTGTGGGACTACATCCCCGCCCTGGTGCATGGGGCACAACTGGAACGATGTCCGGCTGGTGCCGAGTAATCAGGTTCATAGCCTGGTGAGGGCGGACCAGCAATGGTGCCGATCGAGGGTGCACCGCCGGCCGGACAACGAGGTCGTCTAGCTCATTCGGTTAGAGCACTTCGCTGATAACGAAGAGGTGCGGGGTTCAAATCCCCGGATGGCCACTGCGGGTAGATCCCGTTTGATCCCGTCTAGCTCAACTGGCAGAGCAGCCGACTGTTAATCGGCAGGTTACTGGTTCGAGTCCAGTGACGGGAGCGAAAGCAAGCTCATCCCTCGCGGTGAACGGTAAGAGCCCGGATGATCCTTCGTGGCGGTAATTGGCATCCCGCACGGTTCTGGCCCGTGAGATTCCTGGTTCGAGTCCAGGCGAAGGAACGCGGCAAGCACCGCCTCGGCGGTCCGGTACGAGCCCGGGATGGAGTAGTGGCTCAGATGGCCTAGAGCACCCGCCTGTCACGCGGGAGAACGCGGGTTCGAATCCCGTCTATTCCGCGGGGGAGTCTCCCCTTGCACCACCTGCCCGGTTAGCTCAGAAGGTAGAGCGCGTTCTTGGTAAGAACGAGGTCACGAGTTCAAGTCTCGTACCAGGCTCGGGCGCGAATCGCGCCGAAATTGTGGCTGTAGCTCAGATGGTAGAGCGCCTGGTTGTGGCCCAGGAGGTCGCGGGATCGATTCCCGTCAGTCACCCCACTTCGCCCTCGTAGCTCAGAGGATAGAGCGCCTGCCTCCGGAGCAGGAGGTCGCAGGTTCGAATCCTGTCGAGGGCACGCAGCACCGCCTGGCCCCCATCGTCTAGCGGCCCAGGACACCGGCCTTTCACGTCGATAGCACGGGTTCGAATCCCGTTGGGGGTACGCACCAAAGCAACACCTTGGCCCCATGGTCTAGCGGCCTACGACTCCGGCTTCTCAGGTCGGCACCGCGGGTTCGAATCCCGCTGGGGTTACCAGCACCACTACGCGCCACTAGCTCAGCTGGATAGAGCGCCGGTCTACGGAACCGGAGGTCGGGGGTTCGAGTCCCTCGTGGCGCACGCAAGTTGAAACACCGGCCTGTATAGCTCAGTGGCAGAGCGCATTGCTCATAACGATGGTCGTCGCTGGTTCGACCCCAGCTACAGGCACGCAGGATCCGCCCGCCTAGCCCAATTGGCACGAGGCGACGAGCTCAAACCTCGGATGGTCCCGGTTCGAGTCCGGGGGCGGGCACTGGTGAGACTTCCTGGGGTTTCCGCACACATTGAAGATGTTGGATGCCGCTGCGTAGGCCTATGCGCAGCCGAAGAGCCCCGGGGGGCCGGTGATCCACGTCCCGCCAACGGGCCGGCCGGTCAACGGTGGCGGGATGAAACATAGGCCTGCGCTTGTATAGCTCAGCTGGCAGAGCACCTCCTTCACACGGAGGTTGTCCGGGGTTCAAATCCCTGTGCAGGCACGGAATCCGTAAACCGAGGCCCCAGAGATGGGCAGCGCCTGAAATCGCGGACGGGGTAACGCCACGTCACGGCGGGAGGTGAACGGTCAGGCCCCTGGCCCGGCCGGGATCCTCCACTTGCCTGTATAGCTCATCGGTAGAGCGCCCGCCCGACACGCGGGAGGTACGGGGGTCAGCACCCTGTACAGGCACTCCAGGCTGAGGCACTGCAGCCGTTCGAAGCGCTGTGACCAGTTAGCGGTCGGCCCAAGGAATACTCTCCAGTGTTATTGCCTCCTTAGCTCAGTTGGCCAGAGCGACGCTCTTGTAAAGCGTAGGTCGTCGGTTCGAATCCGACAGGGGGCTCGAGGGGCGGCACGTCCCGGTCTGTAAAGGCCATCAGTGCGCAACGGGGTGTAGCTCAGCTTGGCTAGAGCGTCCGCTTTGGGAGCGGAAGGTCGCAGTTTCGAATACTGTCATCCCGACGGTTTTACCCGCCCCGTTAGCTCAGATGGTAGAGCGCTTCTCTCGTAAAGAAGAGGTCGCCGGCTCGATTCCGGCACGGGGCTCGCAGTGAATATCGGGGTGTAGCGCAGCTTGGGAGCGCGCGTCGTTCGGGACGACGAGGTCGCAGGTTCAAATCCTGTCACCCCGACGCAGTACAAAATGGCGGGATGGCGGAGCGGCCTAACGTGACTGCCTCGAAAACAGTTGCCCGGGTGAAACCGGGCCGGGAGTTCAAATCTCCCTCCCGCCGCTTGGAGGGCCCGGCTGATACGGCCGGTAGAAATGGCGAGGTGGCGGAGCGGCCAAACGCGACTGCCTTGAAAACAGTTGTCCGGGCAACCGGACCAAGGGTTCGAATCCCTTTCTCGCCGCACACATGGGGAACACCAGCAGTCCTATCATCGAAGGAGAACCGTGGGCCTCAGCTTCCGCAAGACCATCAAGCTCGGCAGGAACACCCGTCTGAACGTTTCCAAGTCAGGTGTCTCAGCCTCGCGCAAGGCAGGGCCGGTCACGATCAACAGCCGCGGCCGGATCACCATCCGCCTGGGCAAAGGTCTTACCTGGCGCCTTTAGCAGTACCCGACACGGGTCGAGGTCCGTGCCGGTCAACGGGATGTAGCGCAGCTTGGTAGCGCACCTGGCTGGGGGCCAGGGGGTCGCAGGTTCGAATCCTGTCATCCCGACGGATTGGAGTGGGTTGTTAGTCTTCCCAGCGGTTCTTGTCGGTCCACCGTTCACGCGGGTTGGCGGCCTCCTCGGCCTGTTCCTTAGCGTCATCCCAGGCGTCCTTCAGGAAGTGCGCTGCCGTCCCTACGAAGATCGCGGCGATCAGCGTCCCTACTGCCTTTACCATGCCAGCCCCAATCACTCGATGATCTATTGATACTAGCCTTCAACGGCCAGCATTACCCGGCATTGCCGGTCCGGTCTCTTAGCTCAGTTGGTAGAGCACTGGCCTGAAAAACCAGGGGTCCCCGGTTCAAGTCCGGGAGTGACCACGGGGGAGTAGCGTCCCTTCTTGTTCGCCGCGATGAGTCGAAACAGCGGTTGTGCTGCGCCGGTGCGAATAAACGGCGTCCCAATACCGATGAGGGAGAACCTGCCAAGGCATGCGGTCGTCCACGGAAACGAGATTCCGGGCAGGTGTCGGGTCCCGCTAAGGCCCTAATCCTGCGCTGTCGGTGTGGCGTAGTCGGCAACGCAGCAGTCTGCCAGTCTGCAGTCGCGGGTTCAATTCCCGTCACCGGCTCGAAGTACCAATGCGGGAGTAGCTCAGTGGTAGAGCGTCGGCCTTCCAAGTCGAATGTCGCGAGTTCGAACCTCGTCTCCCGCTCGAGGTGCCTGGTGCACTTTTCGCCTCCGTAGCTCAGTGAATAGAGCGGCGGCTTTCTAATCCGCGGGTCGCAAGTTTGAATCTTGCCGGGGGCACTGTTACTGCTGCTTGCGCATCTGCTCTTGCCGTTGCCGTTCAATTGCCCCTGCGGTGATGACGTCGGCTGGTTCCAGCCTGGTGCCCCTGAAACCGTCCATGAAATCATCCAGGTAGATGAACTGTACGCCGGCGGTCGGGTCGCCCTTCCTTACAGCCTTCTCATCGATCAGCGCCTGGAGCCGCACTGGGTCGATCTCGGGCCCGGAGATCTCGGCCTCGATGTCCTTGATGTAGACGAAGGCAGGGCCGGGGGAGTGGACCGCTCGTTGGATCGTGTTCATCTGAATCCAGGCGTCCAGCTTGGACGGGTCGATCTTCTTGTCGGAGGGGATCTTGAAGGGGCTCATGCCACGACGTTATCGGAGTGGCTGTGGCAGCGGTGACAGACGCGCTGCGTGCCGCACACATGAGAGTTGATAGGGCGGCCGAAGATCGTTTCGGCAGTCTTATCCGGGGGTGACTTGGTTTCGATACCGCCTGATCATTCCGGAAAGAAGCGGGTAAGGAAGCGCACGGGAATCCTTTCAAAAATCCGGGCAACAAGAGATGCCAACGCAACTCGCTCTGATCTCGCCCTCGCCGCTTAGTGCGGCCGGGACCTAAACGGGGTCTGTCTCAAACCGCATCAGGCAACTGGTTCTTGGCCGCGGTTTAGGCATCAGCTAAAGAAGACCTGGATGACGGCAGCGCTGTGGGCCGCCATCTGTATCAGCAGCTAGACCGGGACGGTCCGTTGTTCGCCATGAACCGGCCCGGTCGATAAGCAATAAGGCGGACTACACCCGTAGAAGAGTTCGGAATCAGGGGGTACACAGGGGTTCGAATCCCCTCACCTCCACCCTGGCCGGGGCGCCCACCAGCGCCCCGGCCTTTGCTTGGCGCTGTAGGCGAATTGGTAGAGCCGGCAGTCTGCAAAACTGCGCCTTCGGGCACGTGCGGGTTCAAGTCCCGTCAGCGCCTCCACTTATCCCGCCGGGCGCGGGAAGACATCTCAGCGGTTCCGCACACATGGGTAGCGCCGGTCGAGTCCGGCCACTACCCGGGAGGAACCCAGCATGTCGATAACCTTCAGCACCCCCATCGGCGAGATCGAGGGCTTTGCCTTCACGTGCGGCCACGACAATGGCGTGACCGAGCACCGCATCGGCTCTTACGATGACGCCAGGGCGCTTCTGCAGACCGAGCGCGACGCCCACGGCCACACAGGCGGTCTCGCTATCTGCGGCGACGAATACTGCGCCTACGGCCCGATGTTCATCCGGGCCATCGAAGCGGACCCGTCCCCGGAAGTAAACGTCAGCAACACCAATGCCATGCACCTGCTGGGTCTCCTGGGCTTCCCCTCTCAGGCCGATGAGGACGGTTCCCTCTCCGGTTCAACAACGGCGGAGGACTTCCTCGGCCGTGTCCTGCTCGCCCAGGCCGTCAACCCGTCGGATGCCGGAGTTCCTGTAACGGAAACAGTCGGCGAGGGCGGCGCCGTCCTGATCGCCATGGGCCGCCGTGTCGGTTACTCCGATGACCGGCTGGCAGCGCTGCGGGAGCTGGCGGACTTCGCCGTCGACCGCGGGCGGGACGTGCAGTGGTGCTGACCGGAACGCGGGACCACGCGGAGCTGACCCTTCACGAGACGCTCACCCACCTTCGGGATGCCGCCGCCACCTTCCAGGGCGGAACCCAGATCACCAGTCGTGAGGAGGCTCAGGTCGCCGGGATTTCGTACAGGGTCGTTGAGGGCCTCATGGCGCTGGCCAAGCAGAATGGCGCAACGCCCTACGAAATCTCCCGGGCGTTCCAGGGAGAAGTAATCGGCAGCTCTTTCCAGGACTAGCGGACAGCGCGTGATCGGCCGTCGACCACCTCAACGCATAGGGAAAGCCAGACGATACCGGCACCACGATGAGGAACCACATGGCCCCGCACCCCGCTGATCCCGAGCTGAAAAGCTTCGTCAGTACCCAGCTGCTGTTTAGCCGCATGAACGACGGTCAGGCAACTGACGCCCTGGAGTTCCTGGCAGCGGCCGACCCACTTGGCGCTTCCGCACCCGTCGAAGAGCCAGCCGAGTTGGTCGGAGTCTAGACCCACTCGCCACCCTTGGGCGGCCCTGGCTGCCTCTCAACCACCTTCAGAAAGAGAACCTTCGTGAGCACTTCACTTCCCACCGAAACCATCCGCGACGTCATCATCGTAGGCTCCGGTCCGGCCGGCTACACCGCCGGCATCTACACAGGACGGGCGAACCTCAAGCCCCTGATCGTCGCGGGAATGATGGAGCCGGGCGGGGAGCTGATGAAAACTACCGAGGTTGAAAACTACCCGGGCTTCCCGGAGGGAATCGACGGACCGGACCTGATGGCCAACATGGAAAGCCAGGCCGAACGCTTCGGCGCCGAGATCCTCTTCGAGGAAGCCTCCGAGCTTGAGTTGGAAGGACCCGTCAAAAAGGTCACCACCACTGACGGTGAAGTCCACTACGCCCGAACAGTCATCCTGTCCACCGGCTCCGCCCACCGGAAGCTCGGCCTCCCCAACGAGGACGCACTCTCCGGCCACGGCGTTTCCTACTGTGCCACCTGCGACGGGTCGTTCTTCAAAGACCTTGAGGTCGCTGTTGTCGGCGGCGGAGACTCCGCGGCCGAGGAAGCCCTCTTTCTGACCAAGTTCGCCAAGGCCGTCCACCTCATCGTGCGTGGCGACCAGCTGCGCGCATCGAAGATCATGGCCGACCGCGTCCTGGCCAACCCGAAGATCTCCGTCGAGTTCGAAACGGAAGTTGTCGGGATCCTCGGTCAGGACAAGCTCATCGGTCTCATCTTGAGGTCCAAGGACCGGGAATACGACTACACGGTCCCCGCCGACGGTCTGTTCGTGGCGATCGGCAATGACCCGCGCACCGCCCTCGTGGCCAGCCAGCTGGACCTCACCGCCCAGGGCACCGTTGCCGTGGACGGACGGACGTCGAAGACCAATCTCCCAGGTGTTTTCGCCGCCGGCGACGTCATCGATCCGACTTACCGCCAGGCGATCACCGCGGCCGCTTCCGGTTGTGTAGCCGCCCAGGACGTCGAGCACTTCCTCGCAAACTCCGTCCCGGCCTTGCTGGAGGCGGCCACGGCCTAACCGCCGATCCTCGTTGGTGTAACTGGCAGCACGCCGGTCTTTGGAACCGGAAAGTCGTGGTTCGAACCCTCGGCGAGGAACAAATAGATCAAGCTTTCCCTCACGTTCACTGTGGATCTCCCAATGATCAAACCGCTCTCACGAAAGTGGGCGCATAGAGACGTTAGGAGCCGCAAACACAGGAAAGGGGAGCGGATGTCATGGAGAGCGTTCTGGTCCTCAACGCGGGGTACGAGCCGCTGCATAGGGTCTCGCTGAAGCACGCCATTCGGATGGTGCACCGCGGGGTGGCTGAAGTCCTGAAAGACGACGGCGCGCCGTTTGGCCCCTTCCTGCGTCCTGTTGTGCTGCGGCTCATCAAGTACGTGAAGATGTCCTGGCGGACCCGCACGACCTGCACCAAGGAGGCCGTGAAGCGCCGTGACGGGCGGTGCGCCTACTGCACGAAAGGCAAGGCCGAGACCGTTGACCACGTCATGCCACAGTCCCGAGGCGGACTGAACACCTGGCTGAACCTGGTCGGCTGCTGCTTCAAGTGCAACCAGCGCAAGGCTGACCGGACTCCCGAGGAGGCCGGCATGAAGCTGCTCCTGACCCCTTATGCGCCGAAGGCCCGGCCGCCGCTGCTGCCGGACTTCGACTACGCGCTTATTGCCTAAACGCAGAATGGCCCGGGATTCCCGGGCCATTCTTGTCGTGCTTCGTGACTGACTAGCTCCGGAGGATGTCCATGAGTTCGTCGGAAAGGGCCGGGCAGTAGTTTTCGGCACCGGTCACCACCAGGTAGGCAACGTCTCTTCCCATCTCCTTGGTGAGTTCGCCGGTCTGAACAGAATTCGCCAGGCTCTCCTGGTGCTCGACGATCTCGCTCTTTGTCGTGCCGTTGGCGACATCGGCGCAGATGTTCTGCGCCAGGACGATCATCATGTCGTCGTCGTAGGGGGCCAAGGTGGTCGTGTTCTCCCGGATATGGGCGACGAAAGACTGGTCTGATACCTTCCCGTCCTGGTAGTCCCACATCGTCTTGCTCGACGTGGTATCCGTGCTGCCCTCCGTATCGGTGGACCCGTTGGAGGTCTCCGATCTCCCAGCGGTGCTGTCCAGCCCGGCCTCGGCGCGGGCGGGGGCTGACGGCGTCGATTCGGCGGTGACCGTAACGGTGGGCGACGGAGCGGCCTGGGGGAGAATGCTGCAACCGGCGGTCATGGCGATAGCCGCTGCGGCGAGGGAAAGGGTGGCGAGCTTCTTCATATCGTCCTTGAATTTGGCGGGTGTGTCACCCGGAAACATGCGTAGAGCAACGCTCCGGGCAGGGCCTGCCAGACTTAGGCGAGGGCTTTCGTGAGGGTCGCTTCCAGGTCCGGGCAGTAGTTCCTGGTCCCGACCTTCAGAACATTGGTCAGATCGCGGCTGACATCAGCACTGAGGCCCTCTTCCGAGCCTGTTGCTGACATGATCGCCTGCTTCAGCAGGGCCGCCTTGCCGGCGTTGCCGTTTGCAAGCGACGCGCAAGTGAGCTGGGAGATGATAACGAGCTTGTCGTTCTCGAATCCCTTGAGGGCAGTCGTTCCTTTCCGCGCCTCGGTATAGAACACCTTGTCCTTCATGGCGGGCGTCTGGAAGTCCCAGATGGTCTTATTGGGCGTGGGTCCTTCCGTGGACCCGCTGCCGTCATACTGGGACGTCGGAAGAGGTGGTGCAGAGGGCTCGGCCGGGGTGCCGGGAGCCGTGCAGCCAGCGGTGAGGACGAGGGCGGCCGCGGCCACGGCGAGGGTTGCGAACTTTTTCATCGTGTCCTTGGAGGTCCGGGGATGTCGTCTACACCGTGGAACATGCGTAGGTTTGCCGGTACCGGCAGCCGTTTTGCGTGCCTGCAAACAACGGGCAGGATGGGCTAATGACCACCGCACTTATCACCGGCGCCACCTCAGGGCTTGGCGCCGGGTTCGCCAGGCAGCTGGCCGCACGCGGCTACGACATTGTCCTCGTCGGCAGGAACCTTGCCCGCTTGGAGCAGGGCGCCCATGAGATCGCCTCCGCATACCCTGTCCGGACAGAAGTATTGGCCGCCGACCTGCTCACCGAGGATGGAACGGCTGCGGTTGTGGCCCGTCTTGAAGCAGGGCAGAATCCGGTGATGCTATTGGTCAACAATGCAGGTTTCGGCCTCAAAGGCTGGTTCACCGACAACACGGTCCAGGAGGAACGGGAGCAACTGCGGATCCTGGTCCAGGCGCCTATGGAGCTCGCATACGCAGCGATCACCGCCATGCAGAAACGGGGCTTCGGGCGAATCATCAATGTGGCCAGCACGGCCGGCTTCACGCCACGGGGAACGTATTCCGCGGCGAAGGCGTGGGTCATCAACTTCAGCCGCTGGGCCAACGCACACTACGGCCCGCTGGGAATCCCCGTGACGGCAGTCTGCCCGGGTTTCGTTCGCACTGAATTCCACGACCGGATGGGCGCCGACACCTCCGGAATCAAGGACTGGATGTGGCTGGACGTGGACCGGGTCGTCCGCGAAGGGCTGCGCGACGCGTTTGCCGGTAAAGGGGTGTCAATCCCGACCAAGCGGTACAAGGTCCTGTCGGTGATCTCGGCGAACCTGCCCGATGCGCTGGCCGCGAAGCTCTCGGCTCGGGGACGCTGAAGGGCTAGGCTGCGACCTGTGAAACCAGCTCATCCCGCAGGTCACGGAACATCCTGGTTCCGACCTCACTGGTGACACCGAATTCACGGTTCCGGCGCGCGAGGACAGCCAGCCGGTCGGCGGCCTCGTTGGCTTCATTCCCCTGGTGTCCTTTCACCCAGCGGAACTGGACCGGCATGCTGCCGATCTCGTCCAGAATGCGCCTGGCCAGCTTGACCTGATCGATGGTGCATCCGGCCGGGTGCCGGTCGGCTCCAAGGGTTTTCAGCAGCCGCAGGGCTGCCCGTGAGTCGGATTGAATGATGACGGTCCCCTGCCCCTGGGCGGGGACCGGATGCCGGCTGATGACGGACTGCAGGCCCCAGCGGATGGCAAGCAGTTCCCCGCTCAGGATGTCCCCGCAGCGGCTCACATCGGCCGTCTTCTGCCCGACTGACAGCACGGTGCCGTCGTCGGTGGCAATGATCCAGCCGAGGCCGGCGACCTGGCCTCCATTGGCGATGGACGCGTCGGTGCTGACCACCATGCTGCGGGCATCCGGGTTGAGTCGGACTTCTGTGCTGACCGGAATGGCTTCGATGGCCTTGAGTACGGCTGTGCGGTGGTCACAGAGAGCCGTCGTCTCGGAGAGCAGAACGTTCGGCACACTGTTGATCATGGCGGCGATGGCTTTGCGGACCAGAATGTTGGAAACGTCCAGGACCACGTACTGACGAGTGGCTGCGACTTCGAGGACCGCGGAGAAGGCGGCCAGAACCGATTCGGTGCGGGTCGCGCTGAAGGACTCTTGCGGCTGGACCTGTCCGGTGCGGATACCCAGGCTGCCGTCGTCTTCGAGCACGCCGATACCCCACTGGCCCACCTGGTCAAGGATCCTGACATGGAGGATGACATCTGTGGGGGCGCCTGGCACGGCGCCTGCGGCAATGATTTCGGGTGCGGCGGGCATGGGGTTCTTTCGGCTCAAATGGCGCGGCGCGATGCCGCCTCTCACCTCATGTGTGCGGCAAATTCACCCAGAGTGCCCGCCAGCGTGAAGACCGTCTACGCATGTTCATCTATATGGACTTGACGCGTGATCTTTTGAAGCTGGAGACCTCCTTCAGCCGGAACTTCTACAACGGCGATTCCCTCGATGCCGTGCGTCAGCAGAAGTCGGACGGGTACTTCCTTTTGACGGCCCCGCACGCGACCAACCGGTGGCAGGACGGCCGCCGGAAGTTCGCCGACCAGTACACCGGTTCGGTTGTGCAGCTGCTTGGAACCACCGCCGGACAGAGCTGGCTGGCAACCGACGGGATCGCCTCGGACTGGACGTACTGGGATGAGCGCAATGACGCATTCAAACTCGCCCTGGACAGTCTGCTCGACGAAGGAAAGTACCTCGTCAACATCGTGGGCGTCAGCGCCCGCCACGGGGCGGACCTCTATGTTGGGCTCGGCAGCGACCCCCGCGAAGAGGAGCTCGAGATGGCAGAGATGATCGAGGACACCTTCGGAGACTTCCAAGTGGTGGCCGGCGGCCAGTTCAACGCCCTCAGCCCCAAGTCGGTCCGGACATACGCCCGCTCCACAGGCAGCGGCGGCATCCAGCTGGAGCTCGCGCCGAGCATGCGTGACCCGCTGGCGCATCCGGACACGGCGGGGGAGTTCGTGCTCCGGTTCTCGGAGCTGCTGGCGACCCGGTCGGCCCGCTGCATGGACAAGGAGCTGGTCGCCTAAGACGGGCCGCTCTTCAGTTGGCCGGCCGCGGGCTTCCGGTGCATTGCGTTGTGCCTGCGTCCGCACACATGGGGGACAACTACTGCCCCCTGGAGGAACTATGTCCTGGCTTGTCAGCATCGTTGACCGGGCCGACCCCGAGTCCCGCCCCGCGCCTGCTGCCGTTGAGGCCCGCAAGACACAGCTGCTCTCCCTCTGGTCCCGTTATGTCCGTCCCGTCACCGGGTGCGGGGACGGTGACTTCGAGGACTTCTACGAGCAGGCTGTCCGGCTCGAAGCGGCCCTGGGCTCGTTCGGCGCCGACAACGTCTGGCTGCAGCTTTCCTCGAACCGGGAGACGGCTGTGAACGCCGGGACAGGGGAACGCCGCCGGGCATCGGACCTGGACCATCTGCCCCTGTACGGCACCCAGCCCAGCCGCCGCCATGAGGATGTCGATATGGAGCAGGCACGTTTGGCGGCCAGCTACTACCGCTACGGCGCGTTCCTGGCCCGTGCCGGCCGCCGCGTCGAGGTCTGCGGATTCTTGCCGGACGATCCTTCGGCAAGAGACCTTGGCGATGTCCTCGCCGGGTTCGCCGCTGACGGCATCCGCCGTGCTTTCCTGAAGACGACCCGGGTCAAGTACGCAGCATTCCCCGTGGACCTGCCCGAAGGATTCGCCAGGGAAGACGCTGGACAAGTCGTGTACGGCGAACTGGACTTCGGGGCGATGAGCCTGGAGGGCGGCACTGAGAACATCATCGCCCAGGAGTTCGTGCCCATGCACTACGAATACCGGGTCTTCGTCGTCGGCCAGACGGCGGTGACCGCTGCCGGGTGCATCGAGGAGTTCACGCCCCTGGATAACAACGGCTACCGCTTCGACAACAAGCTGCGCCGTAACCGGCAGGACAAATCAGCTGTCGAAGTGGAACCTGCGGTGGCAGGGATCCTCACTGGTTTCGCCCGCAACGCCGTGGATGCTCTGGCGGTAGAGGTACCAGGCTTGACGGACTACGTTATCGACGTCGCACTGGACGCCGAGGGCAAGCCCCTGATTGTCGAACTGAATTCCCTGCTCAACAGCGGGCTCTATGCCAGCCAGCCGGTCCGGGTCACGGAAGCGATGGCCGGCAGGGAGAGGGAGCTGGTGCTCTAGTTCGCTGCCAGGTACTGCTGCACGATTGAATCAGCGACGCGGCCGCGCGGGTTGACGTCCAGGCCCTGTGCCATAGCCCAGGAACGGACAGCCTTGGGGTCCGGACCGCCGGTGCGGACCTGGGATGCGCTTTGCTTCCGGCCGCCGGCGCGGCGCGCCTTCTCCGCGAACGGGGCCAGCGATGACCGCAGCGCCTCAGCATTCTCGTCGCTGAGCTCCATCTCGTAGGAGGCGCCATCCAGGGCGAAGGAGACGGTCTGGGTCGCGACGGAGCCGTCGAGGTCATCGATGAGTTCGATCATTACTTTTTGAGCCACCCGAAGAGGCTACCACCGGCCCTGACCTGCACTTTTGTCACACGCGGCAGGTCACCGCTCCGTCATGATGGACAGCAGCCGCCATCCTTCCGGAACCTGCGCCTTCAGCGCGTCACGGGCGTCCTCTTAACTCTCGCCTTCAGCCCTGATTTCCCGCTTCTCTGTAGGGCTCATGACGCCCACGACTTTGACCATGCACCCATCGTAGGGTGCCGTGGAGCGGCAACAGGGCATTCCCGGTTTGCTGTGGGGCACCTCACGGCGCGGTGCTCCCCGGTTCGGCGTGTCGAAGCCCGGGAGGCTGCGGCGGCTGCCGAACCGGGGAAGCATGTGTGTATCCAGATACAAATTAAGAAGGAGGAATTATGATCACCCATCTCGTCCCTCAAGGAAAAGGAACTCGACCAGCTTGTGGAGTGGATCGGGCCTTCGGATCGGACATCACCTCGCTCAAAAACTATGTCACTTGCAACAAGTGCAGAGGGACAAAGTTGTTCCTCGAAGCTGAGAGCGGTCTTGAACCCGTACATACTTCTGCCCTCCACTACCTCGGGATAGCGCTCCGAGCTAACGAAGCATCTATCCAAGAAGCCGTTGAAGAAAACAAAGAGATAGATGACCCTGGCGAGTGGGAACGCCTGGCTGAGGAGCGAGACCAGCTACTTATATCCATCGCCACCTTGAAGGCTCTCCAGTCAGTTGAACTTATGGTCCAAAAATAGAAGTCGAGATAGAGGAACATGCTCCCGGATCTTTTGGACGGGCAGCTGCGGGGCCTGCGCCGCACACATGAGCTGAAGACCTGTTCCCCGTAGAAAGCAGACTCCGTGACCATCACCCCGACACTCGACCCGGCAGTCGCCGTGTCCGGGTTCCGAATGGCCTTCGGAACCCGCGCCGTCATCGAGGACCTCTCCTTCGAGGTCGGCCGCGGCGAAACGTTTGGCTTCCTTGGCAGCAACGGCTCCGGTAAAACCACGACGATCCGCGCACTCCTGGGCATCTATCAGGCCACCGCTGGCACCCTGCACATCAACGGCAAGCCTTTCCGCCCGGAAGAAGGCCGTACGCTCGGTTACCTTCCCGAAGAACGCGGGCTCTACAAGAAGGACCCCGTCATCGACGTGATGACCTACTTCGGGGAACTCAAAGGCCTGTCCCGGAAAGCAGCCCGCAGCTGGTCCCTGGACTTCCTGGAGCGCGTGAACCTGGCCGACAAGGCCAAGACCCGCCTGGACAAGCTTTCCGGCGGCCAGCAACAGAAAGTCCAGCTGGGCGTCACCATCATGAGCAGGCCGGGCCTGCTGATCCTGGACGAACCCACCAAGGGCTTCGACCCGGTGAACCGCCGGCTCCTCATGGACATCATCGCCGAGCAGAAACGCGACGGCGCCACCGTCATCATGGTCACCCACCAGATGGACGAGGTCGAACATCTCTGCGACCGGATCCTGCTGCTCAAAGACGGCAAAGCCGAGGCCTACGGAACCATCGCCGAGGTACAGGACCAGTACGGAACCCGCACAGCCACGGTCGTCTACACCGGAACGCTCCCCGACGACCCGGCCTACACGCCCCTCATGATCCGGCCGACCGGCGTCCCGGGGGAGTCTTATGCCCACCTGGCACTGGCTGACTCCATCGACAGCGCCGGGCTCCTGCGCCATCTGGTCAGCCTCGGCGTGCCAGTCAACTCATTCACCACATCCAAGACATCCCTGGAAGACATCTTCCTGAGCGTATACGGGACCAGCCAGACACTGGAAGGAGCCCTCTGATGGCTCGCCACAACCTCCGCACCGTCGTGCGTTTCGAATTCCTGAGGACCCTGAAGAAGAAGAGCTTCTGGGCCACCACACTGGCAGTACCGGTTCTCATGGCCATTGTCTTCGCCCTGGTCGGATTCAGCGGCGAAAGCGCCAGCAAATCGGTCTCCGCGCAGCAGGACGCCACCATCTCCTTCCTGTACCTGGACGAATCCGGGCTGGTCTCGGAGAAGCTGGGCGAGAAGTCCGGAGGCACTGCTGTCACAGACCGGCAGGCAGGTATCGACGCCGTACGCTCCGGCAGTTCGGAAGCGTTCATCTACATTCCCGCTGCACCGTCCAAGGATGAGATCGAGGTTTACGGCGAGGACCGCGGGATCTTCGAGAGCGGCGTCTACAGCGCAGTGGCCACCAAAATGATCGCCGCGGCCGTCAAGGACAAAATCGGCTCGCCGGAGCTCACCGCACTGGCCGCCGGCGACGCCTCCTACTCCGAAACCATGTTCAAGGACGGGCAAGTGTCCGGCGGCCTGCTCGAAGCGGTCCCGCCGCTGCTGTTTCTGGTTTTGTTCTACCTGGCGATCCTGTTCCTTGGTGGCCAGATACTGAACAGCACCGTGGAAGAGAAGGAAAACAGGGTCACCGAGATGATCCTGACGACCATGAATCCCACAACACTGATCGTCGGCAAGATCATCGCGATCGTAGGCACCGGCCTCGTGCAGATGTTCACGGTGGCCACACCGGCCGTGGCCGGCTTCCTGATCCTTGCCGGTACGGGCGCCCTCCCCGGGGTTTCCCTGGCAGCAATGGTCCCGGAACCCTCCACCATGATCATCGGTTCGCTGCTGTTGGTCGGTGGCTTCGTCCTCTTCGCCAGCGCCCTGGTCGCGCTGGGTGCGGTCATGCCGACCGCCAAGGACGCCAACGGCCTGTTCGGTTCCATCGTCATCATGATGTTCGTGCCGCTGTACGCCCTGCCGCTCATCATGAGCGATCCCGACTCCCTCGTGGTCCGGGTCTTCACCTACTTCCCGTTCTCTGCACCCGTGACCGCCATGCTCCGCAACGGTCTCGGTTCCCTGGGCGGAGCGGAAGCTTCCATTGTCGTCGCCGAGCTGTTCATCCTCGGTGCTGTGGTGCTCGCCGTGGCCGTGAAGCTGTTCCGTCACGGCAGCCTGCAGTACACCTCCAGGGTCGAGCTCAGGAGCCTGCTGCCCACCAGGGCCTAAGGCGAACGGGCCCGGCTGGTACCTCTCCCGGCCGGGCCTTTTTGCGCGCAAAAACCCTTACTTTGCGCACTTTTCAGGGTTTGCCGCACACATGTAAGGCATGACAGATAACACCGCACGGCAGCCCAAGGGCATCCCCGTGGGCGGCCAGTTCGCCGCCACCGCCCACGCAGAACCCGCACTCAACCTCACCCCTCGACGCGCAGAGCTGGACGGCTGGCCGGAGGCGCTGCCTGAGCCAGAGGTGGACGTCACTGTCGGCGACGACAACGCCGTCACCACCACGGTGAGCATCGAGGGTGTGCCTGTCCTGGAGGTGTGGCACGAAGACGACGATGTCAATGACACTGACGCCACAGTCTTCGAGAGCGAATGGCTGGAGGACGAGCCGCTTGCTGAAGCGGCCGAACAGTGGGCCCGCGGCAAGCACAGCGAAATCGCCCGGGAACTGCGCACCGAGATGCATGCGGCCGTCGAACGCTCCCGCGCCCGCGTCCTGGCAAAGGCCACAGGCGTAAAGGCCGCGGCCACCGACGACGAGCTGTCCGCACTGATCGAAAACACCTCGACGGCAACGTCAAAGGCCAACCGCGATCTGGAACTGGCCAGCACAGCACTTGCCTCGCGGTACATCTTGGAAGAGCACCCGGAAGCCGTCACCGCGCACATTCAGACGGCCTCCTGGGACAACGGGGTGTTCGTTGATGGCGCCACCGTCAAGGACGAGGCAGGGACTGAGCTGGCCAGTTACTCCGATGAAGAATCGACCGGCGGCGGAGTCGCCGAACTCCTGGTCAACCTCAGCTCCGAGGCATCCAACTCAAACTGGGCGGACGCGTTCTCGGTTGGCAGTTACGGAGACGAGCTCTACACCATTGACCTGCGCAAGGCCGCGTCCTGGGCACCCGGAGATGACGCATGAGCACCAACCGCCAGCCGCAGGGCATTCCCACTGGCGGACAGTTCGCTGCTGCCCGCCACGGTGAGCCGGCTGTCGGACTCCGCGGTGATCTGCACGTGGACAAGGAAGCGGCCACGTACTTCGCCGACCAGGTCGAGTCCATCCAGCAGGAAGGGCTCGAAGGCGCCCTCTCGGCGCACGGCGGGAAGCTGACGTTCACCTCCAACGACGGCCGTACCTTCCACATCCACCAGGACGGCCACACCGACGAGGACGGCAATCCGGGCTGGGCCATCGACAACCACGACGTCGCAGATCCCGGCGACCCCGTGTATGGGATCCGCTACGAGTCCCGGACCGAGAACCTTGGCGAAGACCTCGCCGCCGCCCTGGCCGATGCTGACGCCATCGAAGCCTTCACCTTGAACGCAGGCAGCGAACAGTATGACTTCCGCAGCTACGACGTCATCGACGGCGAATCCGCCACCTCTAGCGCCTGCTTTATGGATGCCACGGACGGGTTCGACCTGACCATCGACTTTGACCACGACACCGGCGTCCTGCGGGTGGATCGAAACGGTGAAACACTCACCGGCGCCGAGTCCGACGATGCCCTCCGGGACCTGGTGCAAAGCGTCGACATTGACGCACCCGACGGCTCCCCGACGGGGCAGATGGCCTGGCATATGGAACGGTCCTTCCGGATCGCCGCGGCCAAGCACGACAGCCCCGCCTGGATGCACCCCTACCGCACAGCAGGACTCACCTGGGAGGACCGCAATGACGGCCGATAACCGACAGCCCAAAGGAATCCCCGCGGGAGGCCAGTTCGCCGCCTCCACCCACGAGGAGCCGGGTGTGACTCTCGCACCCGCCCGCCGGCCCGAGCTTGAAGGGTGGCCGGCCACCCTCCCGGAACCTGCAGTGAGCTTCCGGGTTGACGACTTCGGTCAGATCATCACGACCGCCACGGACCCGTCAGGGGACTGGATCGACGTCTGGGAAAAGGACGACGGCAGCGGCGGTTACGGCGGACATGCCCTCGGCGAGTGGGAGGGCGCTGACGATGACGACATCGAGCAGGCTCAGAACTGGCTGACCGGACGCCACAAAGTCATCGTTGCCGCCGTTCGTGAAGCAGAGAAGGCCGCTGTCGAGCAGGCACGGTCCGGGATCCTTGCCGCAGCTGTGGGGGAGACGAAGCCGGCCACCGAGCCAGATCCGACCAGCGCTGAGGAGCGGCCCTGCACCGACGGGCCCTGGTGCGCCGCTCCGCGGGGCAAGCACGTCGACGGCTGCGAAATGGGGAGCTTCTGATGAGCACGGACCGCCAGCCCCGGGGCATCCCAGTCGGTGGCCAGTTCGCTGCGGCCACCCGCACGGAGCCGGCCGTGAGCCTGCGCACCTACCGGGACGAGGAGCACCGCCTGGAACGGAACGCCGTCGAGGCGATCTACACCGCCGGCCGGGGCCGCGGCCGCAACCGGCACGGCAACATCGACCGGATCACCGAAGCGTACGACGCCGCCGGCGCCTACGTGGACTCCCTCGGCGAAGCGCGGAACGTCCCGGAAGCCGACGCCCGGCAGGCATTCCAGGAGCTCCGGGAGGAGTTCGAAGCCGACAAGGACTCCCTGGACGACAAGACGCTCCGGGACCGCAAATTCGAGGTAGCCGGGCAGGCGAACTGGGTCGTCGAATACCGCTCCAGCTCCTACAACAACCAAGGACAGACACCATGACCACCGAAAACACCGCACGCCAACCCAAAGGCGTCCCCGTCGGCGGCCAGTTCGCCGCCACCGCCCACGCCGAACCGGCCGTCAGCCTGGCCCCACCTGCCCCGCAGGATGTCCTCCGCTCCAGCCTCACGGCGGCGGCCGAAAAGAACGAGGCGCTCCTGCAGTCCGAATGGGCCCAAGACGTCTGGGCCAAGTACCCGCACGCTTCCTTCGCCGACGTCCACATCGCCGGCAGCGGCAAGGAGGGCCTCTCGACCGCGGGCGTGGACCTCTACGACGCGGAAGGAATCCAGATCGACCTGGATTTCGACGACGAAGCAAACCTGGAGGAGTCATTCGATGTGAGGTGGGGCCTCGGCACCCACCGCGATGACGCCCGCGTGGTGGCAAACCTCGGCCCCTACTCGACGGCCTTCAGCCTGGACTCCATCAAGGAACGCTGGGACGAGATGGCATCGTCTCCGGAGCCCCTCACCGACCCGTTCGCGCACCTGACCGGCATGGACCGCGCCCGCGCCCAGTCCGAGTTCGCGCAGCAGCTCAACCGCGAGGCCACCGCCGCTTACGTTGAGGACCTGTCCGCGAAGCTGCTCGCCATCAACCCGGAATTCTCCCGGCTTTACGTGAACCGCAACGCCGACGTCGAGACCGGTCTGACCTTCACCCTGGACCATGTCGAGGACATCCACGGCAACCACGGCGACGTCGACCTGATGGAGCTGCAAGACCACGGCTTCCAGGACATCCACCTCGACCCGCACGTGGATTATCAAGAGGCCGGCGACAGGCTCTACATCAACCTCGACCCCGGGAACTAAGCAGTAACGCCGGGGAAAGCCCGCCTTACGTTCATCTGAGCGGAGGCGGTCTTTTTGCGTTCCCAGCCGCACACATGCAGGTGACAGGACAACCCAGCGAAGGAAGATCATGAGCGAGAACCGCCAACCCAAAGGCATCCCTGCAGGAGGCCAGTTCGCCCCCGAAACCCACACTGAACCGGACGTCGACCTCCAGGCGCCTGCCCCCTCGGGCCTGACTGTCATCGACGGGGCTGAGAATGAGGTCGCCTGGGACACCCCTGAAGACCAGGGCCGCTACCTGGAAGCCGCCTACTTCATGGAAGAGGCCGGCATCGAAGGCACCGTGAAGCCGCTCTATACGAAGTACCGAAGCGAGGACGGACTGGACGCGCTCATCCTGCAGGTCGACGGCCGCAGAATGACCGTCCACCATGTCGGAACCGAGAAACCGTCCATCTCCTACGGCGATGACGAGGACGACGCCTGGACGTTCCGGATGGAAGCCGGTGACGGATCCCGGAAGAACGAACACGAGATCCTTCACGATCTCGTGGTCAGCGCCCGGCACGACGCCGCCTGCCAGGAGGCCTGGCGCCGGGACCCCAGCGGAGAGACGTTCCAGTACGGTGACGACGCGAACGTCCGCGACTTCGGGGTCCGGTACGCCAATAACGGCGACAGAATCATCACCGTGGACATCGACAACGGCGGCCGGCAGTGGGAGCTGCTCCAGCGGGGCGATGGCGACGTCCATGTGTTCGTCTCCGGCACCGAGGTGTCGCTCCCGCACATCCAACTGGACGCGCTGGCGTACGAGTTCGACGAGGACCACATCGAAGGCACCGGGGACATCCGCTGGAAGTTCATGATGAAGGACGCCGCGGAGCGTGCAGCTAAAGAACCCGGCTACAACCCTCGGGGCATCAATCGTCCATAGCGGACCAACCAGCGACTGCGGCACCTCGGGGACCTTTGCTTGGGGTGCCGCACACATGTTCCCGGAGTAACGTCCACCTGCCCAAGGGCGGAACCGACCTAAGCAAGGAACAACGTAATGACCCAGACCCTGACTCATAGGGAAAGGCCCCTCTCCGGGCCGCAAGCACCGGCCGCTAAAGAGAAGAAGGGCTTCTTCGGCACCATCTTCCTGTTCCTCCGGCAGGTCATCGGGGAGCTGCGCAAAGTTGTCACCCCGACCCGCAAAGAACTCTTCCGCTACACCGTGACCGTTGTGGCGTTTGTCGCCTTCATGATCCTGTTCGTCACCCTGGTGGACCTTGGCTTCGGCTCACTGTCCCGGCTCATCTTCACGGGCCCTATCGGCGACAACTGACCCCGAAGCTCCTAAGACGCCTCCGCACTTGAGCGGGGGCGTCTTTTTGCGTGTATCGCATTGGCAGGCCAGCCGCACACAACACAGGCATGACCACACCAACAGCCCGTCAGCCACGGGGCATTCCCGCCGGCGGCCAGTTCGCCGCCACCACCCGTACCGAGCCCTCCCTCATCCTCAGCGCTCCAGTCGTCGCCCCGGAATACGTTGAGCACCGCTTGGCGGAACTGGGCCTGGGCGCGCATCTAAGCGTGGACCAGATCAACGAAGTCTCAACGCTCCTGAACGACTCGAAGGACTTCACCGACCGCAACATCCAGATAGTTGCCGATGACCTCCATCTCCGTGCGCACGGGTACTCAGCCAGCCAGGCCAGGGACGCCCAGGAGGGTTTGAGCATGCTCCGCGCAGCCGGACTGAATGAGCAGGCGGACGCGCTGGAAGCTGTAACCGACGCGAGGCTCGCCAACGCCCGAGGTGCCGCAGCCCACGAATACAGTGGACACGCCCGCCACGCCAGCGATCCTGTGCTGGCAGACGGCAAGACCGTACCGGTGCCCGCCGACGACCCGCGCGTCCAGGCTGGGGAAGTATTCGACCGCGTCGCGGCCGAGGGCAATGTTTTCGCCCGTGCAAGCACGGTGGATTCCCCGCACGACACTCAGGCCATCCGCTTCCAGGCGAACCGCCCGCTCAGCGACGAGGAAGCCTATGCCCTCTCCGGCGTCGTCGGCTACGCCAACCGTGCGGCCATCGGCGGTGAACCATTGGATGACCCGCAGCGCGGCCCTGCCCGAGACACGCCCTATTCCTTTATCGCCCGCATCGACACCAACAAGGGCCGCCAGGGTGACTTCGAAAAGTTCGAGAGCATGATCCCGGACATCATCTCGAACGGATCCGCACCCCGCAGCACCAAGGGTGGCACGCGCGCCATCGAACCGTTCGCCGACCAGGACCTCAAGCTCGAGATCTACTACGCCGAATAGCCGCGGGCAGCCGCCCTTGGGTTGCCGCACACATAACTCGTTGCACAACCGCCGGGCAGGCTTCTCAAACCGGCCAGCGGTCCCTGTCATCCAGAATGGAGAACCTTGAGTAACCCCGTCTTCAACAAGAAGAGGAACAGCACACGACCCGGAGCCTTCGGCACCGCAGAAGTGGCACCCGCAGGCGCGATGACCTACGACGACGTCATCATGAAGACCCTGTTCTGCATAGCGGCACTCGTCGCTGCGGGCGCCGTCGGTTGGGCCATTCCCGGGCTGGGTGTCATCGGTGCCCTCGTGGCCTTCGTCCTGGCCATGGTGAACATCTTCAAGAAGAAGCCTTCACCGGTTCTGATCCTGGCGTATTCCGCTTTTGAGGGTCTGGCACTGGGCGGCGTCTCGGCCATCTTTGAGGCACGGTGCGAAGGGATCGTCATCCAGGCGGTCCTGGCCACAGTGTCCGTTTTCGCCGCAACCCTGGCGGTCTTCAAGTTCGGCAACGTCCGGGCCACGCCGAAAATGATGAAGATGCTGCTGGTGGCCATGTTCGGTTACCTGATCTACAGCCTCATCAACATTGGGCTGGTTGCTTTCGGGGTGGTCACCACGCCGTTCGGATTGAACGGCATGAACATCCCGGGAACATCGATACCCATCGGCGTTGCCGTCGGCATCATCGTGGTCATCATGGCGGCCTTCAACTTCATCGTGGACTTCACCGTCATCGAGGAAGACGTGAAGGCCGGTGCCCCGCAGATTGAATCATGGCGCAACGCTTTCGGGCTGATGCTGACCATCGTCTGGCTCTACCTTGAGCTGCTGCGGCTGATCGCCCTGCTCAGGGGCGACGACTAACAGCACCACAGAACGGCCCGTCTGCACTCCGCAGGCGGGCCGTTTGCCTTGCGTCAGGACCTGGGCGGAGCTGTCGAGGGTTCTCTAAAAGGCCGCACACATAGGAGGCAGCGAAACCGATCCAGAAGGAGCCTGACATGAACACCTACCGCCGCCCGCCAGCCAAGCCCTGCAACCCCTACCCGGCCGGCAAGGCAACGCCGCTGGCACTGACGGTCAACGACCTCTCGGTGCTCGTCATCGCCCGCCGTCTCCACGACGAAAAGTGCTCCGAGCGGGACGTCTGCGGCCGCCGGGACGGTCACGCCCTGGACAGCTTTGAAGCGGCAATTCGCAAGACCCTCGGCGCTCTCGTCGAAGCCCACGTCGCGCAGGAGATCTAGGCCATGACACTGCACCTCGTGCCCGACGCAACCCCCGCCGCACCCGAAGAGCTGCCCCTCTGTAAGGGCTGCAAGGCCCCTATCCGCCCCCACGGGACCACCGAGTCCGAGCACCCCGGATCCGTCCCGAGTTGGGGCGACAACCAATGCCGGGTCTGCGACTACCTGGCCTGCGGCAGGGACCCGGAAGACCGCTTTATCTCGATCGAACGCGTCGGATACCTGACAAGCGTCCGAGCCGACATCGAATCTGACCGTCAGCGACGCGGCATCCCCGCCCGCGGCAGCCTTGCCGGACGTATCCCCCTCACCGAATTCCTCGACCAGATCAGTTAAGAAAGAGCACTACCGTGAGTACCGCCCCAGAAACCCCGAAAGCACTTTGCCCGTGCGAACAATGCAAAAGGCCCATGCGGCCGCGCGGCGTCCTGCTCAAGGAGATGCCAGGAACCATGGCGTGGGGACACTCCGGCAAGTGCAAGTCCTGCATCCAGCCGAACAAGGCCACCGACCGCAAAAAGACAGCGAAGCCGGTCGAAGTCCCTGCCGCCGCCCCGCAGGAAGGAGAGGAAGAAGAGGATCGCCCTGACTTCTACCTGGCGGACGCCATCTCCGGTCTGAACGCCTTCCTGGCAGCACGACGGCGGCGTCTCGGTACCAGGCCCGCCCTGCCGGTCGCCTCCCTGTCCCCGGCAGGGAGCCGCCGCCGCCCCGCACAGGCGCGGCCAGCCGCACCACGACCCCAGAAGAAAGCAGCATGAGCAACCACCACGCCAATGCCAGACGGACTGCCACCACGCGCTCGGATGGCGCCACCTGCATCCCGATCGGAGACAAACGATGAGCTCCTACCATCTGGGCCGTTCCTGGCCCGGGCATGGCACCCCCGTGGAGGACAACTGTCCGTGCCCCAAGATGCCGTGCGGGCTCGTAGAGGACACGAACTTGCATCCGGACTGCGACCAGCACCCGTTCCAGCACGCCAAGACAATGCGCAGCATGCACCCAGCAGACCAGTGCCCGGAAATATCCGACAGCGGCTGGGCTGACCTGCAGCTGCGGAAACTGGACCCCGTCATCGCCTACATGGAGGCAACCGATGAGGACGCCTGGCGCGTGGACACCGTCCGCTCCGCCGACGGCACGACCAACTGCTTCTTCGGGCACCTCTTCAACATGGGAGGCAACGACGCCCGCGGCAACGAACTGTGGAACGGGTTCGAGAACCTGTGGGCTTCGACCTACATGATCTATCCGATCAACGACGGAACCGACTCCCGCTACCCGCAGCCGACCCCGAAACAGCGCATCCTGGCGTACCTCCGGGACCTGAACACCGGAGCGGCCAAGGCCGTCCCGCAGCTCATGGAGGAAGAATTCGCCTACCATCTGGCCCAGGAGAAGGAGATGGGCGCCCGGACCATCTGAGCCGGTCTTCAGCGGGGACCACAGCCACGGTTGCCGCACACATCAGTGCCGTCAACTCCGGTCCCGCATAGGACTGGTACTCGCACACTCACGCCGGGAAGGAACCATGACGGCTGCACGCTACGCCCAAGGCACCACCGTGGACAGCTCCGCGTCCCGGGCAGAGATCGAACGCACGCTCACCCGCTACGGCGCGACGTCCTTCATGTACGGCTGGCAGGGAAACCGGGCCGCCCTGGCGTTCACCGCCAACGACCGTCAGATCCGGTTCATCCTGCCCCTGCCGGACCGGAACGAGCGTCGGTTCACGCATACGCCCGCCAAGAACTCCAAGCGCACCCCCGAAGCCGCGGAGAAGGAATACGAGGCCGCTGTCAGGCAGTCCTGGCGGGCACTGAACCTGGTCGTAAAAGCCAAGCTGGAAGCCGTCGCGGCAGGCATCGTGAGCTTCGAAGCGGAGTTCCTGGCCCACATCGTCCTGCCGAACGGCCGGACGGTGTTTGAAGAAACCGAAGCGGGAATCGAGCTCGCGTACAGCACCGGAACCGTCAAGCCGCTCCTGGAAATCGAAGGATAATCAGATGCTGACCAACGGACGAAGCTGCGCAGTCGACGGGCTCACCATGAACGGCTGCTCATGCCACAACACCCCCAACAGCCGCCGGAAAGCCAAGAAGAGCGCCAAGGCCAAAGAAAAGAAAGCCGCGCTGCGCCATGAACGCAACGCCAACTGAAAGCAGACATGACGACCGAAACCCTTGCCCCCAAGACCACTCTGAACGTCGAACTGAAGATACTCGACGACGGTATCGAAGCCCCGTCCTACGCCCAGCCTGGCGACGCCGGCGCCGACCTGCGCACCACGGTCGATTTCACCCTGGAACCAGGGGAACGCAAACTTGTTCCCACCGGCGTTGCTGTCGCCCTGCCGTTCGGCACCGTCGGGCTCATCCACCCGCGGTCCGGCCTCGCGGCCAAGCACGGCATCACCGTCGTGAACGCCCCCGGCACCATCGACGCCGGATACCGGGGAGAGATCTCCGTCTGCCTCCTGAACACTGACAAGGCCAAGACGATGGAGTTCAAGCGAGGCGACAGGATCGCCCAGTTCGTCATCCAGCGGATCGAGATCGCCTCGTTCATCCAGGTTGAGGCCCTCTCCGAATCGGTTCGCGGGACGGGCGGATTCGGCTCAACCGGAGGCTTCACCGCCAGCTAAAAAGACTCTGAACTGCGAATACTCCGCATTCCACGGGCAGAGAGTTAGCCACTGACCGCTTGCCAAAGTGTCGGATGGTGCTGCTAATGTGTGGAACGCAGCACGTCAGGAAAGACCGTAGGGTGGCCTGACAAGCCTTGAATCAAACATATGCAGCAGCCGACTACCTAGCGGAAAAGGTCTGCCTCTGCGAAGAAGCCCCGGAACCTCGAACGTTCCGGGGTTTCTTTGCGTCCAGGGGCAAGCCCCTCCGACTTCTGTGTGTACGGCCCGCCAGCGTTTCGATCAGTGGTGAGGGCGTTCCGGATTCCCGCACACATTGGCAGTACCGGCAGGGAGCCGGGAACGCCGATAACGGAGGACCGAACACCATGGCTGCTTTCAACCTGGACGAACTGCTCAACGACAGGGACCCGATCACGTACTCCCAGGGACACCCCGGCGCCGGCACCCCGCAGGCCCTCTTCGGCCAGGACCACTTCACCGGCCCGGAGCTGGCCATGTTTGACAAGACGTACCGCGGCACCGACCTCTACACCACCTACAGCGTTGGCGGCTGGGAAGCCGGGAACTTCCACCGGGTCATCTGCAAGGGACCGCTGGTCGAAGGACCGCACGCCTGGATGAGCGCCAACGCCACCGTCCTCACCGCCCACAAGCAGGAACGCCGTGAACAGATCCTCGTCGCCGAGGGTGACACGCTCATCCTGCGGGGCACCGAATACGCCATCAGCAAGGACCGCTCCGGGTGCATCAAGCTGACCCCGACCACGGTTTCGGCCGAGGCGTAAGCACAGCGAAGCCCCGGCGCGAAGACCTTGCCGGGGCTTCTGCATGTCGCCCTAGTACTGGATGTCGGCGATCTTCCAGTTGCCGTCCACGACCTTCATGGTGAAGGTGTACGTGCCGGTCACGGGGATGGTGTCGTTCTTGTCGTACTCCGTGCTGATGCGGTTCTCGGACGCGTTACTGCTGTTGGTCCAGCTGACCGTGAATTCCGCCTGTCCCTCGTCCGCCGAGCCGGACACATTTCTGACTTCGCCGGTGGCGGCCATGGTGCGTTTGTACGGCACCGAGTCTTCCCATGTGATTAGAGCGCGCTCGATCGTCGCCACGTTGATCTTGGTCTCCGTGATTTTCATGTGGCTGAGTCGCGGGTTGGCTTCAAAGCCTTCGACGAAGAGTGCCTTTGTGACCAGCTCGGCACCCGCTTCCGCAATGGGCTGTGCGATCTCAGCTGGCTTCTTGTTAGCGTTCGGATCCATGTACTTCTCATTGGTTTCCTGGTTTGCTCCGTAGTTCTCCCAAGCGGTCCACCTGTCATCCAGAATGGCCTTGGCCAGGCTCTCAACCGGATATTTATCGACGGGAAGCTCAAACGACGCAGCAGTAGCAACTGTGCTGACGGCCGAAGGGGACACAGAGGCGGCAGGTGTTGAGCTGGCGGCTACCGGCGCCGAAGCAGGTGCCGCCTGGGGCGAGGAGCACCCTACCAATGCGGAAGCCAGGAAGGCTGTAAGGCAGGCTGCCCCCAGGGTCGTTTTAGCTGCCATGATTCCCCCAAATATTGTGATGAGCTGGCGCCAGTATATTGGTCGTCCGCACCAGGCTTGTGGAAATGACCGACGCTTCTAACCGTGGAGTGCCGCCACGGCCTTGGCTGCCACCTGGATGCTTTCCCAACCCCGCCGGCCAGCGGCAATAGTGCGGCGGTCGAGTGCGACGCCCTTGTTCTGAAGGATCGCCACCAGGGTCGCGTTCACGACATCCTCGCGGAGCTCGCTCAGCCAGGGGCCACGGATGTTCGGCATGACCGGAACGCGGGCCCGGATGGTCAGGAAGTGCCCGCCAATCATGGCCGCCGCGAAGCAGATGATCCCGGTGAGGAGGAGCTTCAGGTAGTCGTCCTGATCGGTGGCCACAATGTACGCCGGCGGCGCGATCAGCGCTGCCATCAACCCCAGGCGCATCACCAGGATAGCCCGGGCACTGCCGGAGGCCTTGCGGCGGGCCACGGTGCCGGCCAACTGCTTGTCGCGGACGGCCTGGGCCTTCAGCCGCCATTGCCGCTGCGACCCCAGGTGGAGCTGAACGAGGGCCCGGGCGGCGGCCAGCTCCTCCGGGTTCTCTTTCCGCAGGGCGGCCACGACCGGGTCTTCGGCGTCGGCCCAGGCACTGTCCAGGCGGCGGTCGATGGCTGCGGCCATGTCATCCAGTCCCAGGCGCGTTGCTGCTTCGGCGGTTTCTTCGACGCGGAGCGGCTGTGCCGGGCCCGTCTGCTGTGGTTTTCCTTCGTGGCGGGTGCCGTAGCGCGGCGACCCGTCGACGAGCTGGTATTCGTTGCTCATTGTTTTCCCCATATCGTGGCCCGGCTGCGGGTCCTTCATTTGCTGCACGCCGGGCTGGGCCGGCGGCTCTGCCGATCCGAGGATCATTGTCCATGGCGACGGTCGGCAGGCTGGATTTGTTACGGCTGCGCAGGGTTGGTCCGCAGGTCCTGCGCGACCGTACCGACGTAGCGGGTGTGGTTCCAACCGCGGAGCGCGGCCTTGACGGTGCCCTGGTCGATCGGCACGTCCTTGCTCTGCAGGATAGCCACCAGGGTGGCGTTCACGACGTCGTCCCACAGGAGGCGCGCGTCCTCGCGGTCAATGCGGGTCGGCAAGTTGCCAGGGTCCACTGTTCGGCCCAGCTTCCGCTGAATGGGGCGTGTGCCCAGGTAGATGCCCGTGACGATGACCAGTGAGATCAGAGGTGGGGCTTTCATCGCGGCGAGACCGATCACGATGACCATCATGGCCACAGTGAGCCCGATCGACATGAGCGACGCAGCCAGTTGCCGCATGAGGGTGCCGTCCATCTGGGCTTCCTCGATAACGGCCTCTGTGTACGCGGTCTTGGCGCCACGCATCCACACCACCGGGGATCCCAGGCGCTTGGCGACGATGGCCTCGGCTTCCTCTAGCTCCTCAGGGTGATCTGCCCTCAGCCCGGAGATGATGTCGGCATCGGCGTGGTTGTACTTGTCGAGGACGAAGCGGTGCTGCACTGCCAGCTTCAGTTCTGCGGCGTCCAGCAGTGCCGCAGCGTCCGCTGTCTGCCCGACCCTGATGAGGCTCGGAGCGGTGGCAACCGAAACCTGGGCCAGGCCTGTGGTCCTGATGCCGTAACGGGGCGAACCGTCGGCCAGCATGTACTCGGAGTTGTTCCGGATCATGCAGCCACCTGCTCCGCCTTCGCCCGGGCTTCCCGTGCTTCCTGCGCCGTTGCCGGGCTGTACCCGGTGAGCGCGTTGACGGTCAGGCCGACCAGGATGTCCCGGTCAGTTCCGCCGACAGTCAGGTGACGGCGGATGGCTTGGAGGCCGCGGGTGTGGCGCTGGAGCTCGGCGGTGAAGCGGCCGTCGGAGGCGGTGGAAGCACCGGCCAGTGCGTGGCTTGCCAGGCGAAGCATGAATTCGGTGTCGGTGCCTCCGGCGTTCAGGTGCTTCTGAATGCCGGTAAGGGCCCTGGCCTGAAGATACAGCCGGGCGTTTTGGCGGGCTGCGGGCATCTGGGCGGGCGAGGGGACAACTGCCAGGGGGCTCATGAAGCGTCCTCGTCTTCGGCGGGGTTGTAGGGGCCGGCGGACAGGATCAGCTGCGGCCAGGTGGGATCGGTTTCGATGCCGTCCATGGGTACCGGCGTGGGGACTCCACTGATGCGGGCAGCATCGCGGGCTTCAATGAGGCGGGCGGCCAGGAGATCCTGGTTGGAGCGGACCATGGCGAGGAAGGGACTCGCGTCGGTCGCCGTCTGGTCCTCATTGGTGTATTCGATACCGAAGGTGATCTTCTCGAGGAAGCTCTCGAAGTTCGCGCTCATGGCCACGTTCATCCCGTCGAAGGCGAATGGGCTGATCTTGGAGACGATGTCGTAGATGGCGCCGGCGGTGATTTCGGGTGCAGACGCGACAGTGACGTCGGATTCAGTTGTCATGGTGCTACTTTCAGGGTGCTGGGGGTTACTTCTCACCGGCTATGTGTGCGGCACGCTGCCTGCCGGTCTACAGCGACTGCGATGCCGGCCTCGCGCCACAGTAGGCTGAGGCAGGCGGTCGGAAGGCGCAGCCGCACACAAACAAGGCATGACTACAACCCAGGCCCGGCAGCCTAAAGGCATCCCCGTCGGCGGCCAGTTCGCACCGGACATCAGATCGGAGGGCACCATGACACTCCACCCTGTCACGGAGTTCATCCCCGATCTGATCGACCTCACCCCGGAAACCCGCCAGGTACTCGACTCGCTGCGGGCAGCAGGCGGCCGCCCGCTGATTGTCGGAGGTGCCGTCCGCGATGGGCTGCTCTCCCTGACCCAGGGCGGCACCGTGGACTCAATGGATGTCGACATCGAGGTGTACGGGCTCTCCAAGGAAGAGGTCCGAAAGGCCCTGCCCGGGGACGTGAACGAATTCGGCCAGTCCTTCGGGGTGTTCAACACCTCCCTCAACGGCCAGGACTTTGACGTCGCCCTGCCCCGCCAGGACAACAAGACCGGCGACGGCCACCGCGGCTTCGTGGTCGACACCGACCCGAACATGCCCTTCGAGGTTGCATTCGCCCGGCGTGACTTCACCATGAACGCGATGGGCTGGGATGCAGAATCCGGCGAGCTTGTGGATCCGCTCGGCGGCCGCGCCGACCTCGAAGCCGGCATCCTTCGCCACACCGGAGACAAGTTCCAAGAGGACCCTCTAAGGGTGCTCCGCGGTGTCCAATTCGCCGGCCGTTTCAACATGGAGCTGGCCCCGGAAACGGCAGAGCTGTGCCGAGAGATGGCGCCGACCTTCCACCAGATGCACAAAGACGGTATCTGGAAGCAGTTCCGCAAGCTCAGCACCGAAGGAACCCACATCTCCAAGGCGCTCGAGGCCCTGCACGCCTCCGGCTGGGAGCAGCACTTCCCCGGCCTGGCGGCGACCCGCGGGGTCCCCCAGGACCTGACCTGGCACCCGGAGGGCCCCGTGCATGTCCACCTCGGAATGGCCGGCGACCAGGCGGCACGGATCGCCCGACGTGACGGCCTCGACGAAGAAGAGACTTCCATCCTGGTCCTGGCAGCGATCAGCCACGACTTCGGCAAGGCGCATTCGACGAAGATCGACGAAAACGGCAGGATCACCTCCGGCGGCCACCACGAGACCGGGGTCGCCCCGGCCAAAGACTTCCTGGAGCGCATCGGAGCCCCGCAGCGGTTCCACGAGAAGATTCTGCCCCTGATTCGGGAACACATGTGCCACAACCCCGGCGGCGAGGCCACGGTCAGCGACTCTGCCGTGCGCCGGCTGCTGCGGCGGCTGGATAACGCCGGCGGCGGCCCGACCCTGAAGCAATGGTCGCAGCTGGTGGAGGCGGACAAGGCCGGCCGCGGCGCAGGGGCCAGGCGAAGCAGGAACTATGTGCCCGACTGGCTCGCCATCGCGGACCGGATCGGCAATGAGAAGGCTGTCGGCAAGGCCATGCTCAAGGGCCATCACCTGGCCGAGGCGGGGATTCCGCGCGGACCGATGTGGGCGATCATCGTGGCCCAGTCCGAGGAAGCCCAGGACGACGGCGCGTTCGCGGACGAGGAAGGCGCCAGGGAGTGGTTCACGGCCAACCGCGACACCATCATGAAGGAGACGACCCGGCGCCTCCAGAAAGCCCAGGCAGCGTCCGATAAGAAGAACGCCGAGCGGGCGATTGCGTTGAAGGCCCGGCAGGAGGAGCAGAAGGCTGCGGCAAGGGCTGCCAAGGCGGCCAGACAGGCGGCTGGATCCTAAGGGCGGACAAACGAAAAGACTGGCCTGCCGATGGCGGGCCAGTCTTTCGTAGAAGCCGTTAGAGCGGCTGGATGTTCTCTGCCTGCGGACCCTTGGGGCCCTGGGTGACGTCGAACTGAACCTTCTGGTTCTCGTCCAGGGAGCGGTAACCGCTGGATGCGATTGCCGAATAGTGTGCGAACACGTCAGCGCTTCCGTCGTCGGGGGCGATGAAACCGAAGCCCTTTTCGGCGTTGAACCACTTGACCGTACCTGTTGCCATGCTGTTTTCCTTCACGGGTCGCTGGCCGGTTCCGCTCTTCGGATTACTGTCCCAGCCACTCACAGGACGAGCCTATGTGTCCGCTGCTGCCGGGGGCAAGGGATTCCGTCACGAGCTGATCCCGGCCCAACAGGTCAGGAGCCAGTGGTATTTGCGCTCCCGTGCTGCCTCGAGACGTCACGGAGCACGCCGCCCAGCAGTCCGGCAAACGCGGCGGGCAGCGCGGCCACCGCCACGAGGTGCGGCAACAGGCTCGTTGTGTTGGCCAGGCCTGCCCAGCCGATCAGTACAGCAGGCAGGGCGGCACAGATGGCCACCCATCGCGGGTAGCGCATCTGCAGCGCCCAGGCGGCTGCGGCCAGGGAAACGAGGGTGCCGCCGAGGTAGAGCCGGCGGCCGGCGTAAACATCCTCGACCATCTCCGGTGTCGCCTCAAAGACGAAGAACATGGTGCGGGAAAGACCGAAGACCATGATGACCATCGAGGTGATGACCAGCGCGGCCCACAGGAACGTGCTCACCCAGTACCGGGTTCTCATGGGGGATACCCTACGCCGTGGCTGAGCCTGCCGGTCGCTTCTTGGTCGTGTGTACCCAGCCGGAGCCGACCATGTAGCGGACTTCGATGTTGCACGTCTTGCACCACCACTTGCCATGGAGCCAGCGGCGTTCCGTTGTGCTGCGGCAGGTGCTCAGCTCAGGGCTGTCGCCGTCGGTGCTTGCCGACACCATGGCGCCCAGCATGTTCTTCACGTCATCCTCGTAGGCGTCCAGGGCGTGGAAGTCGCGGATGTCGCAGTCCACGCCGTCGATGCAGGTGCCGTCGTGCAGGCGGCGGACGATGGTGAGGACCGTTTGATCGTTGACTGTGACGGTGAGAACAGGGGTGCCCCCATCTTCTGCCGGGCATGACGCCGGTGACGCAGGAAGGCTTGCGAACGAATCGCCGATCAGCTCGTTCATCATGGCGGTCATTGGTGCTCCTGGTGCTGTTGGTGGTCCTGCTGCTTGCCTACTATGTGTGCGGCATCACAGACTTCGTCTCCCATTCCTCCAAGAAGATCGCGCATGTCCAAAAAGAAGATTCCGGGCTAATGTGTGCGCCAATGGCTCAAGCAGCGGGGCCTCCCTACGAGCGTCCCTGGAGGGCCCTCCCTTGCCCGAAAAGTTGCCCAGGAAGCGTAGACCGGCTGCTGGCCAAAGGGCGAAAGCCCCGAAGTCATCGGAGCAGGACACCGAAGACACCGGGGACCGGCAGGGTCCAGCAGAAGTAGACAACATGCCGTCACCCCGCCCGCCGGTACTGCCCGGCCGGTTCGGCTACCACCCGGACTACTGGCCGTAGTCCGGGCCTTGGCAAAAGCTCCAGCCAGCTGGTTAGGGAGACCCCAAAAACCTGCGCATGTGGATGAGTATGACCAGCGACGAGAACACTAACGTCCCGCGCTCACGGCCCGCCTGGCTATCCGTCGGCCTCCTGTCCCTGATCGTCATGGTCCTCAACACGGGATTTCTGTTTTGGGCTGGCTGGATGGCGGGGGGGCGGCGTTGATTCGGGTATCGGCGTCGCCATGCTCTTCCTCACTTTTTCGCTGCCGATGGCCATCGTCGCCCTTGTGCTCGGCATTAGCGGGATCAGAAAACGCAAGGGACGCATTCCGGCAATCATTACTGTTGCCCTGACCGTCAGCGCGATGATTTTTCTGGTCTGGGGATTCGTCACCACTCAGATGCTCTAGGAAAATTCCGGACGCTGCGGGCAGCCCGAATAGCCGTTCCGCACACATGGCGCGCATGACAACAACCATGCCCGAGCGCCGGGACCAGACCACCACGGACATGAAGAACCGGGAGAAGCAGTACCGAACCTTCCTCCCCGCCAAGAGCTACGCTGTGATCCGCGTCGACGGGAAAGGTTTCTCCAAGTACACCCGCGGGCTGCAGCGGCCCTTCGACCCCAAGTTCACCGCCGACATGCAGGCGACCGCGCTGTATCTGTGCGAGAACATCGACGGTGCCCAGTTCGCCTACACCCAGTCCGATGAGATCTCCGTGATCATCTCCGATTTGGGCAGCGCCAACACCCAGGCTTGGTTCGGCGGGCAGGTCCAGAAGATCGTCTCGACGTCGGCCGCCCTGGCCACCGCAAAGTTCAACCGGATCCGGCCCGAGATCGATGCCCTCGCATTCTTCGACGGACGCACCCACCATTTGGAAGGTTCCGCAGGCGTCCTGGAGTACCTGCAGTGGCGCCAGGCCGATGCGATGAAGAACAGTGTAGGGATGCTCGCCTCCCACCATTTCAGCCATCGGGAACTGACTGGGGTATCGGTGCGGAGGCGGAAAGAGATGTTGGCCGGCCGCGGAATCCTGTGGGAGGACCTCGGTCAGGAAGTGAAGCAGGGGACCTTCGTCCGCCGCGTGCTCACCGAGCGGTCCATCTCCTACCTCCACAAGAAGGAGCAGGTGATGAAGACCTCGGACGTCCAGAGGCGGGAATGAACACCAACTCCGGCACCCTGCTTCGATTCGCTCCAGACACTCGGCCTGGCGTAGCACCAGAAGAGCCAGCCCCCGATCGCGGTAGGGCTGGCTCTTCAGCGTGGCAAGTCAATGATGGATCAGGACGCCCGCGGCTCTTCCTGGGCGAGTTCCTTGACCCATTCAGGGGTGGTTTTTCCGAGACGCCGGTCAGTTACGAGCCGGAGTTGCGCGGCGGCAATCTGGACACCGCGGTCGTAGGAGGCGGCCCGATGGGACACATTGGAGGAGCCAATGCCGTCGACCTTCCGCTCTCCTGCTGCTGCGGCGCTGGCTTGGTGCTCACGTTCTGATTCCTGGGCTGTCATCATGCTCATCCCCCTCCTACTCCTCATCCTCGTTCGTTGCTTCATTGTCGCCCGGTTCCGTCCCATCGTCCACCCTGCCCGGCCCTTCCGGCCGTTCGTGGGGGCCAGCGGCCTCCGGTATGGGCGGAGGAACGGTAATACTTCCAACGTACTCGCCTTGGACAGGATTCCCCGTGCGGGCTTGTTCAGCCACTTCCAGCGGATCCACCCAGGCTGAAGTGATGATCTTCAGCTCCTCGGGCCCGGCCAGCTTGCTCTCGGCGAGAACCGACATGACCCGGAGCCCCAGCTTGGCCCGGTCCGGCTCGTCGGACATAGAGCTGTCGATCGCCCACTGTGTTCGCTTCCACCACTCGGAGCGGTCGTCAGCCTCGCGCTTCTGGGCAAGCGACTTTGCATCGGCAGTCGTCCGTTGTCGGAGCGTGTTCCATCCAATGAAGGCGGCAAGCAGGGCACCGACCAGGACGGCCAGCGGACCGAGGGCGGCGAGGATCTGCCACCACTCGGCAGGGCCGGAGTGGACGAAGACATCCAGGGGAGTCGGGGAAGGGCTCGGATTCACGAGTTCAGCCTATGTGCGGTTATCGACATCATCTGTATTTGCTCGGCCTTTCTCATTTCGTCGCGATGGACGCTGCCTTGCGGAGCGCCGTTCCTTCCTCACCGCTTGGTGCCCACGTCCGTAGATGAACAGATCTGCGAGGAAATCGAACACCACGCCAAAGACGAATTCGATGAAGAGCCACATGGGGGTTCCTTTCCTCAGACCGTGTCACTCAGTAGAGACGCTACGACGTCATGCCCGTTTTGCGCGGCCTGCGTGCCGGTCGAGTCGTTGCTGGTGCCACGCATTTCATCCAGCACTTCGTCCAGGCTGTGCGCCAGCCGGATCGCTTCAATACGGGAGATGGACAGGTGCTCTCCAATCTTCCACCACGGTGTCCGTTTTGCCCGTGCCGCTTTGATGTCGCGTGCCAAGGCGCGGGCCTCATCGACTGTCGTCGGGAAGCCGGGGGAGTTTTCGTGCTTCACCGGCCTTGGGTTCAAAGCCGGTGGCGCCAGCCGGGCCGGCGCAAGAGTCCAAGTAGAAGCTTTCATGCCTCAGATGTGTGCGGCAGGACACCAATCGCTCGACGAACTGCGGGGGTTGCGAACACCGCGTGAACATCCAGTGAAGATGCCCGTTCGTGACGTCGGCCGGCCCAACGGCCGCACACATGCCGGGTGTAAGCACCTGGTACCAGCAAAGGAAACCCCCATGGCCGCTCCTGCAGTCCTCGCCAACCCGCACGCCAGTGAACGGTGGTCCACCCCGGACCTGTCGTCCCTTGACCTGGCAGGGGACCCGGAACTCGCGGAGTTCGTTGCCGCGGCACCGAAGATGGCACGTGCACTGAACGCGATCCTGCGGCTGGACCTGGACCAAGAAGCTGAACGCCTGATCCGCAGCGAAATCCGCGCCGCCCTGGGCTAGTCCGTCCCCGGGCATGAAGAAACCGGGCCGGCACAATGGCTGACCCGGTTTCTGGCTAGCAGCCGCAGGAAGTCCCCAAGCAGGGGACCTATGGATTCCCCCTGGACCGACCTTCGCTTCACCTCGGGTCGGAGATTGCATTTGTCCCGGGTGATGACGTCAACGTCTGCTATTGGTCCCCATGTGTGCGGACTCCCCAGGAACCCTCACCGCTTAGGTCCGGGGGACCATCGAGTCGGCCAAGAAGTAGCATTCCGGCACTTCATCCGGGAAGCTGTCCAGGGCAGGCGCCGCAGCTGGTGATTCGAAGTGTGCGGCCAACGTCAGAATCCCCTCACGCACCTGCCGGTCAAGCCGGTCCCTTCCGGCCATGTTCTGGCGGAGCCCTTGAACTGCCGCCGTCCCGCCGGGCCCGCTGACACCGGTGAACTCCAGTGGAACGGCGCCGAGATGCAGCGTCAAAGTCCCGACGCCGAAGACGGTGTGCCACTGCACGTGAGTGATCCGGTCAAGGCTAATGTCCTCATAGGCCCGCCAGATGAGGCCGTTACAGAGGAAGAGAAACCTGCTGTCGGTGAGGACCGCGAGTCCGAAGCAGCCCTGATACCGGCATTGGGTCATGGCGGACACCGTCTCATCCGCGGACAGCACCGACTCCAGCTGCCGGAGCTCACGGCCGCTGCCAAGGGAAAACCTGGCATTGGCTCGTGCGGCGGCGATGTCGGGACGAAGGGCGGTCACGGCCACAGGGGTCTCCGTTCTGTAGGGCATCAGCTGCCGGTAAACATGCGCAGACAATGCGCGGCCGGCTGGATGCCGTCTGCCGCCGCTTCCGGCTTGGCTTTTCGGCGCCCGGGAAGGAGGGCACGGACAAACAGGAAGATCCCGTAACCGATGAGCCCGGCGGGGAGAAGATCGAACAGGGATGCGAGGCCGGCATGGAAAGCCAGGAGCCGCAGCATCCCGGCAAACGGGATGTAGTAATCCATCTTCCCGATGATCTGTTCCGGCCTGACCGGCTTATCCGGCACCGGGTTGGCGTCACCCTGAACGATGATCTCCTCGGCGTGGCCACCCGTGTGGTGGACGCCGATGACACGGTGGGTAATCGGGACACCGCCGGTGATGTTTTTGTCGGGCTGGTAGGCGATGACATCGCCGACCTTCAGGGTGTCAGCGGCAACCGGGTGATAGATCAGGATGTGCCCCGGTGGCAGGGCCGGGGCCATCGAGCCGGTCATCACCGTCATGGCAGTCCCGCCGGTCAGAGCCGGCAGAACGGCGGCAACGGCGACCAGGAACAACGCGGCAGCGAATGCGACGTTGACGCCCAGGTCGATGAGGCGGCTTCCGATAGCCGGTTTTGGTGTGGACCCGGTGTCGGCAGGCGGGGTGATCTGGTGGTCGGGGAGAGTCGTCATGGCAAGGATGTGTGCGGACCGGACGCTGGGTCTGCCCGTCGAAACACAGCGCACCGGGTAATCGAAATTGCGCTGACCTGCGACTACGCCTGTTTACTGGTTGTGGGGGCGGGGAGTGCTGTGTCCGGCTCCGCACACATGGACCGATGACGTCCGCCCGTCCCCGAAAGAAAGCTGCACCATGATCGAGGCTCACGGCCTGAGCAAGCGGTACGGAAAACGTACCGCCGTCGACGGCATCACCTTCACCGTTCAACCAGGCCGGGTGACCGGATTCCTGGGCCCCAACGGCGCCGGAAAATCCACCACGATGAGGATGATTCTGGGACTGGACCGGCCCACCGCCGGCCACGTACTGGTCAACGGCCGCCCGTATGCCCAGCACCGGGCCCCACTGCGTGAAGTCGGCGCCCTGCTGGACGCCAAGGCGGTCCACCCGGCCCGCAGTGCCGCCAAGCATCTGTCAGTCCTGGCCGCCACGCACGGTATCCGCCGCAGCCGCGTCCAGGAAGTCATGGCGATGACCGGCATCAATGACGTCGCCAGAAAACGCGTCAAAGGCTTCTCCCTCGGCATGGGCCAGCGGCTCGGCATCGCGGCAGCCCTGCTCGGAGATCCCAAGACCGTCATCTTCGACGAGCCGGTGAACGGACTGGACCCCGAGGGTGTCCAATGGGTCCGCAACCTGGCCCGCCACCTCGCCTCTGAAGGCCGGGCGGTCTTCCTGTCGTCGCACCTGATGAGCGAGATGTCCCAGACCGCAGACCACCTGATCGTCATCGGACGCGGCCGGATTATTGCCGATGCGCCCGTCGCCGAGATCCTCGCCCACGGGCAGGACAAGACCATGGTCCGCAGCGACCGCGCCGACCTTCTTCAGGCAGGCCTCGCAGCCGAAGGCATCTCCTTCCGGGAGATCGAACCCGGCCAGCTGGAGGTTACCGGCGCCGAACCCCGACGGATCGCTTGGATCGCACGTGAGCAGGACGCCCTGATCCACGAGCTGATCCCCGTGCGGGCCACACTCGAGGAGGCGTACATGGAGCTGACCCGAGATGACGTTGAATACCGCTCGGCCGCACTGGCCGGAGCAGGGGAAGGAACCCGATGAGCACCACCACAGCAGGCCGCGGCCGCCGCGCCGCTGCCCCGGAGCGCCGGGACGAGAACCCCGGACTGAACTTTCTGCGGGCCGTGTACGCCGAATGGCTCAAACTGACCTCGCTGCGTTCCAGTTACGTCATCCTCATCATCACCCTGATGGGCATGGTCGGTATCGGGTTGCTGAGCGTGTTCGCCGTCCTGGCGATGGCTGACGGGCTGCTGGACGTCGGCAGGCAAGCGGGCGGTCCCGCCCCTGGGCCTGAGACTCTCACCGAGGAACTCGGGGCGCAGGCACGCGGCATCCCGGCGTCAGGAATTGCGATCGCACAGTTCCTCATTGCCTCCCTGGCCGTCATGCAGATCGGCTCCGAGTACGGCACCAGGATGATCTCCACCACGCTCACCGTCGTTCCGCGCCGCCTCACAGCGATCCTGGCGAAGACACTCGTCATCGCCGCCGTCTCGTTCATTGTGGGAGCCGGGGCGGCACTGATCTCCTACGCCGTGGCACAGCCGCTCCTTGAACCTAAAGGCCTGGACTACGCGATCACCGCCGACGGTGTCATGCCGAGCATCCTCAGCACCGGAGCGTACCTGGCGCTGATCGCCATCCTCGGCCTGGGCATCGGTACACTGCTGCGCAACAGCGCCGGCGGCATCATGACCACCCTGGGGCTGCTCATCGTCGCCCCGATCGTGCTCGCCATCCTGTCGGGCCAGAACGAACTCTTCATGGACATCAGCCGTTTCCTGCCCTCATCCGCGGGCATCGAGATGGTTGCGATCCGCACCCAGCCTGACGCCCTGACCCAAAACCAGGGAGGCCTCGTCGTGGCTGCCTGGGCTGCGGCCGCATTGGTCGGTGCGATGATCTCGGTGAAGCGCCGCGACGCATGACCTCCTCGAGTCCACGCCGCACACAAACAGGGCATGGAGACGAACAGATCGCGGCAACCCAGGGGTGTTTCCGCCGGCGGCCAGTTCGCTGCCACCTCACACGCCGAGCCGTCAGTGTCCCTGGCTCCTGCCGACACCAGGCTCGGTGCCGGCACGCCGCCCTTCGGGAAGCGGGAGATGCTCGGCCCGGGGACCCTGGCGGACCGGAGCCCTGCCTGGACTCCGTCCGCGATCAAGAAGTTCCTCGGGGATCCGGACAAGCTGGTGACCAATCCGGTGTACCGAAACGGGCCCAGAATGCGGATGTTCCTGACCGAACGGGTCGAGGAGATCGAGTCATCCGAGGAGTGGAAGGCCTGGGAGGAAGCCAACCGCCGGCGCAGCGCAGCCTCCGGTCGCCGAAGAGATGAAAAGGCTGAACCGAAGGTTGAGGTGGGCAACGGCCGGAACGGTTTCTACCCTGTCCTCCGCCGGTAGCTCTCCTCACAGCCGCCCGGGGCGCGGGCCGCACACAAACCAGAAGGAAGACATGCAACTTCCTGGCGGAGTTTCAAAGGAACCCGCGATCCCCATGCTCAACAAGAAAAGGCAGCCGTGCTGAAAAGAAAACCACTGTCCCTCGCTTTGGCGGTGATGACAGTCCTCGGAAGCGTGTTCGTCGGCACCAGCAGCGCCCAAGCCGCACCCCAGGTCTACAACCCCTGTCAGCGTCTCTCCGCGGGACAGGTCAAATACTCCGGACACGGTGCCAACCGGGTCACGTTCGCCACCGCCGAGACCCGTGAATCGAACAGGGTCACCATCACGGGCTGCGTCCGCTCCGGCAACGGCTACGTCCAGGAATGGCAGGACTGGGGCTATGCGGGCCTGAAGGGCTTCGCCCCTCCGGGACTCACCTGGGAGGACACCTTCAAGTCGCCCACCGGGTCCTACAGCGTCACCGAAGCGCTCGGCCGCTCCAACCCCGGCACCGCGCTGGGCTACCACACGGTCAACCCGAACTCCCGCTGGGGCGGCGAATACGGCGCCACCTACAACCAGTATTTTGAGGGACGGGGCGGTCCCTCCGACGAGAACCTCTACACGTACATGAACCAGGGGTATTACGAGCAGGCGGCGGTCATCAACTACAACCGCCGGCCCGACATGGACACCGTCCAAGGGGCCTCCTACGCGATCTTCCTGCACGCCGGCCGCACCACCTCGGCCGGATGCATCTCCACCAGTCTGGACGTCGTCACCAGGTTCCTGCGCTCCAACCGTCCGGGAGACCGGGTCATCATGGGTGCGGTTGATGACGTCTTCACCCCGTACTCAGCCGACCCGTTCGGTGCCATCACTGAGAAGTACAGCCAGGGCGGCGGCCCGGCAGGCCAGCTTGGCAGCCCCGTCTCCAACGAGACCGGCGGACTCAGGGACGGCGGCGCCTACCAGAACTACCAGGGAGGGGCGATTGTCTGGTCCCCGCAGACCGGTGCGCACTTCTCCTGGGGTGCCACTCGGAATAAGTGGGCGTCCCTCGGGTTCGAAAACGGAGTCCTCGGGTACCCGGTAACGGACGAAGTCGGCGGACTCAGGGGCGGCGGGGTCTACCAGGTGTACCAGGGCGGCGTCATCATGTACTCCCCGGCCACCGGCGCCCGGATTTCGTCCCCGGGTCCTATCCGCGAAAAGTGGGCCGAAACCGGGTACGAGAACGGTGCTCTTGGCTACCCGACCAGCGACGTGATCACCGGCCTGAAGAACGGCGGCTCCTACCAGGCCTACCAAAACGGCGGAATCTTCTCCTCGCCGGCAACAGGCACCCACGCCATCACCGCCGGAATCAACGGCAAATGGCGGGCACAAGGAGCGGAAAACGGTCCGCTTGGCTACCCGACCACCGATGAGGTCCGTGGAATCAGGGACGGTGGATCCTGGCAGGGCTTCCAGAGCGGCGCCATAATGTTCTCCCCGGCATCCGGGGCAGCCATCAGCACCGGCGTCATCCGCGACAAATGGGCTTCCACCGGCTTCGAGAACGGCCGCATGGGCTATCCGACCAGCGACGTCGTCACCGGCCTGAAAGAAGGTGGCTCCTACCAGAACTATCAAGGCGGGGCCATCCTTCACACCCCTGCATACGGCGCGCACCTCTCCATAGGAGCCATCCGGGACGTATGGGCTTCACTCGGTTTCGAACACGGAAAAATGGGTTACCTCACCACCGACGAATACCCCGTCAGCGGAGGCGTCGCCCAGGACTACCAGGGCGGGCTGATCACGGCCGGCCGCTGGGGCGTCTTCCCGGTCACCGGAGCCACTGCCGAAAAGTACAAGGCCAACCAGTGGCTGGGCACAGCGACCACCGCCGCCTACTCCATCAAGGATGGCGGTACATGGCAGGGCTTCGAGAAGGGCGTCATCATGTGGTCCCCGACCTCCGGCGCCCACATCTCCTATGGGGCAACCCGTAACGCCTGGGCCCAGCAGGGGTTTGAGAACGGGCCCCTGGGCTACCCCACGTCCGAAGAGCTCGGCGTGAACAGCGGCGTCTACCAGACCTACCAGGCCGGAACCATCTTCTGGTCCCCATCCACGTCCGCGTACGCACTTCTTGCCGACTACACGAAGAAGTACAACGAGATCCAAGGCATGAGCATCCTTGGTTTCCCGACCTCGATCCGGGTCAACGGTCTGAAGGACGGCGGTTCCTACCAGAACTTCCAGAAGGGTGCTCTGATCTCAAACCCAGTGGTCGGGGTACGGCTCTCCGTCGGGAAGACCCGTGAAGTCTGGGCCGCCACCGGATTCGAACACGGCAAGCTCGGCTACCCGACCACCGACAACTACGTCACCGCCGATGGCAACACCGCCCAGGACTACCAGGGCGGCCGGATCACCATCGCCAAGGACGGAACCCCCAAGGTTGAATACGGCGCTCCCGCAAAGCCCTAGGACGAAGTCCTGACCTGACCGCACCACGGGTGTCCGCATCAGCTACTGGTGCGGACTCTTCGTTTCCCCGGCGCCGCTACAACCTGATGAACCACTCCGAGTCGCCCCCGGTCCGCTCCGCGATTCCGTTCAACGCCCTGCTGATCAGCAACTGGGCGCTTTCCCGGAGCGGCGCCAGTGGCTTGTGCGTGTATCCGCGGTTGTAGCGGTACTCCGGGTCCTCGCTGAACATCTCCCGCAGAGTGGCCCGGTCCTTGAGGTACATCCGTCGCAGGCGCCCTCGAAGTGAACCGGCGGCGAAGTCGGTGTCCCAGTCGAAGAACTCCTGGTCAGCGGCGCGCTTCTTCACGTTCAGAACGGAAGCGGCGGCGGCCATCTCCTTCTTGAGCCCTTGCGCGGCGACGTAGCGGGCTGCGGCTGCTTCCCGGATTCTCTTCTCAGTCCAAGGCTTCTGGGGCGGCAGGTCTTCGCGTTGCGGTGCGAGGGAGAGGTCAGGCTCGGCGTGCGTGACGGCAGCGAACTGGCCGCCGCCCGGGATGCCTCTGGCCTGGCGGTGAGGAAGGGTTGTCATGCTGAATCTGTGTGCGGCCGCGTAGTAACAGAGGCAGATCAGGCCTCTGGCCCGGAGGGCTCGCTGCGCGGGCTCATGCTTTCGACGTCGAGCTCAAGGGCGATCCTCTCGTCCTCGGTCAGTGGGCGCACTGCCTTCTCGAACAGCTCTACGCCGGCAGCCCAGTTGTCCCATCGCCCGTCGCTTCGGACGGTGCCCATGGAGGTGTTCAGGGAACGCACTGCCGCGGCGATCAGGATGGCGGTTACGACGACGTCGTAAGGCTTCTCCTCGGTCTTGCAGAAGGTCCACATGTCCGGGTACGGCGGCGCTTTGGTTCCGCCCAGGTGGAACGTATCGTACGCCTCGCCGGCGGCCTCGAAGCCGTTCAACCGGATGCCGTCTGCTTCGTCCAGGATCGGCAGCCCCTGTCCTTTCGGGCCGCAGATCGTCACCGGGGATGCCGCGATGATTTTCCTGGCATCAGCGATCACCTCGGCGGTGGCAGTCAGCCCAGGAAAGTAGTGCGTGTAGCCCATGGAGCGCTCCTCGTGTCCTGCCTAGAACTTACCCGTTCTGGGTGGCGATGGGGCAGGGGATCGCACGCTCCGCACACATGCCCGGTAAAGGATTCATCGCTTCAACCAGGAAGAACAGCCATGACCGACAGGTACGAAGATTTCTATGCCAAGCAGCCGGAATTCCTCGGCGACACCGTCATCGAGATCACAGTCCCGTCCGGCCGCCTGATCGCCGCCGACAGCCTCTGCTCGGTGAAGAAGTTCGACGTCGACCCCCCGCTCTCGATCAACTACGGCTACGGCCTCGACGCCTGGGCTAGGAAGCTGGCTGAGGTCAACGTCGCGTACGCCTTCGTCGGCAACACGTGTCCCAGCGTCACACGGCGGCCCGACGGCCTGCTTCACGTTGCTACTCCCGCCTGGAACGATGAGATCGACGACGCGGAATTCAACGACGACGAGCAAGTCGTTGCGAAAATCTGCACGGACTTGTGGGCGACCATGCTCACCGACTACCAGAACTGGCTGGACAACGGCGGGCCGGAAGTTGCCACAGCGAACGCCCCATACGCGCTGGAAAAGTACAGCGTCTTCGACGTCACACCCGGTAAGTACCGCTGGACTGTTTTCTCACACTCAGACCGCTTCGATACCCATGCCATGGGGCGGATTGCGTTCGCACAGCTGGAACTCATCGAGGCTTACTAAGGGGGTGAGAGCTGGGTCCCTGTGTCTTAGGGCCCGGCTCTTGTCTCAAATGCCACCATTTGCGCATTTTCCGTGTTCTTCCCGGATTTCACCACGCCGGCATGGCTGCGGTGCAGGGTTTTCGCCCACTCCGCACGCATGTCAGGTGCCCAGCGCGGGCAACGACCTGAGGAGCAAGATGGAGCCCCTGGCATTGAAGATCGGAATGCCCTTGAAAGTTCGAGCGATCGCCGCCCGGGCGGAGCCAGCCCTGATGCATTCAGACACGCCCGCAGGTCCGATGTCTACGCATGTTTCCTGGTGTGAGCATCCAGACGAACACAGCGGAGAGCGAAGCGCTTAGCGCCGCACACATGGCGGGAATGACCGCCCAACAAATCGCCTCCGTGCCTGCAGGTGCCGAGACCACCTCCAGCTTGGATCGGTACCTTGTCGAGATCGCCGACCCGGTGCTTCGCGAGAACCTGGCCCGCGAGATCGGCGGGATGCAGCGACAGTTCGGGCTCGTCTTCGAACGCCACCACCCCGAAGGCATTCGGCTGCCCAAGCACGCTGTGAAGCGCGGCTCCAAGGTCGTCATCAGCACGGTCAACGGCAAGCCCAACAAGGACTCCGCGTTCTACCGGGTCCACAAGCTCAACCGGGACGAATCGACAGCCCTGCTCGTCGACGCCGAGGGCAACGAAGCGATCCACCCCATCGAGAGCCTGACCGTAGCCAAGGAATTCGGCGACATCGGCTACCCGGGCCTGCGAAAGCTCTCCGAGATCCGCAACGGAGACCCAGACGCCCCTGTCCACACGGTCATCAACGGCGAGAACTATCACGCCCTCGAAGCCCTCCAGTACACGCACGCCGGCAAGATCGACCTGATCTACATCGATCCGCCTTACAACACCGGCAACGCCGACTGGAAGTACAACGACCGCTACGTCGACTCCAAGGACGGCTACCGGCACTCGAAATGGCTCTCCTTCATGGAAAAGCGACTTCTCATCGCGAAGACTCTCCTCAAGCCGACCGGCGTCATCGTGATGGCCATCGGGGACGATGAGCACCACCGACTCAGGTCCCTCAGCGACCAGATTATCGGTGAGGAGAACTTCATCTCGAGTGTGGTCTGGAGTGGCGGCCGGAAGAATGACTCCAGGTTCATTTCGAATAGCGCGGACTACATGCTCGTGTATGCCAGAAGTCGTGAAACGCTCGTCTCTCAAGATGTCAGGTGGCGGGAGCTCAAACCGGGCGTCATCGAGGCGCTGGAAGCGGCGGCGTCAATCTGGACCGCCGCAGGTCGGGATCACGCTGAGGCCACGAAGCAATGGCGTGCCTGGATGAAAAAGTTCAAAGCGTCTGGAGCTGCGACGGATGCGGTCACGCGCTTCACGACTCTGGACAGTTCCGGACGGCCCATCCGGACGGACGGCAACATTTCATGGCCAGGCGGAGGGGGACCCAGATACGACGTCCTCCACCCCGTCACCGGCGAGCCGTGCGTCGTGCCGTCAAGGGGCTGGATGTTCGCTGATCCATCCCGAATGGCTGAGGAGATCGCATCCGGTCGCATCTACTTCGGACCAGACCACACAACACAGCCATCAGGTTTGACTCGGCTTGAGGACATGGACAGTCAAGTGGCGGAATCCGTTTTTCAACGGGACCGAAACGTGGCTGCCCGCGACCTTGCTGAGGTTTTGGGCGACAAGCGCTTTCCGTTCCCGAAAGACCGGACTGTTCTGTCGCGATGGATTGGACTCATCGCACCGAAAGACGCTGTCGTTCTGGACTTCTTTGGTGGCTCGGGCACCACGGCGGAAGCCGTTATCCGGCTGAATGCCGAGGACGGCGGCACCCGCCAGACGATCCTGGTGACGAACAACGAGCTGTCCAAGGCCGACGACACGAAGCTGCGCAAGGCCGGCCACAAGCCGGGCGACGACGAGTATGAAGCCCTGGGCGTCTTCCACCACGTCACCAAGCCGCGACTCGAAACGGTCGTCACTGGCGTCCGAGAGGACGGGTCCATCTACTCCGAGGGTCTGGCGGCGAATGTGGCGTTCTTCGAGCTGACCTACCTGGACGAGCCCGAGATCGTCACCGGCCACGCCTTCAACGACCTGGCAGGACTGTTCTGGCTCAAGGCCGGCGGCGTCGGCGGCACCGTCGAACTCACACCCGGTGCTAAGGCTGACGGCTTCGCGCTCTCAGAATCCGGCCGGACCGCTGTGCTGTTCACCCCGGGACGAGCCAAGGCGCTGGCCGAGAAGCTGCACGTCACGGAACACACGATTTCCCACCTCTTCATCGTCACGGACTCCGAAGCCCAAGGCGACGAGGCGGCAACACACTTCCCCGGCGGAATCACTGTCGAGCGGATTTACGGCAGCTACCTGGAAGCATTCCAGGTCAACAGGAAGGACTAGTTAAGGTGCCAGGTAATCGTCACGACCAGCCGAACGGCGCTGGCGGCACAGCGCCCACTCCGAAGATCATCCTCAGAATCAACGGGGCCCCCGATGTCCTTTTCTCCGAAGTTGACGAGATCGGCTACTCCTATACGCCGTGGCTGTACGAGTACGACGTCATCGAGGCTCTTACGCCGATGTTCATCGAACGCCCCTCGGCAAGCATGGTGGGTGAGGTGTTACCTCACCGTCGGCAAAAGTCCGAATTCGAACCAGTTCGGGTGCATGAATCAGATCTGGTAATCGACCTCACTCGAATTGCGGAGAAGGTAAACACCAGCTCTTTGATCGGGACCCCTCGCGACCCAGATGCGCTCCCTCGAAGAGTGGTGGCCACGTTTTCGTCCAAGGTGGGCGCATATGTAACGAGCATGCCGGAAGCGTGGGCAAAGGAATTTTTCTCCCGGCTGTCCGTCGAGATGCGAGTCGCCGTAGACCAATATGGTCTGTCCCTAAATGAATCGCTGCGCGAAGGAATCGCATTCAGCGGACCACATCCACTGTTTCCCTTCATCGAACAGGACTTCCGTTGAAATTCTCCCTCACGGACTACCAGCGCGACGTCACAAACACTGTGGTCCAGCGCCTCAACGCCGCCGTCGGAATGTTCGATAACGACGGCGCACGCTCCGCCGTGGGCCTGACCGCTCCGACGGGTGCGGGCAAGACCGTCATCGCAACCGCTGTCCTGGAGAAGCTGCTCTTCGGCGGCGGCACGCAGTCCCCGAATAAGTACCTCACGGTACTCTGGCTGACCGATGACCCGGCGTTGAACGAGCAGTCCAAGGACAAGATCCTGAAGGCCTCCTCGCTCATCCAGCCGTCCCAGATCGAGACGCTCGACGCGACCTATGACCGCGAGACACTGGAACAGGGCAAGATCCACTTCTTGAACATCCAGCGCCTGGCTTCCGGCGCCACTTCCCACGTCAACACCGGGGACTCGCGCCGGTGGTCGCTGTGGGAAACGATCGGCAACACGGTCCGGAAGTACAACCGGGACTTCCTGCTCATCGTGGACGAGGCTCACCGCGGTTCCTCGGTTACCGCCGGAGAGAAGAAGACCATCATGCGCACCGTCTTGGACGGCGGCCCCATCGAGATCAAGGACGGCTCCGGCAACACCCGGACCATCGTCAACGACCCGGCCGGCATCATGCTCGGCATCTCGGCTACCCCGAAGAAGTTCGAGGAAGCGATGTCTGCCAACACCGCCGACCGGACCTTGTTCAAGGTCGCCGCTGACACCGAAAAGGTCCGGGCCTCCGGCCTCATCAAGGACCTTATCCAGGTCAACCACCCGACCGACAACCAGCCCACCGACGACACGCTGCTGCGTGCCGCCGTCCGGGACCTGGTCCGGTACACGAACCTGTGGGACGCCGAGAACGGCGCCTCCAACGGGCTCCACAACGTCAAACCGCTCATGGTCGTCCAGCTGCCCGACAAGGTAAGCGAGAAGGCCATCCAGCAACTCGTCATTTCGATCACCGACGAGTGGCCTGCTGGCCTGCAGCACACCACGGGCGCCAAGCCAGTCATCGTCCACTCGTTCGGCGAGAAGAAGCACCTGGATCTCCCCGATGGCCGGATGATCCCGTACGTCGCCCCGCAGAACATCCAAGAGAATGGTCACATCCGCGTCGTGCTGTTCAAGACGGCGCTGACGACCGGCTGGGACTGCCCGCGCGCTGAGGTCATGGTCTCGCTTCGCCCTGCCAAGGAGCACACCTCCATCGCCCAACTGATCGGCCGCATGGTCCGCACCCCGGTCGCAGGTCGGATCGAGACGGAGGACCTGGATGAGCTGAACACGGTTTCGCTCTACCTGCCCCACTACGACAAAGCCGAAGTCGCCACCGTCGTGAAGTCCTTCGTGGACGGCGCCGATGTAGAGGTGGCTGTCGCCATCAACCCGGTCGACTTCCCTCGCGTTCCGGGCATTCCGGACGCGCTCTGGGAGATGGTGTTGCCGAAGGAGATCAAACCCAAGCGCACCTACCCGTCCGAGACGGCCCGCCTGGCAGCTCTGGGCACGCGGCTGGACAGCCTCAAGGTCGCCAACCCGGCCAACCCCGCGGTGCTTCTCACCGACGAGGTGGAAGCCCGGGTGAAGGCGATCCTGCTGGCTGAGTACGCCCGGCTGCAGTCAGCCATCGACGAAGACGCCCAGGGCCTCCTGGAGGTCACGTACGACCGGGTAGGTTACGACCAGTACAGCGGCACGCAGGCCACCGTCACTTCCCACGTCGTCCGCACGTCGGCGACCAACCTGCGCGAGCTCAAGGACAAGGCCGTGAACCGGATGCCGGACGCCGCCGGCTCCTGGCTCTACGACGCGCTGTACTTGCAGCTGCAGGACCACGAGGAAGCCGTTGTGCGCCTCTCGGCCTTGTCTGTCCACGAAGAGGTCATCCGCACGCTGGAATCCTCCGCTTCGGCGCTGATCGACTCCTGGCGCCAGCAACTCAACCCTGCTGTGTCCCGTCTGGACACCAAGGACCGCGAAGAGCTCGACGCGATCTGGCACCCTCACGGTGTCCCGATCGCCGGTGAATTCCGCCTGCCGGAGAAGGTCCGCACCCGCACCCAGAAAATCGCCGCCGTCAAGGACGGCGCTGGGAAGAGCGTCGAAACCATCGAAGCGATCGAGGCGTTCAACGGTCACCTGTTCGCCGACGGCCAGGGCGACTTCCCGATGGCCGCCACAGGCTGGGAGAGGGAAGTCATCGAGAAGGAACTGGCCCAGTCCAGTCTGATCGGCTGGTACCGCAACCCGGCCGGTGCCGGGGGGCTCTCCGTCTCCTACACCGAGGGCGGCGTCGACAAGTCCCTGTACCCGGACTTCCTGTTCTTCCACCGCGTCGACGGCGACATCGTGGTGGACATTGTGGACCCGCACAACCACAGTCTCGGCGATACCCCCGGCAAGTGGGCGGCACTGTCCCGGTTTGCCCGCCAGCACCCGGGTGCCTTCCGCCGGGTCACCGCGGTCATCAGGAACAAGGCGGGCGCGCTGAAGTCGCTGGAGCTCACCGGCCGTGCGAACACCGTTCTGGAGAACAAGATCGCGGCCGCTTCCGGGGGAGAGGGAATCGCGGCGCTCTTCGAGGAATACGGAGGTAGCTACTGATGGGAGGTCCGGCGGAGGGGCCTAGGACTGCGAAGGGTGTCCTTCTGGACCAATCTGTGTTGGTCGTAAGCGACGACATCATGGCTACATGGACTTTCCTGGCATTCAGCATTCGCGGACTTGAGCACGCCATTCACCGGCTGGTAGGGCCGTCCCCGTTGTCGGCGCTGCAATCAGACGATGATGCCTACCCCCAAGAGAAATCGTCGGACTGGGGCCTTTCATACCTGAAGGCCTCCGCTGAGCACCTCACGCAATGGGCAGACCTGGTCGTTCCGTTGATTGCCCGATCCGAGTCCGATGTGGTCGAACATCATTTCCGGCCTCAATTGACCTTGGGACGGTGTGGGTTGGAGGCGGCATCTCAAGCAGTCTGGGCCCTTGGTCCAGACGACAGCAGCGAAAGACTCCTCAGGCATTTCAGGCTCGTCCTATGGGATTTGGGTGAGGAAGAACGAGCCCTAACTATCGCCGGTGATAGCGCTGGCGCCGGAGATGCTCGCGAGAAGGCTACAACCCTGCTTTCCGGCGCAAGCCCCAATTACTCTAGGAAGTCTCTCGGCGGACGGATGACGTATCTGCCATTCATTGAGTACAGCGCCGATCTGCAGGACAGAGATCCGCGCGGGTGGGAAAGACTCTGGCGGAGTGCCAGTGGGGCCGCCCATGGGCGGAGGTGGATCACTAAGCACTCGTATCAGACACCTGAAGGTCCAAACCGGCAGGGTGTCGAGACCAGCATGCGGGAGCCGAAGCTTGCGGAGATAACGCACCTCGTTGAAGCAGCCACAGCAACCCTTACAAAAGGCTTCTCCTTGTATTGCGATAGGGCTGGCATCGATGAAAAGGCCCTGTTGATTAATGGCGCCATTCATACTCTTGATGTCACACCAGCAGGCCCAGGCATGGAACAGGAAAAGCTGGCGGCACGTCTTCACTTCGAAGCCGTCAAGTCTTCCATGCTGCAGGAGCAAAGCTCCCTTTGATGAGCGTCCGTTCGTGCGCCCGAGGCTGGGTGAGCCGCATCGTTCCCTCCGCACACATAGTCCCCATGGAACCCATCATCTGGTTGAGCTTTGACGACAAGCTGCCCGTACCCGCCCTTGCAGATCACTTCGCACTGCCCCGCGAATCGGTCATTGACCTGTTTGAGCGCGGCCGTACGCAGTCGCAGCTCCACTGGGAGAAGAACGGTGTTTGGGTCCGGCCTGAGGACGAGCACACTTGGGACCAAGCTGATTTCATCGACCGCATCGAGATCGAGGGCGGGGAGTTCTACGACTTCACCGGGGGTCTCTTCGAGTTCAATAACGACACCGACCAGATGCTCGAGCTGGGCTACAGGGCGTATTTCGTCCCGGGCGGTGGCATCGTCGTGGAGAACCCTGATACTCGGCCGGCCCTGGCGGCCAAGCGCTTCATCGACGACCTCTCCGGCATCTTCGGCAAGTACGCGCCGGAGCGTCTGAACTCCTTTGCAGAGTACGCGGACGCGGTGCCGAACTTGGAGCGCGCCTTCGCCTTCGCAGGCGTTGAGCGCCACGAGCGCGAGAAGCGGGAACTGGTCGCCACCCTCGTCGATGCTTACCTTTCCACCCGTGCAGCATCCCTTCCGACCGAAGGCACCGTCCGAGCCGACGAAATGCCGGTCAATACCGTCCTTGAAGCCGTGGACGTCCGCTGGTGGTCCCACAGCCCGGAGCGCGAGGTCTTCGTCGCCACGGACATCAGGCCCGCCGAGCACGGCATGTTGGCCGTGACGTTCTCCACCAAGTACGGTATCGAACGCACCCGCCTTGTCCGCCCGGACCGGCGATTCCTGGTGGCACGGGCATGAGCATTGAGGTGTTCGGCCCTGGGACTGCCGCCAATGAGAGTGTGCGCGGTAAAGTTCCCACGATTCTCCGCCCGACCAAGGGCAGAGTCCGGCTCTGGCTCCCCTTCAAAGCGAGCGGAGCGCATAACCGAGACTGGATAAAGTCGGGCTTTGGCACCGGAGCTAGCTTGCGTCCCCAACTGATCCAGCCGAACAACGTCTGGACCATCGGTCGGAATCATCTGGCCTTGGCGGTGGACGAAGTTGCGGACCAGTGCGGGTTCGTGGATGTCTACCTTCAGTTCGAGGAGAAACAGAGATGCAATGACAGCTGCCTGAATGCGGTGCTGGACGAGTGCGTTTGTTCCTGCCTCGGCGTAAATCACGGCGGCGGCCTGTATCCAGGTCGGAGAATTCGGAGCATGCGGATAGCGAACGGGGTCACTGAGGTTGTCACGCGAGTCAGTCGCGGAGCCTCTTGGTCGCCGGCGAGAAGAGTGGTGGCGCAATGGTAGTTCTGACCCTCATCAAACTGAAGCCAGACCCCTCTGGCAACGTCATCTACAAGCCGTTCAGCGAATCGGACGACTTCTCCGCCGACTGGTGGGAGGATACGATCTACGGTTTCGAGCCCAGCCAGCATTTCTACGCCTTCTTTGACGGCCAGAACGAAGTGGTCCGGGTGGAGATCGAACTCCAGGACGCCCTCAACGCGGGGTACGAGCAACCGGGGCACCCCGGACCATACGCCGTCATCCACTTCTTCGAGGTCTCGGAGGACCACCGCCGCCGGGGTCTTGGAACCGATGCCGTTCAGCTGATCGCAGACCGCTACGGGGGCACGCCGCTGGTGGCCTTCTCCGCAGGCGCCGACGAGTTCTGGGGTTCCCTGGGCTGGGAACGCTACGAGCACACCACGGAGCCGGGCCACTCACACCCGATGTTCGTCAGCGATCCCGAGTAGCCCGCTCCGATAACCTGTAGAGACACCTGCTCATCAATTGGGGGATTCCGATGAAGCGCCTTGCCACCGTACTGTTTGCCGTGCCGTTGCTGCTGACGGGCTGCGTCGTACCGTTCGGCGGCGCCACTCCAACGGTCACCAGCAATCCGCCAGCCGGGGCGAAGATCTTCTCGACACTGGACGAAGCCGGCATCGAGAAGATCAAGGCCTCAAAGTCGGCGCGTCTGGACATGACGACGGGGTACCTGCGGAAGTCGGGCGTTGGCTTGGAGGACGGATCCCCTGAGGCCCCGGATGTCCACATTAGCGATGGGCTCATGGACCTCGTCATTGAAGCGCCATACACAGACATCACTGCACGAACGGATCGCCTCCGCCTGAACGGTTTGAATAAACGGGCCGACTTCAGTGAGGTCACCTACTTCCTCACCGCCGGCAGCCGGGACGACTACTTCGCCCTGATCCGTGACGGGGTGGACCGCTACGGGATCGACCACGAATCGGCAGAGATGGTGATCGAATCGATCTCCAGAGACCCGGAGGATAAGACCGAATTCGCCATCGCCCCGGGCACCTCGACCGGGTTGCAGGTCACTTATGACCTACGCTACGACGGCGCCAAAGACGTACAGGTCATCATCGTGCACGTCAACGGGCTGCCGACCACCGGACGCTCATCGTGACAAGCTCCCCGGGCCGGTAGATTGCCCTGAGGAGCATCGGAATCCTGGAGGGGGAGCAGTGCCCAAAATCGTCGCCAAGAAGCCGTGGACACCGCCAGAGCCTTCCACGCCCATCGGGGACCTGGCGCCTGGCAACTCCGAGTCCTCGAAGCTGGAGGAGAAGTTCCGGGCCGCCCTGATCACGGCGGGCATCAGCCTCCACGAGGAGCGGCTCGGGATCCAGTGCGGGTACGACAAGGCCCGAACCAGATACCCCGTTTTGACCCCTGACTTCGTTGTTACTGACGCCAGGGTTTGCATTGAGGTCGACCCTGAGAGAACCCACGAGGGCCGGGAGGACCAGGACCGGACACGGAACGCCTTGCTGGCGGACGCGGGTTGGAAGGTCGTGCGGGCCCGTCTGGGCGGGTTGGAGGCGATAGGGGAGTGGGATGTCGTCTCGGAGTCCGGGAGCTACACGGTAGCCGCTGGTACCGCATTGGCAGATGCCGTGCGCGACGCTGTCGCCGGCCGGCCCGGCAAGGTCCGGACCATCACCCGCAAGCCGCAGGCACCGCGGAAGAAGTCCCGGCTGGGAGCCATCCGGGAGGACGAGTACCAGTACCGGGTCCACAGGACGAAGTGGACGCTGGAGGACGGGGAGGTCGCTGATCTGGCCATCGTCGACGGCCGCTACTTGGCCCGAAGCATGAAGTGGGAGTTCCCCCGGTTCATCCGCCACCTCGACCTCCAGGGGGCACCCAAAGAGGACTGGCGAACTATCCTGGAGCCGCTGCTCGAGACTATGCAGCCGTCCGAATTCGTGCCATTTTCGACCTTCCCCTGGGGTGACTCACTGTTCATTGGCCCACAGGCAGGCAAAATTCGGTTCAGAGAGAAGTTCGGTCCCTACGAGCCCGGGTGGTCAGGCACGACGAATCTGGAAGGCGCCGCGGAGTACGACGAAGCGATCATCCAGGACGAAAGTGGCGCTGTCCTGGCCGAGCTGCACGCCGAAGCCATCGCCCTCGGATGGGAGATTTCGAGCATCATCCCCCGGACCGGGCGCCATGGTGATTACCAGGAAATGGAACTGGTCAGGAAAGACTTCAAGGGCTAACCCGTGCTGTAGCTCTCGGCCTCTCCCGGGAATAGGGCGGCTCGAAATTGCCTTGTTGATGGTGGGCCTCAAGTCACTGAGCACCCTTCGAAAGGACCCCTTGCCTACAGCTTTTATCCCGTTCACCATGCACGCCTCAGCCCGTGAAGACCGCCGGCCGGTCTTCCGCACGGACATCGAGCGGCTCAGTTCAGCCCACCGCCATTGGGCTCCCCTGGATGTCCTGAAGTCAACGAACACCCAGGCCGTTTTCCGCGGCGCCGTTCCGAAAGGTGCCCACACGGCCACGGATGCTGGCCTTGCCCGGTACCTTCAGGACCGGCTCGCCAAAGAAGACATCCTCTTGGATCTCAGCGTCACCATCGAGCGGTAGACACGACGAAGCCCCGGACCACGAGGTCCGGGGCTTTTCTGTGCCTGGGGCTACAACCGGAACGTCGGTTCGGCGTGCTGGTAGGAGGCGAAGCTGCCTCTGTTGGACGCTGCGGTAGTCTTGCCACGGCCCGCGGCGGCCGTTGCCTTGGTCATCCGGTTCTGGATCTTCCGCTGCGCATCCCACAGCTCCTGCTGCAGCTTGGACAGCTCGGCGCGGGTGACGCGGTTTCCCTTCGAGTCGGTGTACTCCTGACAGTGCGAAGGCTCCTGTGCGGCACCGATCGGTCCGTACGCCGTCGTGACGTATTGGCCCCGGTCCGTTTCCTCATCGTTGAGCTCGTTGTCGCCGTGGAAGATCCCGCCGGTGCCGCGGGTCCATTTGACCGTTTGGAGCTTGGCGAACAGGGCAGTACCGGCGGGGGAGTTGCGCGCCTTCGCGATGACGTCCCGGTACTGGCCGGTGTCGAAGCTGACCTTGTTGGAGTCCTTGTCGAAGGTGATGCTTCCTTCCCCGGCCGGGAACTCTGTGGTCCGGTTGGTCGGGAACGGAATGTCGGATTTGAGGACCCTTGCCGGCGGCTGGCCTCGGTACAAGGTCAGCCGGGTGTCCAGATCGTCGACGAGCTGTTCGGCGTGAGGGGTGATGGACCGGGAACCCCAGCTGCGACGTGCGCTGTCGATCGCGTGCCGGCGGGCGTCGATCATCTTCCTCCGGGCAGCCTCGTAGGCCGCCGGGTCGGTCTGCTCCTTGCGGGTCAGCCCCTTCCAGAACGACTGGGTCTCGTCGAAGACCCGGCTCTGGTGCTCGTGCTCTGCCTTCTGCGCAGCCTGGCGGGCGGCAGCGAATTCGGCGGACGGGAGGATGATTTCCCCGTGTTCGGTTTCCCAGTGGCCCATCGTGTTCCTTTCAGTACGTTCACCCTGGTTGTGTGCGGCGGTGATCGGCCCAGGAGAGTCCGCACACAGCTGACGTCAAGAAGCGTGCACGAGAAGCTGGACTGGGGGCCTCGGTCTCGGCAGTATCCAAGTCGGTCCTCCGCACGCAGTCCGCCCGATAACCTGCTTCGCCGCACACATGTCTGACGTGACCAAAAACGTAGAGAACCGCGCCCGCGTGCAGGCCGGAGTCAGGACGGGCGGCCAGTTCGCCGCCGAAATGCACTCTGAGCCCACCGGGATCACCCTGACAGTGGGGCCCTCGCCGCTGGACAAGACAGCCGTCGGCGTCGTCGGCGCACTGGTGCGTGCCCGTTCCGCCATCGAGATGGGCACATGGCAGCGGCGCCAGGACAAGGGCCGGTACGGGTACGAGCACGAAGCCCCCGACCCAGTGCCCGAGGTTCTGGTCGAACTGGACCGCCGCGCCAAGGCCTTCGAGACCCTGCCACGGGATGAGCAGGACGCCGTGCTCGACCAGCTGGAGATGACAGGAACCAGGTACCTGCTCGAACCCGGCCAGCAGCTAGGCAACGAGAAGGTGCGGGTCGCAGACGACCTGGACACCAGCGGCAACACCGGGCTCGCCCTGGTCGCACAGAAGGTCGTCGCCGACGCCGGGATCCCCGGCACCGTTACCCTGACCGAAATCGGCGACCGCACCAGCTTTACCGTCGAGGAAGGAGACATCAGGCACACCATCAGCATCGGAGCCAACTCGCTGTCCCTCTCGGCCACACCGGGGGACGAGGAAGACTACCGCCGCGGTGACTGGTTTGACCGGGCCCACACCAGCTCCACTGGCGGCTACGTGTTCGAACCAGCCAGGGCCGAGGACCTGCGCAGGCAATACGAGTCCCACTGCGAATACGCCGCAATGATGGATGTGGTCGCCGACTCCTCGTTCCAGGACGCGGAAAGCTACCTGGGCGAACTGGACCGCAGCGCACGAACCGCCGAACTCCGGGCTGACGGTGCTGAATACCTGCTGGACGTCTCCGGGGAAGAACCGACGCTCAAGACGGATGACGGGAAGCCGCTGCACCCCTCCATGGTCCGTGGGTTCCTGAATCACATGGCCACGCAGACCGGCCATCCGGACGGGGACACCCTCGCCTCTGACCTTCGCGAAGTGTTCCGGGAAACAGACCGCCGCCTCATCACGTAAACGGCAGCCCTGGGCCGCGGGCATTCAGCGCCGGCGGCCAGGGAGAGCCAGAGTCCTTGGGGCGGGCCGGAACGGAGACCAGAACCCCCATGTCCGCACACATATTCGGACGTGACCACTGAGCCTCAGCCTCTCCTGCCGACCGGCGCCCGAACCGACGCCTGCTTCAATGGCCGACATGCTGCCCTGATGGCATTCATGGACGAGAAGGGCAAGCGACCGCATCCCAAATCCAGCGACCACGCCGAGCGGGCACTGGGATGCTGGTTCCTCCGGCAGCGCCAGATGAGGGAAAAGGGACAGCTCAACCCTGAGCGGACGAAGCTGCTGGACGATGCTCAGAACGCGTGGTTGCAGCTGCCCGGTCCGGTTCCCCGGGTCCTCTCAGAGGGAGAGTTCAGCGGCTACGCGCGGCGGGTCGTCTCCTTCTACCAGAAGCACGACCGTCTCCCCGGGTACACGGACCCGAAGGAAAGTACTGACTATCAGGCCCTCCAGATCGTTCGGCGCCACTACCGTCAGGGCATGCTGTCCCGGGCTGAGCAAAAGGCCCTCCGCCCTATCCCCGGCGCCCTGAAGGTGACCCGCAAGGACCCTTTGCGCGCCTTGCCGAGCTTCAGGCCTGGTGCGCAAAACACGGGCGCCTTCCCCGACACACCCTCAGGGGTAAGACAGGCCCGGAAGATGACATCGAAGCGGGTCTAGGACAGTGGATGTACCGCCACGTCAACCGGCGGCACGAACCACTGGAGACCGCCGAGACGATCCACATCCGGGACAGCATCATCGCCCTGCAGGATGCCTACCCGGCCACCGGAAAAGTCATTGAGGAGGTCAGGGCGGCCGCCGTCGTGGACTTCATCGAAAAGAACGGCAGGCTGCCCCAGGTGCGCCGCGAACACGAGCTGTACCAGCATGCCTTTGCGATCCGCACCCGGTACCGCCACGGCGGCGCGTTCAGGCCGGCCACCATGCGGCTGCTGGAGCTGACTCAGGACCTGCCAAACCATCTCGAAAGCCAGTGGGACGCAGACTTCCAGCGGCTGTCCGTGTTCGTTGGCAGCCGCCACCATCTTCCCGCGGCCGCCGAGAAACCGGGTCGGGGACGTCCCTCAGTGGATCACCAGCTCGCCAAATGGATCACCCAGGAGACGGGGGACAAGGCAACAGTGTGGGACCCGGCCAGGCGGTCGAAACTCTTCACGCTTATCAGTTCAGTGGATCTGCCCGTGGCCGCCTAGCTCCCGCCACGCGGAACGGCCACGACGTGTCTTCCTGGAGCATGCCCAGCGCACGGGTAGCGTGAATGATCCCGCCGCACACATGAAGGACCATGAACATCACACGCTCCGCCGTCACCAAGTCCCTGACCATCATCGCCAGCCTGTTCCTGGCCGGTTCCCTGGCGAGCTGCGATGCTGCAGCCCAAGCCGGAACCAACGTCGCGGAATCGGTCAAGAGCGCAACGAGCAGCACCGAGGCTCCGGCCACCGGGTCCTCCAACCCGGCAGAGGCTGCCACCGCCCTGGCCCAGCTCGAGACCATCCCGGTCAAGGGCAAGGCTCCGAAGACCGGCTACAGCCGTGATCAGTTCGGAGCAGCATGGTCGGACGTGGACCACAACGGCTGCGACACCCGCAACGACATCCTCCGCCGCGACCTGACCGATCTTACGGTCAAGCCGGGCACCAAAAACTGCGTCATCGCCTCCGGCAAACTGGCCGACAAGTACACCGGCAAAACCATCAACTTCACCCGCGGCGAGAACTCGTCCGACGTTCAGATAGATCACGTTATCCCCTTGAGTTTGGCGTGGCAGACCGGTGCCCAGCAGATCAGCGCCGACCAGCGTCTGCAGCTCGCCAACGACCCGCTGAACCTCATGGCCGCAGACGGCCCAGCCAATCAACAGAAGAGCGACAGTTCGGCCGACGCGTGGCTGCCGAGCAACAAGGCGTTCCGCTGCGAATACGTCGCACGTCAGACTGCCGTGAAGGCCAAGTACCGACTGTGGGTCACTCAGGCCGAACACGACGCCATCGCCGGAATCCTGGCCACATGCAAGTAGCCTTCCGCGTCAGCGCCCGATCCCACCGCCATCAGGAGGCAGTACATGCTCGCGGACAACATTCTTGAGCTGGTAGCCCGAATCCAGCCGATCCTGTCACTCATCGGGATATTGCTCGTCGTATGGGCTGTCGCGAAATTCGCCTTCAGGTCAGCCCGTGGCGAGAGCCCGGCCGGTATCTGGGGTCAGCTTGTCATGGGGCTCGTCATGATCGTGGTCCCGATGACCCTTCCTGTTGTGGCGAACGCCCTCAATGGAGGTCTTGGCGAGGGAGAGCAGGTCCAGGAAGCACCAGCCCATGAGCAGCCCGCGGAGTCTTCACCGGCCACCCCGGCCGACCTGTCGTGGATTCCAGCCCTGCTGGTCGGTATCGGGGTCCTGGCTGCCCTCGCTGCCATCGGCGTGGGCCTGTTCCACTACTACAGCAAGTCGTTGCGCCCAGCGATGCGGAAGAGCAGGTCGGAGGCCCTTACCGCCGCCACGCTGGTCGCAGAGGCGCGTAAGACGCTGGCAGGAGTCATCCTCGACTCCGCCAGTTACGAGACAGACCTGGCGAAGCAGATCGACTATCCAATAATGACCGACGTGTCCGAGCCGCTGGTTGGCAAGTACGTGCGGGAAATGCGCCACGCCCAGGAACTGGAGCGGGCCCTGATGAAGAAGCCCCCGCTGGCCGACGCAGAGCGATTCAGCAGCACGGTCACCGGCTTGAAGGTCAGCTACGAAGCTGCCGTCAGGAGGGCCGAGAAGATCCGCTGGTCCAGCTTCACCGCATCTGAACAGAAGCGGCTGAAGGACGCCCGGACTGCCCTTGACCTGATCCAGGATGCCTCCACGACGCCTGAGCAGCGGAATGCCCAGTACCGACGGATCGCCAAACTGCTCGACGGACTCATCGTCCTCACCGCCCCGGTCCGCCAGTCACTCGCCGCCTGGGTGCCGATGCTGGCATTGGAGGGCCCGGTCGATCCGCAGGAGACACTGCCCCACTAGCTTCTGAGCGTGGACGCATGTCGACATTAGGATGAGGCCATGTGGGACTCGGCTGCGCAAGTATCAGTGCTGGTAGCCCTGATCGGTGTTATCAGCGCACTGTCCGTCGCCCTGCTTTCCAAACGCCACCAGCGGGAGCACCAGCAACGGGAGTCCATGCTGAAACCCTCGGAAGAGTTCGCCCGGAAGGCTATCGAAGCTCTGGCGGCCTTGAGGTACATCAACCCGCCTTCAATAGACCCGGAACCGCACCAGGTGCACCGGAATGAATCGCTCTTGACCGACAAAGAGGAGCGCGCCAAACGGATCGAGCGCTGCGAAGCGGCCATTGATGCGGCACGGGCCATCCGCGCGCCCATGCGGCTTGTGTTTCATCCTGAATCGGCGGCGGCGGAGTCGGCCGTGTACGTGATCCGGGAACTCCGTCAGTGCCTGGAAGCCGCCACCAAGTATTACCGGGGCGCGGATCTGTCCGGTTCCTCAGCGCCCTGGAGAGAAGGCGAAGGGCAGACCCTGCGTAACGACTACCTTGCGCAACGAAGACTTGTTTACGACGACCTCGACGTGCTCATCAACGACGTCGCCGCCCGGATGAGTCGGCCTCTTCGCAAACACACGCGTTTCCCGCGACAGGCGCGTCCGCCAGGGTGGAATCCTCCCCGCGGGCCGGAGGAGCGGCCGGACGCGTAGGACCTCGCGCTCTTTTGTCACACCCTGCTCGTAACATCTGCCTCGACTGGGACCCCAACAGTCGCCGGCGGTGGAAAGGGTACGAAATGAGCGAGTACGGCCATCCTGAGGCAACCATTCCGCCGCCGGCTTTCCCCATCCCGGCCTCCCTGCCGGCGGCCCCCTCACAACTCCCGGCACAGACTTCAAAGGCGAAGTCGGTGCTGCGGATTTCCGCAGGGGTGACCTCCATCGCCGTCGGCTTTTGGGGCGGCAGTGCCGCACTGGCCCTGCATTCGATGAGCACCCTGCTCGGCCCACGCTTCGCCTGGCTGGGCTTCCTGCTCGGCTTCGCAGCGCTCTGCAGCGTGGTCACCGGCTTTATCGAAATCGTCCGGCACCACCTGAAAGACCTTCGCGTCCCGTCCTTATCGATCGCGTTCGCCGCGGTCAACGTCCTGGGCTACGTGGCCGTGTTTGTCGCATTCCCGATCGCCACACCCATGCTCGGCGGTCTCGTCGCCTCCGCACTGGGCATCGTCCTGGTCTCCCTGACGATGATCTTCGACGCCTGGCCGGCCACAGCCCCCTGAGCCCAACCGACCCGGAAGCTCCGGGCCTACGCATGAGAACCAGTAAGCAGTATCGATTGACCGGAGGCGCAAGTGTTTTTCCTACCCAGCACTGATCGGACAGGCCAGGATGAACTGATCCTGTCGGCCAGTGACATCGTTGCCGGCTCGACTTGCGAATTCGCAGCCGTCCGCAAACTGGACGTCCTACTGAACCGGGTCCCGGCGCTGGTGGTTGAAGCTGACGCGATGGCGGACCTGACTGCTGCCCTTGGCGACAAGCACGAAGCCAAGGTGCTGGGCCTGCTCCGGGAGGAGTTCGGCCCCTCCAGGGTCTACGAGGTCGGGCCGCCGCGGACCTTCGACCGTTCCGGGCTTGAAGCCAGGCACCGGGAAACGATCCAGGCCCTACGCGACGGCTTCGACGTCATCTTCCAGGGCTCCTTCTTTGCCGACGGCTTCCACGGCCGCGCCGACTTCCTGATCCTGCAGGAGGACGGCACCTACGCTGTGTTCGACACCAAGCTGGCCCGCAGCGCCAAAGCGGAGGCCCTGCTGCAGCTCGCCGCGTATGCCGACCAGCTCCGCAGCGCCGGGGTCCCGGTTCACCGTGACGGCCACCTGATCCTGGGCACCAACGAGACCACCAGCCACCCGCTGCCAGAGAGCGTGCCCCTGTTCTACGCGGCCCGGGACCGGCTCCGTGCGGTCCTGGAAGCGCACCGCCTGGCCTCCTTGCCCTCGGCCTGGGGTGACCCACGGTGGCTGGCGTGCCTGAAATGCCCTGACTGCAAGGCCGAGATGGAAGCCGCCGATGACCTGATGCTGGTGCGCCGGATGAACAAGTCGCGCCGCGCCAAGCTCATGGAAGCCGGCATCAGGACGAAGGCCATGTTCGCCGCGGCCGACCTGCCCGACGTCGGCATCAAGATGGACCCGCTCTGGTTCGAGCTGCAGGACCAGGCACGGTTGCAGTGCGGCCTGGGGGACATCGATGGAACCATCAACGGCGTCTCCTACAAGGTTCTGCCCAACCCGGCCGTCATCGCCATGCCCAAGCCGAGTGCCGGCGACATCTTCTTCGACTTCGAAGGGGACCCGCTCTGGCAGGACCCGGCAACGGGGGAGTGGGGCATCGAGTACCTGTTCGGCCTGGTCGAGCACTCCGCTGACGGGCACGACTTCATCACCTTCACCGCGCACAGCCTGGAGGAAGAACGCCAGGCGCTCATCGACTTCATGGACCACGTCGCCGAACGCCGCGCTGCCTACCCGGACCTGCACATCTTCCACTACGCCCAGTACGAGGTCAGCGCCCTGCGCAAGCTGGCCCGCCGGCACGGGGTCATGGTCGATGAGGTGGAGGAACTCGTGGAGACCGGGGTGATGTTCGACCTCTACGAAACCGTCAAGGGCTCCGTGCGGATCTCGGACCGGTCCTTCAGCATCAAGAAACTGGAGCCGCTGTACATGCCGGCTGGCCGGATCGGGGTCACGAACGCGGTGGACTCCATGGTCCAGTACAGCGTCTACCGTGATGCCGTCGACTCCGGGCAGGAGCAGGCTGCCCTTACCATTTTTCGGTCAATTTCCGAATATAACCACTACGACTGCATCAGTACCTGGAAGCTTCGGGACTGGCTGCTGAACCTCACCCGGTAACCGCGCTTGCTTGCTGCTGCTGCTGCTGCTGCTGCTGCTGCGCTGCTGCTGCGTTCTGTTCCGTTCTACCTGAAAGAAGCCGCGTCACAGATCATGTGGCGCGGCTTTTGCGTGCCTCCGCACACATGGCCCAGTATGAACCCCATGCACCTGGACGACGAGACAGAGCCGACTGCGGAAGAACGCAAGGCAGATCTTGAGACCGGCTTCCAGTTCGTCCTGACCCACGACGCCGAACTGCTGAAGCGGCTGGAGGACGCGTGACCTCGCACCTGACTGTTGACGAGGCCAAGCGCTTCCTGGGCCGCTACGGATTCTTCGTCCGCGACGAGGGTCTGCTGGCTGCAGCGGTAACCCGCCCCGGAACCTCCATCATGGGTCAGGACGCCTTCGTCTCCCTGGAGCTGAAGGCCGCGGTGCTGCTTGGGTCCGCCGCCCGGAACCACCCACTGGTGGACGGCAACAAGCGCACCTCCTGGACGCTCATGGTGCTCTTCCTGTGGCTGAACGGCTACCAGCACGACTTCGACACGGACTCTGCTTTCGACCTGGTGGTCGGCGTCGCTGCGGGGCGCCTTTCCCTGGAAGAGTCCAGCGCCCGAATCGCTGACCACATGGTGCCCCGGGAGAGCTAATGAGGCTAGTGAGGGACCCGGCGCAGATCCCACAGGCGCCAGGCCTCGCTGGTCATCATGGTCGCCGCGCCCACCGACTTTCCGAGCTCCTCGGCGGAGGTAGTGAAGCTGCGGAGCTCGCCGTCCGCGGTCTTGGTCTTCTCGGTCTTGCGTACGAACACCGGCCATGACCGGCCGTGGGCTGCGGCGCTGGCGACACGCCACTCGTAGGCCAGGGCGAAGCGCATCCACTGGTCATCGACCGAGGCGGTGCTGGTTAGATGGGCGGCGGCTTCCCGCATCATGGTGGTGGCGTCCGAGTCGATCTTGGGCAACCCTTTCCGCAGCTCCCGGATGCGCATGATTTGTTTAGTCAGCTTGTCGGCCTGGCCGTTCAAATCTGTCATGAATTCCTGGCTGAAGTTGGCCTTGGCGTATTCGTCTTTCGCGTAGTCCCAAAGGAATGCCCTGTGCTTTGACCTCTCGTCCTCTGCAATGGACAGCGCCCGGGCCCTTCGGGTCTCGCGGTTGCCGCTCAGCACCCATACGGCCTGGGAAGCACCAAGCAGGGCGGCGCGAGTCGGGGTGAAGAGGGACGTGGGCCGCATATTCAGTTCTTCCCGCGCCAGGTCCGTCATGAGGGCCAGATGGTCAACGGCGGAGAGCAGCCCAGACCACGCTGCCGTCCGGACGGGGGCGGTGACGAGCCCCTTGTCGTCCCCGGCCAGGGAGCTTCCCGGTGTGACCGCATCCGGGGTTGCCAGCCGCTTTTCCCAGCTGCGGGCAGCGCCGAAGCACCTCTCCAGCCTGGCCATCCACAGGGTTTCGCTGTCGTCCATCCCCTGAACCTATAACGCCGGCCGGGTGCGGTCCGACAGGGGCGGTGCGTTCCTCTACGCATGTTCCGTAATGGAGGCATCGACCGGTGAATCCGACGAAAGGTATCCCGTGAAAAAGACTGTCCTTGCCGTTGTGCTGACGGCTGCCGCTCTCCTCTCGGCAGGCTGTGCCAGCGAACCGATTCCGGGCGCGATCGTCCAGCAGGAGGCCCAGGGCAAAGCCGGCCAGGCTGCCGGTCCGGTGGACGCCATGGCGTCAGCCAAGGCACGGATTGAGGCGAAGGCGTACGCATCGCCCGTCGTCGCCGAGCACGAGTCGATGATGGCCGGTCAGGACTGGACCGTGACCGGAGGAGGCTGGACGCCGGGTGCGGCAGTAACCGTCACCCTCACTTCGGCTGACGGAACCGCCGTCGGAACCGGAGCCAAGGCTGTTGCCGACGCCGAAGGGCACATCGACAGCGTCATCACGATTCCGGAGGGCACGGCCACGGGCACTTACACCCTTGCCGCCGCAACTCCGACGGACACCAAGGGCGCGCACACCGCGAAGGTCAATATCTTCAGCAGCTAGAACCCTCGGCAGGATCCGCGCCCCCTACGGGCTCACCGTCCAGCTCAAGGTAGAACGACTGCATCCGGTCCACCTGGATGAGGCGTCCACGCTTGCCCGGCTGGGTCCCTGACCAGGCGCTCCGCCACGGGTCTTCGTTCTTGACGATGCTGCTCAGCTCGAAGGGCTGGAGGCTACCGTAGGCCTTGACGACACTGTCGATGCTCTCGTTCTCGTCCTCGGTGAAGACGCCCGGATTCCCTGGCACCTCACTGATGGTGAAGGTGCCCGCATGCGAGGAATGAAGGTCAGGGTTCACAGGTCCGGTGCCCCAGGCGTAGAAGTCGGCGTCGGCGAGCAGCCGGTCCTCCCAAACCAAGTGCCACGCCTGGCAGTAGTACGCCAACCGGTGCAGGGCCACGGTCGTGGTTTCCCCGGTGCGGGCGAGGATGGCGGCGGCCAGGTCGAAGATGGTGGCGGGTGGGCCGCTTCCGAGACTGGCCAAGCGACGGCACTGGCCTCTTCCGGTCTTGCCACTGCGACCATGTCAGCCCCGCAACGAGCACCGTGTCCGGGAGCCCGGCGCCGATCTCCAGGGCAGTCTGCAGGTCCCGCAGGCATAGGCGGGGGAAGTCGGCATCCTGTTCGTGCTCCGGGTAGTCGTACTGCCAGTCCGTGCCGTTCCAGATCTGGCCGTGGCTGAGCAGCGCCCAAAGGTCTGGTCCGCGCCGCTGCACCCGCACGCAGAACGAGATGATGTTGCGGGTATCGATGTCGGTCCCCGTCGGAGTGAGGGTGTATTCAGTGACAAGTGAAGGCAGGTCCATGCGCGTCATGTGTACGGACCGGGACACGCTGCTCTTCGGGAAGGGCGGCCGCCGCGGTCTACGCATGTTCAGGAATGACCGCACCAGCCCTGGAGGCCCGATTGCTGTACCCCATTCTCACCATCGCCTGCGGCTCCATCATGGTGATCCTCTCGGGCCTGTCCTTGTTCCGGTGTCTGCGTGATGGCGGTATCTTCATCAACCAGGCCCGGTTTCTCGCTTCCGGAATCCTGCTGATCCTGCACTTTCCGCTGACCCGCTTCCTGGACGGACTGATCCTGCCCTGGCTCGAGAAGGTCGGCGCCGTTGAGGGCAACGTCCCTGCCGCCTACTGGATCTCAGTGGTCCTCATCGTTGCCGTCCAGCTGATCATCCTGCCCACGGGGCGGGAGCTCTACGGGGCCTACATGGCTGACCGCCTCGCGCGTAGGGCCGGCGCCTGACCCCAAGGGGTTAATCCGGAGGTGAAATGAGCCCCGGTGAGGGGAAACGCCGATTCCGCACACATATTCTCAGTTGCCCCCGCAGCTGCGGCGGACGACTGCCCAGACCACCGCCGGATTTGACCGTCGGTGGTCTTTCACTGCCCTGGCCGGGACGGATCCTCAGGGGGACACCGCCGGCCTGACACGTTTGAGGAAGTTCTATGAGTAATCCCGTCCGCCGTCTGAGCGCCGCCGTCACCGCCGGCACCATGTCTGCCGTCGTTCTGTCCAGCATGATCAGCGGCACTGCAGCGTACGCCGCGGCCCCAGCCGCCTATCATGCCCCTATGGAGGTCTCCTCATCGGGAACCTACACCGTCCGCTCCGGCGACACGCTGAGCGGGATTGCCGCCCGGCACGGCGTAAGCCTCGCTGCCGTCTTCGCGGCCAACAACATGAACAAGCGGACGATCATCTACCCGGGCCAGAAGATCAAGATCGGCCCGGCCACTCCCGCGTCGACTCCAGTCGCACCTAAGCCGGAACCGACACCTGCGGCGCCCGCTACTGCAGCCAGCCATATCGTTAAGTCCGGGGACACGCTCAGCGCGATCGCCGCCAGATACGGCGTCAGCCTCGCCTCGGTCCTCGCGGCCAACAACCTGCAGATGCGCTCCATCATCTACCCGGGCCAAAAGATCCTGCTGGCAGCCCCGTCAGCACCCGCCCCCGCTGCGCAGCCCGCACCTGCAACTCCCGCCGCCCCGGCGCCCGCGGCCACCACCCCGGTCACGGCAGGGACCTACACCGTGAAGGCAGGCGACACCCTGTCCAAGATCGCCAGTGCCCACAGTGTCAGCCTCTCCGCCGTGCTGCAAGCCAACGGGATGACCCTCAAGACGGTCATCTACCCTGGCCAGAGGATCAAGACCGGGACCCCCACCTCTACGCCCGCCCCGGCTCCCGTGCCGGCCCCGGCGCCTCAGGCCACCGCGGCGAGCCCCTCATCGGCACAGCTGAAAACCATGGTTGCCGACACCGCGCGCCGCATGGGTGTCGATCCGTCCCTGGCGCTGGCATTCGCCATGCAGGAATCTGGATTCCGCCAGAACGTCACCTCCTCGGCCGGGGCCATCGGCACCATGCAGGTCATGCCCACCTCGGGCGAGTGGGCCTCCCAGCTCGTCGGCCGTCAGCTGGACCTGCACAACGCCCAGGACAACATCACCGCCGGCGTCGCCATCATCGCAGCGCTCGTGAAGACCAGCCCGACCAAGGACATCGCCGTCGCCTCCTACTACCAGGGGCAGTACTCCGTGATTAACCGCGGCATGTACGAGGACACCAAGGCTTACGTGGCTTCAGTTCTCCGCCACCAGAAGAGCTTCCAGTAGCAGCAGCGGGCCCGTGCCGGAGTTCCCTGCAGGGGCCTGCTGCTTCAAGCGACGTTGCCGGGCTATGCTGCGGGGAGAGGGAAGGCCAACGCCGCACACATGCGGAAGTATGACCTCAACTCTGGGCATGGACCATCCATTTACCGACCTCGTCGTGGACCACCTCGAAGGTAACAAGGTCGCTGGAGGGGTTCCTCTCGGGCCGGGCCTGCAGCTGCCACACGGCGACGTCGATGCGCCGGGCTTCTCCTTGCCTCCCCATGCGCAGGTCAGTTTCCCACCAGGAGCGTCGTTCGAACCAGCGGACCGGCTCGGCGCCGACGACCCAGGTGCGCCCATCCAGCTCAAACGAAACAGGAACGCCCTCCGCGTTCAGAGTGATGACAATTTCCTTCACGCTGCGGAGACGACCCCTACGACAGGTGCAGCCCCGCTGACCCGGCGCGCACTCCGCGACGCCCGGACCGTGGAGCAGCCAGTCATCAGGGCCGCCACCCACGAGGTTTCAATCCTTGACCTGCCGGACCCGGAGTCATTCATCGCGGCCGAACTGTCCGCCGGAGAACAGCCGGCACCCGGCACCCGCACGCTGGCGTCTCCGGCCGGGGTTGAACCTGAGGCATCCGAAGAAGCAGACGCGGTAAGTGCCGCGCTTGCCGCCGACCTCGAAGCGGCCCTGAACGCCGCCCTGGAGGAGGAACCCCCGGCGGGACGCCAGCCCCAAGCGGGCGGCCCGTCCCACCGGCAGCAACGGTTGACGATGGCCATGGCGCTGGCCAACGACGAACCCGTCGACCACCTGCCTGCGCTGCCGCCGTTGCCGACGGCGGGCTCAGAATACGCTTCCATGCTGGCATCCTACGGCGCGTTCCCGCCGCTCCTTCCACCCGCCCGTGACTTCCGGATCCCGTTGCTCCTGTCCGTGCTCCTTGGGCTGGTTGGGGCAGACCGCTTCTATGAGCGGAAGTACCTCAGCGGTGCCCTGAAGCTGGTCACCTTCGGCGGCCTGGGCATCTGGTGGGTCGCGGACATCATCCTGATCCTGACCGGCAAGGCAGAGGACAGATCCGGCAGGCCCTTCACCGGGGCAAGGAAACACCGCGCAATCTCATGGACCCTGGTTGCTGCACTGTTCGCAGGACTCGTCCCCGTTGCGGTGACCACCGCAGCTCCCGCCGTTACCGGAGGCACCGGCGCCATCGGCGAGCTGCTCTTCCCGAAACCCGAGCCGGTCCCGTCTTGGGCTGTCGTTGCAGAGGTCGCCGGCCAAACCGAACCAACGGTCCTGGACATCACCGGGGACCGCCTGCGCCTGAGCTACAACTTCGCTGCCCCCGCCTACGTGTACCTTCAGAAGGTCGGAAGCACCCCCGTGCCGGCACAAACCGTCCTCCTCACTGACACTCCTGCGAAGGGCCAGAAAGACGTGGAGGTCACGCCGGGACGGTACCAGGTGATCGTCCGGACCGACGGAACGTCCTGGACGGTGAAGGCTGAGGAGTGGGGCGTCCACGGCTGATGTTCCGGTGCTGGTCCCATCAGCGGCGCACGCTCCGTGATCTCATTTGGATGCATGATGGAGAGAGGACCGGGAAGAGTGAGAGTTCCCGCCGCACACATTGAGGGCATGACCAAGAACCGTGAAGACCTCCATATGGAGTCCATCGTCAATGATGCGATCGCCAACTACCTGGAAGACCGGAAGCTGACCGGCGCCGCTCCGTTCGAGAAACAGTCGCCCGCTGAATTGGACCGGCTGCGCCGCGTGTTCCTGCCCGTAATCTGGAGCGCCCTGCCGTCCATCCTGACGCAGCTGAACGCCAAGAAGGTCGCGGCGGAGGAGACCCAGGAGGAAATCCTCGCTGACTTCAAGGTCCCCGACTCGCTTGAAGGGCTGATCCTGTGAGACGGGATCTTATTGAAAGCGGCATCGCCAAAGCGCTGGATGGCTACACCGTCACCGTTCGGGGCATGAGCGAGGATCTGGACGCCGGTGTGGCTTCCGTAGCCAACCGCGGCGCCGTGCAACTCCGCATCGAGGCCCCTAGCGGCTTCGTACTGGAACTGGAGCTGCCAGGCGCTGAAGCCGAGAAGATCGTGCGGCCCCTTGTCGCAGGCGCTGTCGAACATGAGACGGACGCGGACGTGGCCCGCCGCTACCTGCGGGATCATTCGGAGCACATGTACCCCTATCAGATCGAGAGCCTCAAGAAGCAGGCCGGAATGAAGTTCGACCAGGCGATTCTGGATGAAGCCATGAAGGCATCCGAGGGCTGACCTTGAGATAACTACGCATGTTCCCTTGTGTGGTTCACACAGAAAAGCCGGACGTGGCAGATTGGCCTCTACGCGTCCGGCTTTTTGCTTGCCTGTACCCAGTCAGTGAGAAGCCGGGCCTGGTGCAACATGATCTGGCACCTGACCCGGCTCTGGCATCACCCAATACCACTCCCCGACACGAGCAACATTAACAGATTCTTTCGGTCCTGTATGCATATTGCTCAATGAATCAGGGATGGATTGTGCAATTCACACGGTGATTCGCAGGAATTGGTCCGGATCGAGCTCGCCCAGGAGCTCCGCCCTGAACCCGGCGACACCATAAAACCTGTCGTTGGCGAACAGGAGCATGATCTCGGGCGAGAAGATAACGGTGAGGCGGAACACTGTCATGGCTGCCCCGCCGACACCGCCGAAGGGACCGGCTGTGGACCCGAACCAACTGTTCACCGAATAGACGCTGTTGAGGGCAAACGGGTCAAAGCCGTTCGGAAGGTTGTCCGGTTCAAGTTCAGCGAGCACCTCTGCAGTGCGTTCAATGACAGCCGGCGTCAGCAGGGCATTGATGGACTCGTCGATAATCGTCGTCTTTGCGCTGTTCATGATTAGGCGGCCTGAAGCTGGCGGCTGAAAACGGCGTACGGCTCCTCCAACGGGAAATCCGCGCCAACGATCTGCGTCACCAGCAGCTGGTTCGCCGACCCGGCGGGGATGGCTTCAACCTTGGCGCCGACTTTCAGCCCTTCTTGCTGGTCATAGAAGTCAGCTTCGACAACGGTGTAGGTCTTGGGTGCAGCCATGGGAGGTCTCCTTCAATAGGGTTCTGCTGTCGACCCCAATGTGTGCGGACATCGGCGACGGCATCACCGGAGCGTGATCCCGGGCGTGCCGCACACATGATCACCGAATGTCCGTCCCAGAGAAAGAACCCATGAAGCAGAGTATTTTCGGCCGCGTCGCACAGCTCGCCAAGGCCAACATCAACGACCTCCTGGACCGAGCCGAGGATCCGCAGAAGATGCTGGACCAGATGGTCCGGGACTACTCAGAGAACATCTCCGAGGCGGAATCCGCGGTCGCCCAGACCATCGGGAACCTCCGCATGCTGGAAGAGGAACACACCCGGAACGTTGCAGACGCCAACGAATGGGGACGCAAGGCTTTGGCGGCGTCCCGTAAGGCAGATGAGTTCCGTGCGGCAGGAAACACCGGGGACGCCCAGAAGTTCGACAACCTCGCCAAGGTCGCCCTCCAGCGTCAGATGAACGCCGAGAAGCTGGCCGCCGATGCCGCGCCGGGACTGGCCGCGCAGAACGAGGTGGTGGACAAGCTCAAGGGCGGGTTGGACTCAATGAAGGGCAAGCTCACCGAGCTGACCTCCAAGCGGAACGAGCTTGTGGCCCGCTCTCGGACCGCAGCGGCGCAATCCCAGGTCCATGAAGCACTCAAAGGCTTGGACGTCGCCGATCCCACCAGCGCGCTGGGACGATTTGAAGAGCGCATCCGCCGGGAAGAAGCCACCGTCCGCGGCCAGCAGGAACTCGCCTCCAACAGCCTGGAAGCACAGTTCGCCTCCCTGGAAGATCTCGGCGAGCAGACCGAAGTTGAGGCCCGCCTGGCCGCCCTGAAGAACGCCGGCGCCCCGAAGCAGATCGAGTCCAGCATCGACTGGCTGCCAGCCGACCGCTAACCACCATGCAGGCCCCGGAAAAGTCCGGGGCCTGCACTGTTTCGCGACAGCCGCACACCTACCAGGCATGACTGTTATCCCCCTGAACCGCCAGCCCAAAGGTGTGCCCGTCGGCGGCCAGTTCGCCGCTACCGCCCACGCCGAACCCTCCCTGAGCCTCGCGGCCGCAAGCCACGGCCGGCACGCCGCCCCGACCTCCAGCAACCGGCACGTTCCCGAGTCGCTGCGCATGGCGCACTTCCAGGATGAACGCCTGGTCCCGGACCTGGAGTGGGCCATCGAATGCAGCCTCAAGGGCGATGCCATGGACGCTGACTACTACTGCGAGTCCTTCAGTGACCACGTCCCGCACCTGCAGGTTGAGGAAGCTTACGGCTACTTCAACAAGGCACGTACTGAAGCCATCAACGGTGAGGACTGGAAGGCCACCATCGCCGAGGCTGCCGCGGCCGACACAGCCCGCCACCCCGGCGGCGCGCTGAAGGAGGGCTACGTCCCGCCTGTTCTGGAACACCAGCCCGGCTACCAGCAGGGGACCCTGACCACCGGATCGAAGTACACCGGCTACCGCAACGCCACAGACATCTGCAAGGACATCCGCGCTGAACTCAAGGCGGCGACCGAGGCCAACTACCTGCCGGCCGGGCTGAAGTATTCAGTCACCAACGAGAAGTACTCCGGCGGGCAGTCCATCAACGTCAGCATCCAGGGCGTGACGGACGCAGACCGGCTCGACCCGACAGAACTGGATCACCGCGGCGACCACAAGCCGATGAAGGAAGCCGTCGAGCTGCAGAAGCGGGTAGAGGCCATCACCAACGCCTACAACCGCACCAACATCGACAGCCAGTCCGACTACTACAACGTCGCTTACTGGGGCCGCGCAGAAATCGAAACCGACCGTTCCCGCCAGTTCCGTGAAGACGAAGCAGCCAAGCGCAAAGCCGCCCGCGACGCCAAGCAGACCCGCTAGAAGGAACCAGCCATGACCAGCATCATCGCCCGCCAGCCGAAAGGCATTACCGTCGGCGGCCAGTTCGCCGCCACCGAGCACAGCGAATCCTTCGTGACCCTCGGGCCCCTGGACGGGGGGCATCTGAGCGAAGAGAGCATCCTCGACGCCGTCTCCCGCCATGAAGGTCCTGGCGCCGTTCCCGGAGTCCGTCGGCGCATCGCCGAAACCACTACCGAGGGCGGCCGCGAACTGTTCCTGCAGCGCTGCGACGCCCTGTACAACCCGGACTCCGAGTACGTCATCGACCGGTCCGTGTACGGGCCAACCCCAGAACACTGCGATGCCCTCGCCGCTCTCGGATACACGTCCGTGAACCAGTTCTCCCGGGACAGGACGAAGAACTTCCGCGGCGTCGGCTCTCTGATCGACAGCGGGATCGGACCGGAGCGCCTGGAAGTGCTCGGCAAGCTCAGCGCCCACGAGAGCCAGTGGTCGGCATGGGAGAAGGCCGCCTACCTGAACTCACCGCTGGAAGACCTGGACGGCGTTGTCGAGAACAAGGACCTGTCCCGGGTCGGGCAGTACCTGGCCACGGTTGATCTGCTCGGCGATGAGGCGAAGTCCGCGCGGGCCCGCAAGGCGCTGGAGATGAAGATCGGGGACCGGGCCCTGATTGAAGCGGACGAATACCCGCTCGAAGACCTCGCCGACCTTCGCGACGCTCTGCCGGAAAGCAAGCGCTACCCCGCCAATATCCTCCGGCTCGCCCTCAGGGGGATCGATGGGCCGCGCCTGCGGACCTACGGCACCAAGGCCTGCGAAACCTACACCGGCCGGCAACTCGACGAAGCGCTGGTTGCCCCTAAAACCATTCGGTCCTTCCTCGCCGCAGGCTTCGATCCAAGGCTTGATGATATGAAGGTCCTGCGAGACGCAGGCTACACCTCCGGTAACGACCTGAAGGCAGCCAGCAAGGTTCTGCGGACCACCGATGTGAAGGTCCTGGCGGAGGCGCGGAAACACGCGACAGGCGCGCAGATGGCCACCTTCGCCGCGAACACCCGCGATCAACTCCGCTTCGATGACCCCCAGGCGATCGGCCGACTGACCAAACTCGGGATCGACAGCCCCGACCAGCTGCGGCCCTGGGCCGCGTCCATCCATGCGCGGGCCAACACCTTCATCGACCGGGACCAGAGCGTCCTGGCCATCTACGCCGACATCATCAAGGCTGGCGTCACCCCGGAACGTCTTGGTGCGCTGACCCGCGCCGGAATCCCCGTCACAGAGGCCGCCAAGCACAAGGACACCAAAGACCCGTGGGCCGCCGGCCAGAAGTACCGCGCCGCATGGGATGCCGACCAGGCCAGCAAGGCCGCCCGCCACTGGGTGAACGAACCCGCACAGTGGGCCTTCACGGAAGAGAACTACCTCGACGGAGTGACTGAATGAGCCCCGTAACATCCCGTATCCCGGCAGAGCACCAGCTGCGCGTCACCACACTGAACATCAACCACGCCCCCGATGAACTTGAGCGCCGGACCGGTCTCGCCTGCGACGAACTCAGCGCCCTCCTCCCTGCAGTTCTGTGTCTACAGGAGGTCCGGTTCGAAGTGGACGGGGGCTCATTCCAGCTGGACACCATTGCGGCGGAAACAGGCCTTGCCGTCGTCTCCGCCCGGGCCCAGCATCCCACCCGCGACGGGGCCCTGTCCGGGAACGCGATCCTGTCCCACCTCCCCGCAATCGAGGCAGGTTCCATTGTTCTGGGCACGCCGGACTGCCAGCTCACCCGCGCCGACTACGCGGTCCTTGAGGCAACCACTGGCCAAACGCTCATTGTCGTCTCGGCCCACCTGGCCTGGGGCGGTGACCAGGAAGGCACCCGCCTCATCCAGATGACAGCCATCGACAACCGGGTACGGACCCTCATGGGCCGCTACCAGGACCAGAACCCCGTCGCCATCCTCGCCGGCGACTTCAACACTCTCCCAACCAGTGACACCAACCGGTACCTCAACGGCCAGGGCACCGGTGCCAACGACGGCTACACCTTCTGGACCGAAGCGTTCGCCGTGGTCGGCAACCCCGAGGAGGCGGCCACCGTCGCCGCCGGCAACTACTGGGCACAGCAGACCGCCCGCAGCGTCGGTATCGAATTCCCCGAAATGCTCCCCGACCGCCGCATCGACTACGTCTGGACCTACGGCTGGGCGTACGGCAGGCCCGGGTGCCCGGTGGCCATGCAGCGCTCCTTCACGGACACGACCCGCTACGGCTACCCGGCCTCAGACCACTACGGGCTCACCGTCGACTTCTGGATGCCACCGGTCCTTGCCCAGGTCCCCGCTGTGCTGGCCAGTGCCAGCGATGACTCATTGATAGGCCGGCTTCTGCTGCTGGAAGAGGCAAAGATGCCGGCGTAAGTCGCACTGGACGCAACGCCTCAAGGAGCGTCGTGGTCTTCCACCAGGCAGATCCAGCGGGAGACATCATCGTGATAGAGGAAGAACTCAGGGTCGCCGGCGACGCTGACTCCTTTCCGATATAGGCCCATTTTGAGGTACACGTGGGGACCCCAGAAGCAGCCGGCTCATTCGTGTACCAGCGGCTCGCTCCCGCGCCTACGGCCTGCGTGGACGTTCCCGATGACGCTTTTCTGATTCGCCGCACACATGGGGTGCAACGGGCCCCTGGAGTGTTCACCCACCTCCTCGGGCCCGCACCCAATTTCCCTCCCAGGAGCACCCCATGGCATCGAATGTCCTCACCAACGCCCAGCTTCTTGAATCGGCGGATGTCATCGCCAGGCTGCGTGAATTTGCCGTCCGCATCGGCGAACGCCACGGCCAGGACGCCCAGGTCCTGACCGCCGGGATGGTCCAGGCTGTTCTGGATGATGAGCCGGAAAAGCTCGCGGACCTGGAAACGGCGGCCGGCCTGTGATCCCAGGATTGGACTTCGTCGCCATCGATTTTGAGCTCGCCAACGCCAAGCACTCATCCATCTGCCAGATCGGACTCGTGAAGGTCCGCGACGGGGTGCTCGGCAAGACCCACACGCATTTCGTGATGCCCCCGGCAGGCCAGCAGAACTTTGGCCATCGGCAGATTGCCGTGCACGGCATCACCCGGCGCATGATCGACGGTGCCGACGGCTGGGACCTGATGCTGCCACGGCTTGAGGCCTTCACAGGAGACCTGCCACTGGTGGCCCATAACGTCGTCGCCGAGCGGTCCATGATCCGCCAGACAACTGAAGCGATCGGCCTCACCCCGCCGCCCTTCACGTTCTACTGCACGCAGCGCGCGGCGCAGCTGCACCTTCCCGGCCAGGAGTCGTACCGGCTCAACATGCTCGTTGAGAGCCTCGGCCTTCCGCCGCTGCAGCACCACGACGCCGGGGAAGACGCCGCCGCTGCAGCTCACCTGGCCGTCCGTCTCTCGGAGCTGAGCGGGATCTCCGATGTGCACGCGCTCTTCCCGGCCATGAAGCCATCTCCATCAGCTAACAGGGCATCGAAAAAGTCGGACTGACGGCAGGACGCATCAGCTGTTAGGTCTGGAGCAGGCAACCTGACCTCGCCGCACACATTGCTGGCATGACTGCATCCGAAACCCAAACCACCACGGTCGACATCAAGGTCGCCACGCCGCTGCCCTCCAATGTCCTGATGACCCTTGGGGCGCTGCTGGAAGCCGCCTACCCGGGCGCCGAGCTTGCCACCAACGACGAGCAGTACCGCAACCAGGTGATCTTCCGGATCGATAACGCCAAGCGGCAGACAGTGGATGACGGGGCGGCGGCGGACTTGCGGCGGGAGCCCAGTGACGACGACGTGGACATCGTCGCCCTCGGGCCTGAGGGCGTCAAGACGCTGACCCCGGAGATCATCGGATCGAACTTCCTGCCGGTCATCAAGGCAGCCTTCGAGAAGAACCCTGACGCTGCCAATTACCTCGAGTTCACCCTCATCGACCCGGAAGACCACCACCGCTACCTGCTGACGTTCTGCCGGTCCGCCCAGCAGACCCCTCATGAGCTGCGGCTGAAGGCAGAGCAGGAGCTGACCGAAGCCCGCGCCAAGATCCACCGCGAGTACGCCGCCACGATTTATGGCCTGATCGGCCACACCCGCGCCGGACGGCCGGATACGTACGAGGCTGGGGTGAAGGCGGCGCTGGACGCTGTCCGGCAGCTCGGCTTCCCCTATAGCGATGATTCCTCGGACGGCGAGGACTGATGAATGACAGGTCCGCCGAAACCAGCGATCCGCCCCTGACCCGCCGGGAACTTCGGCGGCGGGAAGAGGCTGCACGGGGCGCTCAGGAGGCCCCGAAAGCCGCCCAGGATGAACTGCCGCCCGCCGGGCCGCAGGTGCCGGCAGAGACCGCCCGGCAGCCGCGCAGCTCGCCTTCGGGTCGTGTGCCGCAGCGGGCGATCGATGAAGCAGCAGGGGTCACGCCGCCGGACACCGCCGGGCGCTCCGCAGCGCCCGGGTACGACTGGGAAGATGCAGGGACGGGTACCGCCTACGTTCGTCCCCCTGTTCGCCATCCGTCCCGGGCCAAACGGTTCTTCCGCGGCATCGGACAGTTCTTCAGAGGGCTGTGGGGCTTCACCAAGTTCGTCGTCCTGACCGGTGTTCTCGTCGCCGCCGGATGGTTCGCCCTCACCCACTTTGCGCCCGGCTTCACCGCCGACACCGTCCGACTGCTCGCCTCCCACGGCATCACCGACCCGTTCAGCGGGGTCTTCCCCGAGGCCCAAGGAGCGACCAGCCGGACCGGGACCGGGTCGCCGCCGCCAGGGACGGGGGCTTCGGACCATCCCTTGGGGGTTCCGGTGCCCACCGCAGCGAACAGCAACTCCTATGCGTTCCTGCGCGCAGGGACCGACCAGCCCTTCGTCTCCTACGACCCATGCAGGCCCATCCACTACGTCATCCGTACAGACAACGCCCCCGCTGGCGGCGGCCAGGCCGTCACCGAAGCCGTCGCCGCGGTATCCCGTGCCACCGGCTTCGTCTTCATCAACGACGGCGTGACCTCAGAGACCCCCGCACTGGACCGTCCTGCCTACCAGCGCGAGCGATACGGGGACCGGTGGGCTCCTGTGCTGTTCGCCTGGGAAACAACGCAGGAAGAGCCCCAGTTCACCGAGGACTGGACGCCCGGCTCCAGCACGATCCTCGGCCTTGGAGGAAGCATCGGCGTGACCGTCGATGGCAGCGAATCCGCTTACGTCACCGGCCAGGTCCGCCTGAATGCGGCCGCGCTCGGCACTATTTCCCAGGGCCCGGATGGCCACACGAGACTCCGTGCAGTCGTCCAGCACGAGCTCGCGCACGTCGTCGGCCTGGACCACGTCCCAGACCCGGCCCAGCTGATGGCCGCCAGGATGTCCGGCCGTATCACCGACTTCGCAGCAGGAGACCTGACGGGACTGGCCGTGCTCGGGAAAGGTAAGTGCCGGCCCGCTCTATGATCTCGCTACGGCAGGAACAGTCCGGCCCTCGATGAAGGACCGCAGAGCCGCCGGCGGCAAAATGATGTCACGTTTTGTCGCCACGTTGACGTTCAGGCCGCCAATATCGTCGTGGATGGATACGCGGGCCAGGGCCACGCCGCGGGTGTGCAGCGCGTAAGCATCTTTGAGCGCGTCATAAATCGCACGCTGCTTCCAGCGGGAAGGTCCGAGCGGTCCAAGGGCTCCCTCCTGGTCCGATCCTCCGAACATCCGGTCCGAGAATTGATTGGCCCATTTCCCGCCGTGACTGCCTGCCCGCAGGCACATTCCCTCCATCCGCACGGCATAGCGTCCATAGGCCTCGGACCACGGCAGGTGCCTGGACCAAGGAGTGGCGAGGGAGAGGGTCCTGTACCTGTTGAAATGCAGGTCCTCATCGAATTCGATCAGCAGCTCGTCCGCCTGCATATCCCAGTGCTGAGGTGCCAGCCTCGGTTCGCCAGGAACGCCCCCTAGTTCTCGGAAGATGACCATCATCATGTCAACGGTTGCAGCAGGAAGATCCTTCGTTGTTGCCCACGGGACCTGGGCCTTCTTCGGCTTCCACACCACGCTGTAGCCCGCCGCCTCCAGGGACTTCTTGAAGGACCTGGCGCGATTCTCTCTAGTGGCCATGCTGCATCCTATCCACCTGCCGGGCACGGCTACCGGGCGGTCCGCACACATGGCCTGCATGACAACCCTGGACGAAACTTACATGCTCAAGCATCCTGTTCGGCACCGGATCACCCGTCTGGACACCCCCGAGTCCGTCCACTACTACGGGCGCACCTACGACAATTACCCCACGCCCGATGGGACTTTCGAGCTGCCCTCGAAGGAGGACTACGTCCGCCGGTTCTCCCGGCCCGAAGACACCTACCTTGTTGAGGTCCTCGACAACGACGGCAATCCGACCCGGGAATTCGACCTGCTCAACGAGGAAGAATTCCGGGAACGCCTCACACCCCACGAGGAGCCGCACTTCGAGTACGGGGTATGGTTCAAGCCGCGGCGGAACGATGTCGTGGAGCATGGCACCTTGGAAGCCGCGCAGGCGGCCCTTGACGAATTGCCGGTACTGAAGGACTCCGGTGACTACGCCATCGTCAGTCGCCTGGCCTACGAGCCGGGCAACTGGGAAGAGGTCGGGTAGTCGGAGAGAGCCCTGTGCCGTCGCCCCAGTCGGATGCGCACAGCTGTCCTGCGTGCCGCACACATTGGCTGCATGGAAAAGACTCCGATTTTCATCACCGTCCGCAGCGACGGCGTCACTGAAATCAGCGGCTACCCCGATGGCTTCCCCGTCGACGGCGACGCCCTGCATTCCCGCGCCGCCGTCCGTAAACGCGCCGAGGCGCTGATCATGGCCGACCCGACTGTTCTGGCCACGGCCCGCACCTGGCTTGGTGGTCCTCTGGACCCGAACGACGCCGAGCTGCCCCCTGCCGAAGTGGCCCGACTCGTGTCCCAGCTTCACCCCGGCGGCGCGGGCCGCTTCATCGCCGTCGAACCCACCCTCCGAAAGGCTGTGCCCGCATGATCGCCAAGTACCGCACGTACCGCGCCACAATCCATGCCGACGGCGTCAAACCCCTGACCTTCACCGAATGGATCCTGGGACGTATAGCCGGCCGCCTGCTGGTCACTGTGGCCACCATGTCCGCCAAGCGCAAAGACTTCGCATCGCTGAACAGTGCCCTGCTCACCGTCTGGGCCGGAAACCGCAGCGATCGCAGTCAGTCACTGATAACCGAGGTTTCCCCGGGCGAGCTGCGCCAGGCCATCAAGGAAGGACGGCTCCGCCTTGTCCTCGACCCGAAGGCCCCGTAGCCGCCGCCGAACCCTCTCCGCCATCGCCCGGAGGGGGAGGGACATCGTTTCCATGAACCGGGCCCTGGCGGTTGCTGTCCGGCACCAGCTGGACTCCGGGGCACTGCAACCCGGCGATCTTGACCGCGCTCTTCGCGATGGCCGCGTCACCCTCAGCATCGGCCTCAAGCACGCGAACGGGGAGACCGACGGACCCGACCGCACACATGAGGGGCAGTAACCGCCGCCCATCATAGGAGCACGCCATGCAGGCAGCCATCATCCCCGCTGACAGGACCCAGCCGATCCGCTTCGAAGAGATCACTCCCGATCTGGAAACCCTGCAGTCCCTGGCCGGCGGAGACATCCAGCTCGTCGGACTCCGCCCGTATTCGATGAACATGTACCTGAACGAGAACGGCAAGCTTGAAGCGCTTCCGGCCAACCCGCGGGCGACCGTGCTGTGCCACTGGTCAGAAGCAATCCGCGCCGACGACTTCATCTGCGGGGACGCCATCATCCTCGGCCCCATCGACGACGACGGCGAAGAGACCGGACTTAGGGACGTGCAGGTGGACTGGCTGCGGCGCTTCGAGGCCGAAAACTCCGCACCCGCCGCCACGGAGCAACAGTGACGCCCAAGCTGTACCTGAACATCCGGCCCGAGCAGGAGGACCTGATCGGGGCCCTGACCGAACGCTACGCTGCCCAAAGGATCCGGTTCCACACCAGCTTCAATGGGAGTGTCCCCGTCCAGGCGTGCGGCCGCATCGGTCGCCGCTTCTTCTACTTCCGGTTCCGAGGAGATGCCGCGTCCCTGACCATCGGCTCCGCAGACCACCGTGGGGCGTCCAGCCGGGCCAAGCACGCGCGCCGCAAGGCGCTGCGGGAACTGCGGAGAGACCAGCTCGACGACGGGTTCATGTCCTTCATTCGGAAGCGGGACCTGCGCCGGGACACCTCCCTGGACCGGCACCCGTCACGGGCGGTCTGGTACGCCGTCATCAACGATGTCACCGGCGACCAATGGGCCGGCGACCTGGAACCAGAGGAATCAGCCGAACTGTTCGTCCGGCTCATGGACATGCTGCAGCCGGTCCCGAAGCGTAAGCCGGGGAACCGTTCGTTCGCGGCACTGCGCCGCGGGTCCTACACACCGCCGTCGAACTGGGAACAAGGCATCGTCCGCAAACCCTCCAAGAAGCGCCGGTAGATTCCGCTTCGCGCGGCCTTAGTGACGCTCGCTTAGGCGAAGACGGTCTTCTCGATCTTCCACTGTGTCAGCCGCGGGTAGACCCAGAAGCTGTAGATGCCCAACGTTACGACGCACAGAAGGAACCACTTGATCCACAGCCCGAAGATGCCCCAGCCGGTTCCGATGAACTGCAGCTGGCGGCCCTGGAAGTATGTGTTCTTGGCTCGCCAGCGTTCGACGAGAACGACAGCGAACGGGTAGCAGAACCCGAGGGTGACAACCGTGATGAGGATGCCCAGGATCTGGGTGCCGAACCATGACCCGGCCCCTCCGCGGAACTGATAGATCTGGGAGCCGGGGACGTATCCGGCGGGGACTGCCTGCGCGGCGTTGGGCTGGACCGGCACCATTGCCTGACCGTATGCCTGCGGCTGCCCGTTAGTGTTGAGCTGCTCGTTGTTTGTACTCATGGATTCCCCCAAAGTGTGATGCGACGCGTGAACAGATTGAACTGTAAAGCAATCCGGGGCCCGGCGCTTGAATCCGTCCAATAATGTCTTCGAGCCGAGCGGGAGTCCTCCGACTGGTGAGCCCCGAGGTGGCCGCCGCACACATGAGGCCCATGACCTCACTTCGTGATGAAGCCCAGAACCCCAGCACTTCCCCCGAGCGCCTGCACGAGCTGATCAACCTGCCCGGTGACCGCGGCCAGCACGACTCGGACGCTGGTTGGTGCCGCGAGTACGTCGCAGCGAACCCGAGTGTTGCCCTGGCGACGCTGCAGGAGCTGGCTGCCGACATGGACGACGTCATGGCCCGGCGGAACGCCGTCAGCAACCCGGTCTTGGATGACCAGACACTGTGGATGATGATCGAAGACAAGGACGACCTGACCGCAGACGCAGCACGGGAACGCCTCGGTCTGGCCCCGAAGCCGCGCCCGAACACCATCGCGCGGGGAGTCCGCATTCCGGTGATCGACCCGAAGACCGGACGGGTGATCAAGCCGTGAGCGGCGGGTCGTTCAACTACGTGAATCTCCGGCACCTCCAGAAAAGCCCTGTTGGTTGGCGTGCGACCAACTGTCGGTTGATAGCCTGTCCGCAGGCACAGTGAGGAGTGAAGATGGGGAACCCTTTCGATGATGCTTTCGAGTCGGTCGTCAAGGCCGAACAGGACGAGGTGCGGCACGCCAACATCAGGGAGACCATGGCGAGGCAACAAGCTGCACACGCAAGATCGATTGCGGAGCCCTATCTGCTTTCCATCGCCCCGGCCGCCACATCCAAGCTCACCTCATTGAGGGTCGAGCCAATTACCGTCAAGGGGGCGGGACGATTCAGCGCGTTGAGCCGGCGCAAGAGGTTCTGGCCCATCGGGGCAACGTTCAATGGCCCTGACGGGAAGATCTCGGGAATGCCGGGGAACATGCTCTGCCTGACGGAGGACGGGTTCTTCTCCAGGAACCCGCGACTCGGTGGCCAGGAAGGCTTCGATGACCTCGTTGCGTCCGCTTACCTCATTCCTCCGTCAGCCGGGTACGGAAACGTCAAATATGAGACCCCTCTGTGCGTGGAGCAGGGCAGCGACCGTGTCTGCGTAGCTTTCCACGACTACGACGCTGCTGACGTGCAGGAATTCGCGCAATACGTGGCGAACCAAGTCGTCAAGCTTGAGCGCGCCGCACGCACGGGTCCTTTATGGGGTAGCGAATACTGAACCGACCCTTAGGACTTGCCGCCCAGCCAGCTCCAGTGCAGGAACCTCCTCCAGGAATCGGCCGCGCGGTGAGCGATTCGCCAGGCGTCGCACACATACAAGGGCATGGAACCGTACCGCGTCATCACCGATTACAACGACTTCATCTGGCTGCCCATCAACTCGCTTGTCTGCCCGGTCGGACAGCCCAGCCGGGCGTACCGCAAAGCCTGGTCCGACATCTTCACAACCTTTGAGTCCCCGTTGGAGACCGATGAACGGCAAACCTGGCAGATCCTGACCATGCACTGCTCCTCCGACAAGCCCGAAGTCTGGGTGCTGTGGGACGCCGGCGCCAAGAAGGACGCTCTGCCCAAGCACGGAGCCTTCGTCACCGTCATTCCGTCGCGGTCCCCGCGGCGCAAGGCGCACACCGGCATCGGATACGCAAAGTCCGCAATCACTGGCCGCCTCTATGGCGGAATCGCAAAAGAGGATATGTCCATCCTCCAGCTGGACCCGGCCACGAGCCAGTACGTCGTCCTTCACACCATCCCCAAGGGGACCCTCAAATCCCAGCTGCCCTGGTAGCGGAAAGAAAACCATGGAACCGTACCGTATTGTCCGCTCCGAGGCAGAGCTCGAAGCAGTCGCCACCGACTCCCTCGTCTGCCCGGCCTACTATCTGGGCAGCATCTACGAGAAGTCGGCACCGAACGAGTGGGTCGAACCAGGCTCCGAGGAGACGATTCCGACCGCCGCCGTGTGGGAGGTCATGACCGGCTCCTACGACGGTCTCGTTATGGACGAGGACCGTGAGGTGTGGGTCCTTATCGATGCCGACGCGCCGAAGCTTATCCGTCCGCCCCGATCCGAGAAGTCCCCGGACTATGCCACCCGTGTTCAGCTGCGCACCGCAGAGTTCATGACGCACCACACCCTCGCAGAAGCACAGAAGGCCATTGAGGACGCGACCGGGGACGGGGTCACCGTCGGACACACCAACATCTGGAAACGCCCCCGTGACAGCTACGAGTACCGTTCGATCGTGCACATCAAGGCGGGCACAGCCGCTGCGGATTTTCCCTGGAAGTCGAACTCCTTCGCTACGATGTGAGCCACAGCTACCGCTGTGCCAGGAGACGGAGGACTGCCATGACGCACTGCCCCGATGAAGTGATCCGCTACAGCCGCGACGACCTGCTTCAAGCCTTGGCCCAGGCTCTCGGAACCAGCCCCGGCGATGACCGGATCGTTGACGCCTATGACCAGATCATCAGCGAGTGGTCCCTGTCTGCCGACGACCCGGACGCGGAGTACGCCAGGTTCTTCAGCGAAGGCCCCGTAGCCACACGGATCGACCTCATCGCTGCCCAGCAATGGGCTGAGGGACGCGTCCTGATCTAGGCGCCGGCGGCCGTGAAAACTGTAGCCAAAATCACCGCGCAAAACGGCCGAAATGTAACCCTGTAGACGCTTTGTCGGCGCATGTTTATAGGTATGACCCCACGCTCTGATCACAGCTACTTCCTGCCCCGGTACGGGCTGGCTTTCGAGGCCTCTTGGCCGCGTCAGTCGAGGAAGGGCAGTGACCGGTTCCGCGCCTGGATTCACGACCTGTTCATGGGCGGACCGACCCCTGGAAGCCCCGAGCACACCGTGAGCCAGAACGCCTTCGTCGCCGCCGTCGAACTGCTTGAGGCTGAGGACATCGGCGCCGCAACGATGGCCTTTACCGACCTCGGATACGACGTCACCGTGCACGCGCTGCGATGAGGGGTGTGCTGGTTGCCGCACACATGCGGATGAACCAGACACTGAAGGAGCAGTACCGATGTCCCCGTCCCAGTTCACACCTGTCACCCCCGGCCGCCTCAACAAGCCGGCCTGGCACCGCAGCAACGTCGCTGAATTCGGGCCTGTGCGGAAAGAACCCGGCGAGTACGGCTCCCTCACCACCTACGACGTCTACCTGAACCGCCAGCACATCGGTTCGGTCACCGGCACACCCAAGACCCGCCCCGAGCGTCGCGGCTCTGACATCCTCGTCCCCGACGGCACCCTGCGCCTCTGGGCACCCGACCATCTGGCGCCCGGAGTCACCCAGCACGGAACCACCCGCTTTGAAGCCGTTGACGCCCTGGTCCGCACCCACCTTACGGAAATCCAGCAGCACCCGATTGCGGCCTGACCGTCGGGGAGCTTCCCGGCACCCTCCGCACACATAACGCTCATAGGCCCCTGTCGCGATTTTCGAAGGAACACCATGAGCACCAAAATCTACAACGGCTTCCGCCTCGCCGAAGGCACCGACCTGGACGCTTTCAAGAGCAAGGTCCGTGACGTCATCGACCCGCTCCGCGACCAGGAGGACATCAAGCTCCTCGCCATTGAGACGGCCAAGTACGTGGACAGCCGCTGGCTTGCCGGGGACCCGATTCTGCCCGGCACCGCCGCGGCCGCCTACGCCCAGTGGGCTGAGGCCCAGTCCAAGATGAGCGTCTACGACTACGACCATGATCTGAACCGGTTCGAACTCAGCATCGGTACCGACCCCGGCACAGGCAGCATTATGATCATCGCCCGTGCCGAAAACCACGTCCTGTTGGACGCCTTCGAGGCGCTGCCCGAGGTCGAGGAATACGGCTACTGGGACAACAACGACTCTTACCCGGAGGGCGTCACCCGCGCCGACTGGAAGATCCGGGAAGCCGCCTGGGACCGGACACTCCCCGGCCCCCGGTTCTCCGACAGCATGGACACCTGGGTCTTGCGCGACACCGTGGAGATCCGGGAAGAGCAGCGGTCCGTGGAAAGCTTCCTGCCGCACATCCCGGATTCGGAAGACCGTGCCCGCAGCGCCGGGCTCGACGCCTACGGTGACTACCTGTTCCGGGACCAGGGCATCGAGGTCATGAAGGCCGTCAACCATGTCGTCTTCGGCCGCGGCGTCAGCGTCCGGCCAGTTATTGACACCATCGCCTCCTACCTGCCAGCGCTGACCGTGGAGCTGCTCACCGAAGGCTCCCACGGCGCCGTCATCGCTGAAGGCTACCGGGGCGCGGTGAAAGCCGCCTGCGCAGCCCTGTATGAACAGGACAAGAGCGAACTGGCGAGGAAAGACTGATGTCGACGAAGATCCATAACGGCTACCGGCTTGCCGCCGGCACGAACCTTTTCGAGTTCACCAAGCAAGTCCGGGACCTGATCGACCCCATCCGGGACGACGCCGATGCTGCCCTGCTGGCCCGGGTCTTCACCAACGCCGTGGACAGCTGCTGGCTCAAAGGCGAGACCGTGCCGCCAATGTTCGCATTCACCGCCTTCAGCAGGTGGGAAGACGAGCAGAAGAAGCTTGAGGACACTGACCGGGCCAAGAACCCGAACCGCTTCGAACTCTGCCTGGGTGAGGACTCTGGGACTGGCCGTATTCTGGTCCGGCTGTACACCGAACAGGCCGCCATGCGCGACGCCTTCGAAGCCATGGACGAGGTAGAGCCCTACTCCTACTGGAACTACTCCGACACACCCCAGAGCGTTACTGAAGAAGAGTGGGCCGAACGGTGTGGCGCCTGGGAACGGGTCATGCCCGACTACGCCGCTCCAGTCGAGAGCATGCTGACCTTCGTCCTGCGCGGAGACAGCAACCCGGGAACCATGATGCTCTGCACTCTGGACGGCGGCGCTGAAGGGCCGGTACTGAGCCGGGTTCCCGCCCGCCCTGAGCGGGCAGCGAACATTGCACGGACCCGCTACCTTCATCACCTCGTCACGGTCCAGGGCGTCGATCCAATGGCCGCGTTCCGGCATGCGCTGACAGCGCGCGTCGCGGGACTGCTGAAAGACATCGGCGGCATCGTTGAACCTCACCTGTGGAACATCAGCCGGGAACTGCTCCACGAGGGGGACGCAGAGCGCACCTCTGACCCGCAGCTCCTGGCAGCTGTCCAGGAGGCCTGTGTAGCGCTTTACGAGGCGGAGAAGGCCAACCTTCCCGCTCACTCCGGCGGCCAATGAGGCGTCGACGCATGTTCATCGTTATGACCCCCGGAACACAGCACAGCTACTACCTGACCCAGAAGAAGCGCGTCATCGACCTGACATGGCCGCCGCCGCCCAGGAAGACCCGGCCCGACTTGAAAGGGGGGCTGCTGCGCCTGCTGCACGGCAGCCCGTCCCCCCACTCTCCGCAGCACAACGTGGACCCGGCAGCTTTCGATGAGGCCGTGAAGGTCCTGGACAAACAGGACATCGAATTGGCCATCGAGGCGTTCACCGGCCTGGGCTACGAAGTCACCGTCAGGACGCTGCGATGACGAAGGGCGGATTCACAGCGCACCTCGCGTCCATGAAGGCGGCATCTACGCCAGTCGCGGTCCCCGAGAACTCCACGGACCACCTGCGGCTCATGGCCTCCAGCAGCGACGTCCTGCTCGGCCATCGGGACAAAATCACCGCCGGGGTGCCCGGATGCAGCTGCGGGACCACTTACCCGGAAGACTCCTTCAGCTACTTCCCGATCCTGCACGCCCAGCACATGGCTGAGGAGGTCGTGTCGCACGTCCTGAATGCCGCCGTCACCGCCGTCCGCACCGACCAAGAACACTACGCCGGCCACCCGGCCCGCTGGCGTCCCGAAGGGCACGACAGCAACGCCGCGATCGAAGCAATTACCAACATGGCCGCCCGAGAAAAGGGTCCGGCCCGAACGAAAGACGCCGCCACCGTATGAGCACACAGCTGCCCCCAGCCCCCGACCTGCGATCCGGCATCAACGCCGTCACCTTCTTCGCCTTTGCCATGTTCGGCATTCGCCTCTGGTACGGACTGGACCCACAGCCGGACCCCATCGCCGACGCCATTGAGCGCGCAAGCTACGAGAACATGGAAGCGTACGTCGTGGCACTGTGCGTCGCCCTGTTCGGGCTCTGGGTGATCCTTCGCTACATGATCGGAGCCATCATCAACGGGCTCGCCTCCCAGGCCGGCGCATCTGTGTCATGGCTGTGCATCCTCACCGCGGCACTCCTGGTCGGCGCCGTGCTGACGCCATACACGGCCGGGCTGGCCGGGGCCGCGGTTATCGCCGCCTTCGTAACCAACTGGGCGGTAGAAGCGATCAGGCTGCGGCGCGCCGCCGGGTGAGAGGCGGCCTTCCTGCCGCACACATGCACTCCATGACTACTGATACCTTGACGAAGCCGCTGACCAGGCTGGCCGTGGAACTGAACACACACCTGGAAACCCAGGCTCCCGAACGGACGCTGAGCCTCCTTGACCGGTGCGACCGCTGCAGCCAGCTTGCGCAGTCATCCTTCGTCTTCAAGATCGAGGCCTGTGCCGAGGGAAGCGGCCGTACTGAGACCGACGTCCTGCTGTGCGGCCACCACGCCCGCATTCACCTGCCCGCGCTGCTTGCCAAGACTCCCGTCTCCTACTGGATCGAACCTCAGGAGCTGCTGAGTATCCGGGGAGTGAAGGTGCAGGCGGCCAGTGACGCCAAGGCCGGTGACGGGCTCACCGACGCCTCCCGCTAAAGGAAGCCCGCGCACGACACAACCGGGAAGCCCTGACCGTCCTAGTCCTCCAGCAGCCGCTGGCGGCGGGCAATGGTCAGGGCTTCTTCCATGGAGTGGGCCGCCAGCTTTTTGAGGATTGACCGCCGCTGGGATTTGACCGTGTTGACTGACACGTTCAGCGCGGCAGCCACATCGTTCGCTGCCTTGTGCCTCGCGAAGGCGTTCAGGACCACCAACTCCCGTGGCGTCAAGGACGCTGTCTCCCCTCGGGGCGGAACGACCCCGCGCGGTACAGGGACGTCCGGGTGTTCTTCCTGGACGTAGGGGAAAAGGGCGTCCAGGTCTTCCTGGGCCATCAGCGCACCGGTCATCGTCAGCCCGTTTTGGGCCATCAGGGTGGCGGCCGCGTGTGAATTGTCCTTGGCCGCTGAAGGGTCATCGAGCCGTTGGAAGGCGGCGGCCCGGAGCAGCAGCCGGTGCGTTTCCTGCCGCGGTTCGAGCCCTTCAAAGCCGGTGAGCTGCAGCGTCTTCGAGGGATCACCCAGGTGCAGAGCGATCCTCGCCCTCATCAGGAGCACCCGCGGGTCGTTCCTGCCGTGTCTGAGCGCCGACGCAGCCTTTTGCGGCTGGCCGGCTATCAGGTGGAGCCCGGCCCGCAGCCCGTCCAGGTCGATATGCCCCGACGAGTTCAACGGCGCCTTGTGGGCCTGCCGGATTCTCGCCTCCAAGGTGGCGGGCCCGGTGATGACCTCCGTCCGGTGCAGGTCCAGCAGGACGCGGAACGTGACAATATGCGGCCAGAACTCCGAGACCTGCATCTCATCGTTGATGAGGTCCAAGTATCCGGCAGCTTCCGTATAGCTCTGGCGGTCCATGGCTTCCCGGACCTGGGCCAAACGGTACGTCGTCGCCCAGTACCCGTCCAGCATTCCGGGCGGCCAGCTGGCGGAATTCAGCCAGGCCAGGTGGACCCGTGCTTCTGTGGTTTTGCCGGCCAGTCCCAACGCGTACGCCAGCAACCCTGTCGTGAGGTATATCGATGGCATGGAGCGGACGCGCCGGCTGGCATCCAAGGCTTTGGCCAGGAGGTCCGCTGCCAAACTGAACTGCTGGTCATGCAGGTAGGCGATGGCCGCTTGGTCGTAGAGGGTGGGTTCAAGCGCTGCAAGCTGCTCTTTGAGCGCGTACGGGCTCTCTTCGAACGCTTCAACCGAGCGCTTGGCGAGCTTCAGCGCCGGTTCCAGTTTGCCGGCGAAGCGCAGCGCGGTGCTCTCCAGCACGAGCATCCAGATCCGCTGACCGGGATCCATCGACATCTTGTAAATCGCAGCGCAGGCAACAGCTGAACCGAAGTATTCCAGGGCCTTGACCCTCCCGGCATATGTGGCGTTGTGGCACAGCGCCAGGGCCATGATCAGCGCGGGATGCTTCCGCAGTCGGGAAAGCGGCACTGGCTCCAGGATTCCCAGGATGGCCTGCGCCTGGGAGACGAGCAAGGTGATGTGATGATCGCAGGCAATCCGGGACGCGAGGTCAAGGTCACCGATGATCACGGCTTGCCGGAGGGCATTGATTGCGTTGCCCATGCTCAGGTCATCGTCGATGACAATCCTGGTCAGACTGTCTATATCCCTGGGGTCAAGGCATTTGAGGGACTTCTGGAGAAGCGCCCGAACCGCCGGGGTGTATTCGAACCTTCGATGGTCACCGGTCTGGAACCACATTCCAAGACCCTGGTCTTCCAGACTGTCCAGCAGGTCGACGATCTTGCCGCTGCCTGTGAGCCGCTCCGCCAGGGCGGGAGTGAAGGACTCCGGGATGCAGGTGCGGACCATGAAGTCCTTCGTGGTGTGCCCCAGCGCGGATTGAGCCAGGGACGCCTGCAGGAAGTCGGAGACTGCAGTTTGGACAGACGCGCGGATACTCCCGGCCCCGGACTGGCCGTAGACGCTCATCGTGGCACGTGTCAGCAGCGGATTGCCCTCGGTCGCGGCGTGCAGCTCGGTTGGGTCCATCGGCAGCTTCCGCATGAGGAGCAGATCCTGGGTCTCATCGAGATTCAGCTGGAAGGGGGCACCGCCAACAACTGCCGTGTCGAGGGAACGTCCCACCGACGGTGACTCGAGGAAGGAGCGGCCGCGTGAGGCGACGACGGCTTTGAGCTGTCGACACTGTTTCAGGACCCAGACCATGTCCTCTAAGAGCTCCTGGCTGTGAACCAGTTCGATCCTGTCGATGACGACGATTGTTTCAGGGATGTAGGGAGCGAACCGGCGGAGGACAGTGCGGATCTCCGCGCCGGCCATGAGCGCGTCAGCGCATTCAATGACGCGCGGGCGCAGGGCTTCGTCAACCCGGAGGGAAGTGCCGAGGATGATTTCGCGCCAGAAGGCTGTCCGGTCCGTGTACCGCTCGTCGAGGGAAATCCAGGAGATGTAGCCGGGCGTTGCCCCAGACGCGGCCCACTCCGCAAGGGCCACTGTCTTACCGGCACCCGCCGGCGCCCGGACGACGACGAGATCGTGGTGCATGAGGAGGTCGGCGATCAGTTCCGTGAGGCGCGGGCGGGAGACCACCGTCCGCGGAACTCGCGGCAAGCCGAGTACCGGCGATACCGGTGCCTCAGCGGATGACATCATATGGCGAGTCCCCCTCGGGCTGTCCGGAAGGGGCCCACCCATGCCCCCGCGGATTGGCGTAGTCCTGCCCACATTACATGCCACGCACGACAGAACAATGAAGCGCGTTTCGTCCCGACTTCTGCGTCTTTTGCTGTGCTCACCTGCGGAAACGCTGATGCACGCCATTGGCGGAGTCCGGGAATTGGCGGCTGCTCCGGAACCCCCGTTTATGGATGGGCGGCGACCCAGTCTGCCAGGGTCGGGAAGACCGGAGAATCCAGCTGCAGATCTTCCCGGCTGTAGAGGCCCATTCGCTCTCCAATGCGCATCATCTGATTGGCCTTTCCTTCCAGCTCCATGGTGATCATTGCCCCGGCGCAGTGCTTGGATGTCTCCGTGATCTCAGGTCCGCCGTCGTCCGTGTCATAGGAAATCGTCTTGTGGCAGTGGAAGGATGCGTCGGCTTCCAGGGAGTCCGCGATGTCCTGGGCACGCTCGCGGCTGAGGAACGGAAGCCTGTCACTGCGGAACGGGCAGTTGCTGCAGGGGCGTTTCAGGGCGAAAGGACGGAAGGCTGGTTCGTGGCTCATGGGATGAATGTGTGCGGAGAACGGGCGATCCGGATACGACAGCGGGACCCCGCCTTGCGCCACTGTGCGAAGCAGGGTCCCGCTGTCGTATCCGGGCTACAGGCCGTCAGGGAATGTGAACGAAGCCGGCATCGGATCCGGTGCCGTGCCGCTGTACAGCACCACCTGGTCGTGGGCTTTCAGGACGACGTCGGTGATCTTTCCGTCGTGCTTGCTGCCGTTGACGGTAGCGGTCCAGCCGTCGGTGCTCGAGTGCGCTGAGCCCGCTGTCTTGTCGGTGCCGTCCAGGACGCCCCACTCGGTGAGGAACTGACCGAGGGTGTAGGTGTCGCCCGCGGTGGGCGCCTCGACGTGGATGATTCCTGACTCGTCGTGGCTGTGCAGCGCAGAGATGCCGGTGGGTGTGCCGGCAGGGTTGTGTTCAAAGCCGATGTCAGCCGGGACGATCACCGCCTTGCCGTCCACGAAGACGTCCAGGTGGGCGTGGAAGTGTTCAGCGTGTCCTTCGGCCTTCAGTACGCTCAGCCCTGCTGCCTCGATCCGTTCGGCGCCGCCCTTCAGGTTCAGCTCCCAGCCGGTGGCGGTGTTTGGAGCCTCGGACTCGGCTGAACCCGGGGCAGGCTCGGCGGCCGCGGGGGAGCACGCCGAGGCGGCAAGGGCGATGCTCGCCAGGGACAGCGCGAGGGCGATTCGTTGCTTCAACACAGAACTGCTTTCGTTTGAGTGACAGATGACCACTGTCATGTGTGCGGCGGCCAGAGCCCGCTTCACCACCCTAGAGGCCGGGAAGAGGCGGCGGCCCGTCGAGGAGAGATGACTCATCTGGCGCCGGAGTCAGAGGAAAAGGCACGACGGGCGGCTCGCCCATCGCTACGAGCAGCTCGTTGATCGAGATCTGCCCTTCCAGTTCACCGTCCGGCCCCAAACACATAGCAAAACGATAGGCGAATGCCGTCTCGCGGCAGGGGGGACACGCTGCCCCGGCACTCGTCGGCCCAGATGCGGGCAGTCGCACAGGGCGGCACCTGACGTTCCGGGGTTACGGCGTGGCGAGCTGTACGGTCAAGTGCTGCCCGCCGGCGTCGTCGGGCCCGGCCACGAGTGTCAGCCAGACGCCGTTGCCGTCCTGGGCGGGAACATTGAAGCGGGCCGAGACCCTGTCGGGCTCCTCCTGGACGGCAGCTGCGGCTGCGGCGATGATCCGGTAGTACGAGTCGGTCTCCTGCTCGGTCTGCTCTTCGTTGTCAGGGTCAGGGGCGGCGGCCACTGTGGCCTCCCGGGCCTCCCGGGTGATGGCCAGCGGGCAGGTGAAAGGGCCTTCATCGGTGTAGTAGCTGAGGTCCTCGAGTTCACCACTGTCCAAAGCGGACTGCCGTGCCTCGCCCGGGAAGGCTTCGGGGTCGACCGTGTATTCGGAGGGTTGCAGCTGGGGCCGGGCTGGTGGTTCCGGGTCGACGAACGCAGAAAGGGGCCGATCGCCAAAGGGCTCAAACCAGGAGTTGAAGCCAAGGTTGATCGTGTCCACGTGTGACATCCGCAGGAGCGCTTCCCGGCGGCCGACGCTGGTGATGTCATACAGGAACTCGTAGTCCGCGTCCTCGACGAGGGCGTCAAAAACGTAGCTTCCCCAGCCACGTTCAACGTCAACGTCCACCTCATCCAGGTAGGCGTCCGTCACGCCAACGAGACATCGAACGGCCAACTCCTGGGCGACACAGGACGGTGGTGTCCATTTGCCGGCCAGCTTGGTGGTCATGTCCGCTGCCACGACCAGGAATCTCCGGACGAAGTACGAGTCGTATTCCTGGGCGAAAGCAGGCGGGAGCCCGTGCAGCACCTCGGATTCATTTTCGATGAAGTCCTGAACGTCACCGCCGGCTGCTTCGAGATCGCCGAGTTCACAGAGGTCATCGAACAGTCCTTCCAGGAGCCGTGCACATCCTCGCCACAGCGCCCCGGCGACTAGTTGGGCTTGGCGGCGGTCCGCTTCACGCCGGGGCTCGTTGCCCGCGTAGCGTTCGTCCCAGTCCTCGTCCTCGTCGTAGAAGCAGTTGCCGATGGCGACCGGCAGCGGCCTGGGCCTTCCGCCGTAGAAGCCAAGACGCTCCAGCGGCAGTGCCCTCAGGTTGGCGCCGTCGGCAATGAGTGCCTGCTCGATTGCTGCCGTCTCATCCGGGGCGAACAGTTCCATGGAGGCTCCTAACGGGGCGGGACAGGTAACTCTTCAACCTAGCGCCCGGCGGCCACCGCTGTCTGCGGCACATGTGCAGTGTTGGGGACTTGTTGTTGTCGGGCAGCCCCTCTACCCCCTCAGGGTCGCCTCGAGCTCAGGTTCAACAGTCATGGCTACCGTGATGGTGCGGCTGGTGACTGCTTCAAGGTCTTCCGGCTCAGGGCTGCATACCTCTGCAGCGTCAGCGACTGCGGCGAATTCGGGGCTGGCGCCCAGGGTGTCCGGGTCGGCGCCGAACGGCAGCGATCCCAGATACTTGGGCGCGTAGCGGTTCCGCCAGCCGTTGTGGAACTCCAGGCCGGCGGTGAAGGCGATGGTGTCCGCCTCCTCGCCGAAGATCCGCAGCTCAACGGTTTCTCCTCGGGGTGTTGTGACAGTGCGGCGGGACAGGTTTTCGACGACGCCGAGGATGGGGACGTTGTGTCCCTGCAGGAACATTCCGGCGCGGCGGCAGTCGGCGTGGGAGAGATCCGAGCCGGTGGTGACCAGGACGGCGCCGTCGGGGCGGGCGTACTTCATGACGGCGCGTTCAACGTCGCCGGTGCCAGGCGGCAAATCGAAGACGATGGTGTCGATACCGGTCAGGTCCAGGCGTGCGCCGAGGAACAGCAGGAAACCCTCCACAGCCGTGCCGCGCCAGGTGACAGGGGAGGTCGGTGTGAGGAACTGGGACAGGGAGATTGCGCGGGTGCCGTCGGCCAGGGTGGAGGGAATGATCCTGGCGTCTTGCGTCATGGCCAGCGGGCCGAGTTCAAGCAGGTGCCCCAGCGACGGGCCGTGGAAGTCCAGGTCAATGGCGAGCACGTTCCTGCCGCGGGCGGTGAGTGCTTTGGCCAACGCCGCCGCGACGGTGGTCTTGCCGACTCCGCCCTTGCCGGAGGCGACAGCGATGGAAGTGTCGACGTCGAAGAGCTTCGTGGTTGCTGGCATGGGTGCCTCCAGATACGTGATGGTTTCCAGCAGGGCCGTCAGAGCAGCCTGCGGGGAGTTGATGGTGCCGGCGTTTTTGAACCGCGCGGGCCAGGGAACCTCGAAGCCGGCAGCGCGCAGGACGTCGCGCTGGTCGGTGGTCAGGGCCACGTTGCCGCCCTTGGTCTCCATGCCGCCACCGTAGGTCAGGGCAGATGCGAGAAGGGTGACATCGTCCCCGTTCCACCAGCGCACGGCACGGTCGGCAAGGGATTCACCGTGGCCGGTCAGCAGCCGTGCCGTCGTCATGGCGATATTCCCGCCACACTCGCGGTACTGGTGCATGACTTCCAGGGCCGGAGTGAGGACGTTCCAGCTGCTGCGCTGCAGCTCAGGGTTTGGCATGGGCTTGGTGGCGGCTACCGCGCGGAAGGCCGCCTGCAGCTCCGGCGCCAGCGATGCCAGCGGCGGCAGGGCCCTGGCCGTTGCCGGCCGTTCCGTGGACCTGAGCCCGAAGTCCAGGTAGCTGTAAATGTCGCCGGCCAGCTGGGCAATGCGCGTCGGCTCCAGGGTGACTCCGAAGACGGCGAGCATGGCGGAGAATTCCTCGGGATGTCGGTGTCGCGGAGCAGGGTCTCGATGCGGTCATCATGGTGGGCGGGGGCTGAGATGTTGGTCAGGTTCAGCACGCCAGGCTGGTGGGGGAAGATGCTGTCCGAGTAGAGGCCCTGCGCGGTGAAGGCGTCGTAGCGCAGCTTGTGCGGCTGCGGGCCCGGGGAGGGCGTCGTGTTCATCCAGCCGGTGTTGGCAACAACATGGTCGCCAATTTGCGCGAGGCGGAATCCGCCGGTGGTCATCTCGTCCCAGTTGGAGGCGAATCCTCCCAGCAGGACCCACGTCTCGGGTGGCAGAGGCTCAGGAGCCCCGGTTGCCTCACAGGCGGCAGCGGTGTGCCCGGACTCAGGTCCGGTCCAGGCGGTTCCGCACAAGTCGCACGCCCATTTGATGGTGGAGTGGTCGGTGGGCATTAGAAGGGCTGCTGACGGTAGGCGCGGACGTCTCCGGCCAGGGCGATGATCTCGGCCTGGATGGAGGCGAGGGAGCCGTCGGTCAGGGCTGCCGGGCTGTTCAGGGCCTGGAACAGTGCCACCCACAGCGGATTCAGTTCTGAGCCTTCCCTGAGCAGATCAACCCCGGTGGCGTCCTCGACGAAAGCCCTCCAGTCGGCGATCACAGTGTTCTTGTCGGCGTAGCCGAACTTCCCGAAGTCTTCAGGCGTCGCTTCGAACTCCTCCCCGCTTTCGAGGCGGACAATCATCGTGGCCTTTACCGGGCGCTCATATGTAGGGGTCGTCATAGCAGCCATGTGTGCGGAAACGGCAGCCAGGCTCACCAATCAGGCAGCGCCGGCCTGCGGCCTCTCCGTTTCCAGGGCAGCTCCATGGGGACCGCCGTACACATGAAGCACATGAACATCACTGAACTGAAGGAACGGATCGCAGCCGACCCCGAAGCCCGCTTCGCTATCTCCCTGGACCGCCTCGCCTACGCCAAGGACAACCACCGGCTGGGCTCAGACCTGGTCCGGACCTTTGTGCGCACGGTGGACCGCGCCCAGCTGACCGGACAGCTGGCACACGACGTGGCAACGCTCCGCGGCGGGATGCAGGCCATCACAGGACGCAAGGAGGTCCTGGGCCGCCGCTACAGCCAACTGGCTGTTGCTGTTCGTGATGCAGGCGGGTCCCTGTTCGACTTCGAATCCGATGCCTGGGCGCGTGAAGTGACTGCACGGATTGGAGCCGCCGACGAGGACCTCGCGCGCCGGATCGCAGAAAGGTCCGCCTGACGATCCGACCTGTCCGGACCGGTTCCCGTTACCTGAGGCCGGCGGCGCTAAGTAGCGTAGGTAGGTGAAGAGTGCGCTGCAACGGTGAGGGCTTCCATCCGAGGACCTCCTGGAAGAATCCGCCCTTGTCCGCACGGGTATCGTTCCACGCCTTGTCCTGCACCGGCAGCGTAAGCCAGTTGAGCCGCTCTCCGGTCACAGCATGTTCAGGCCACCGGTAGAAGCTCAGGAAGTCCTCGTCCTCACCTGTGAACGGTGCAGATTCTGAAACGCTGGAGACCATCCAGCTGATCTTGACGTTCTCCTCGTCGCCCATCTTCTTCAGCCACATGCTCATCAGCTCCTGCGCCGAAATTTCGGACTGGTAGTAGTCGTCGGTGATACTTTCCCAGTTCACCCACCACTCCAGCTCAAGACTGTGAATACCGCGGTCCTCGCCGCGGCGGTCAACGATCTTCCAGCTGTTCTCCATAGGTGTCCTCCACTGATGGGTCCTGCCGGCCAATCACCGGGCCCTGCCACAATATCGGTTCGAGGGCGGGTGCGCCGCGCAATCCTTAGCGGACGGACGCCGGAGGCAGGACGGTGTACTGCGCCTTGTCCTCGGGGATGAACATGCGCCGCGGCGTCGCGCCGCCGAAGATGATCCAGACCATGGTCCCGTCCTCGCTGAGGTCATCCACAATGCCCGTACCCAGGTTCTCGGAGCCGACGCGGACCCGAACTTCCTGGCCGCGCAGCAGCGCGCTTCCGTCAACGGTTAGTTCGGTCATCTCAGAGGTGCTCACGGTGATTTCTTCCAGTCGTCGGATTGTCGTCCCTTCAGCCTAGGGTCCTGACATGACACGCTGGTGAACGACGCCTTAGCAGGCGTGGCGGCGCCGGCGGCAGCCGCTGCCGCACACATCATCAACGTGGAAGCAGACGCTTCCCCTTGAATCCTGAGAGGACCCGTCATGCCCGCACTGAAAAGCCGCCACGGCCACACGATTGTCTCCGAACCCGCCCCGACACGGGGACGGCTTGCCGGAGCCGGCGCCGCCGGCATCCACGCGAACCAGAACACCCGCCACCACAAGGTCGGCAAGACGAGCAGGGTCAGCACCCGCAACGCCCAGCTCCGTGCCGTACTCCGCCACGAGTACAGCTAGGAGCCCGCGTGACTGACACACCCCTGATCGTTGTTCACGCGGTGGCGGCCGGCTATGCTCTGCTGTTCGGTGCCTTCCAGCTGCTGCGCAGGACCAGGGGAGGCGCCCTGCACAGGATTATCGGCCGGGTCTGGGTCGCTGCCATCTACGTCGTCGTCCTGACCTCTTTCGGGATCCGGACACTCAACGGCGGATTCTCCTGGCTACACGGACTGTCCATCCTGACCTTCATCACGGTGACCGTCGGGCTCGCTGCGGCCATGAAGCGGAACATTCCGCCCCACAAGTCGTTTATGCTCGGCAGCTACTTCGGGGTTTTGGGCGCGTTCATCGGCGTCATCGCCGTCCCGGAGCGTCGCATCCCGCAGATGGCACTCCACGACCTGCCCCTGTTGTCGCTTTGGGTGGCAGCGCTGGTACTGACTGCCGGTTTCGCTATCACCGGAACGGCGGGTCTCGTTTCCCGGAAGCCGGAAAACGCCCGCACCCATATCATCTGACATTCCCCAACCGGGGAGCCTCGCCGGTGACGAGCGTGTGAAGTGCCGCACACATCAACGGCATGAGAACCCGTAAAGCACTCCAGATCCTGATCCTCGCTTCCGCACTTGCCATCGGCATCAGCCAGCCGGTCTTCAATGGACTGTCGCTGCTGGCGCTCCTGGCGCTTCCGACCGTGTTCCTCCTCCAGCCCAGCGCCCTGCTCCGCTTCCGCAGGCCGGTCCTCCGCATCGTCAAATAGTCTCCAAACAAAGGGCGGCACCTTGGGCCGCCTCTTTTGTGTGCCCGCTATCGCTTGGAGGAAATTTCAAGTAACTAGCCCTCTGAGCAGGGACTTTGTCCTGAAGCGGTCGTACGATGAGCGCGTCACTTCACTCTTACTAATGGGGGAAACCTTGAGTCAGCCGCAGTACCCATCCCAACAGCCCTACCCTTCGCAGCAGCCGTATCCGCAGCAGCAACAGTCCTGGCAGGGCGAACCGCCGCTGTGGGCCCCGTACTACGGCGCGCCGTTCCCGGTGGCCGTCAAGCGGTTCTTCAAGAAGTACGCCACGTTCTCGGGCAGGGCCAGTCGCAGCGAATACTGGTGGTGGACGCTTGCGTCCGTCTTTATCAGCATCGTCCTGAACTTCATCATCAGCGCCGGATCAACCACCTCGAGCCTCACCGGAACGGCGACCGCAGGACCCGGATCCGTTTTCGGCACCGTCTTGCTCGTCATCTGGGGTTTGGCGACGATCGTTCCGTCACTGGCGCTGACCGTCCGCCGCCTCCATGACGGCAACTTCAGTGGTTGGTTGCTGCTCCTCATTCTGGTGCCGTTCCTGGGCGCACTCGCGCTGCTTGTACTCACCGTCCTGCCGTCCAACCCGGCCGGGCAGCGCTTTGACCAGCCCACAGGCCACTGACCACATTGCTGGACACAGAAGCCCCGCTGTCATCGACGGCGGGGCTTCCTGCTTCCGGACTGCTCTAGCCGAGGAGCGGCTCCCACATGGCACGCATGGTGTCCGCGCGTTCAGCCAGCCAGGCGCGGACCGCGGGTTCATCCTCCTCGGTCACTTTGACCTCGACGGACTGGTTGTACGGCTTGCCCTGCATGATGAAGAACAGGGACAGCCGGTGATGCTCCTCCGGGAACAAGTCCGGGTCAGTGAGATGCAGAGCATCCCAGTCCCAGCGGAACAGACAGTTCATGTCCGGGTCCCCGCTGTAGAGCAAGGTGCCGGTCTGTTTCAGCCTTGGCCCTGACCGGTCGTACTCGACCGGCCGGGAGAACTCGGCCCAGGACTCGTAGCGGGAGTGCAGGCCACGTTCGTAGAAGTTGCCGTACTCGCAGCGGTACGGATGCTCGATCTCCCAGAGATGCTTGGTTGTCATGTGCTGAATGTGTGCGGAAGCAGAGAACCCCGTGCCCGCAATCAGCAGACAGAGGGTCCTTCCGTTACTAGGCGCCTTCGGTCAGTGCGATCCGGACGCGGCGGCCGAGCTTGGCTTCTTCCTGGTCGATGTCGGGGTCCATCAGCGCTTCTTCCCAACCGTCCGAGAAGACCCATGTCAGGTGGGTCATGTGGCGTGAGGCCATGACGCACAGGCGGCCGGGGGAGAGCTGGTGGGAGCCTGCAGAGGTGTAGCCGATGAAGGGGTCCATGGCGACTACGGCGTGCCACTGTCCGCCCTGCATCTTGTCGGCCGTGCCGACGTAGATGCCTTCGGCCTTCAAGGACCGCAGGATTGCGGTGATGCCCGAGGCCTGGGCGTTGTGGGCGACGACAATGGCGATGTCCGAGGCGACAAGCTTGCGGGTGAACGGCTGGTCGTCCTCATCGAACTCGACCAGCTCCACACCGATCAAACCGGCACTGTACTTGGCGACCTCAACGAGCGTGTCCAGGTGGTCAAACGTCGGTGCCGGGTCCACCCTGAACGGCACTATCTCGGACACCCGGTCGCCATCCGCGTCGGTCAGGTACCTGTCGGGCCGGGAGGACGTGAAGGGGAAGTCGTACAGCGGTGCGATGGCATTGACGGTTTCCTGGCCCAGCCGGTAAGTGGTGTCCAGGGAGTGGATCTCGGCGTTGGCCATCCGGGCGAACACCTCAGGTGCCCGCATGTGCGGAGCCGTTTCGCGGCCACGGAAGGCGGACACGTCGGCGGTCACTACCGGACCGATCTGTCCGGGGTCACCAACCATGAGGATCTGCTGGGCTTCGTCGGAGGCGTTGGAGACGTCAGCGAACGTCGCCTGGTAGGCCTCGTCGATGATCATCAGGTCGCAGGCCGGGCGGTTGGTCGTCTTGCAGGACGCAATGGTGCGGACCACAGGAATGTTCCGTCCGCCGGTGTGGGCGCCGCCCTTGGAAACGCCGATGGGCGGTTCCATGTTCGTCACGGAGAGGGCGACCTGCGGGTTGCCGTCCCGGTCCGGGCCCAGCTCCGCGGCGATCCGCTCGGCAATGTCGTAGGCCGCGCGGCGGGTGGCGCACGCGACGATGATCTTCAGGTTGGACCGTTCTCGGAAGTAGGCCACCGCCTGGGCTACCAGAGTGGTCTTGCCTGCGCCCGGAGGGGAGTCAACGATCGTGATCGGGGCACCGGACCAAACGCTGTAAAGCGCCTTTGCGAGGGTGGAGCCCACGATAAGGGTGCGTCCGTCGTCTGCGGGTTCAGCCGGGGCTTGTTCCGGAGCATCAAGCACGGGCGTGATGCCAAGGTCTGCGAGGTCAATTCCGAGGGATGTCATGCACCTCATGTGTACGGAGCAGGAGCCAGCTGTCACCAGTGGCTAGGACGGTTCTTAGCCGCCGCCGCCGCCGCCGCCGCGGGCTGGCCCGGCCTTCCCTTCGTCCAGGACGTCGTCAGGGACGATGATGTCCTCGACAACCACGGCCTCGAGGTCATCCGTAGATTCTGGGCTCTTGAAAGCCTTGCGACTGGCCCGAATGAGCCACCATGCGAAGACGGAGTTGGTTGCCCAGCCAAGACCGGCACCCACCACGCGCTCGGCCGCCTCGTCGACCACGATGAGGCCTGATTCACCTGGCGGGACGATGAAGCCGTCACCCAGGACCCAGTTGATCGGCTTGTAAGCCGTCTCGCGAATCTTGGCGACGGCCATCCCTGCCCAATGCGGCGCTGTTCGCGAGGCCAGCACACTGATGGCCTTGTCGGTATTTCTTGCCAGGAGAACGGACCGAACCAGGTCCTCACGGTGCCTAAGCTCTGAATGCGGTGAATCGTGGGCCTCAGCGACGGCGAGGACGAAGAAGACAGCGGCCTCCAGAGTTTCCGTGCCGGTCGAAGTGGTCCCGGTTGTGCTCCGAGGTGTTCCTGCCGCACCCGATTCTCGACCGATCTGACGTGCCTTTTTCCAGAATTCGGTTTCAAGCTTCCTGACAAGGTCAGGCTGGGAGAGTCCTGGATGTTCCTGCCGCAGCCAATTCACGTGCTCGATTGCGTCGTCAGCCTGTGTCTTCAGGGCGAGCTCAACTGTCCGTCTCGTAAACGGCTCGATGGTGCCCGGCCTGCCGGTGGGTCTCCTGGTGCCTCGTTGCTCTGCCAATCCGCGCTCCTCATGCAAGGCCAGCGGTCCCTGGTCTCGCGCGGGCGGTGAGCTTCGCGTGATGCTGGCACTGAAAGTATGCCCCATGGAGGATCGGCGGCCGCGGATAAGGTCGGAGCGGAGTGAAGCTTTACGGGCGGAAGCGTTTTTGCGACTTACGGCCGTCAGCGTTGAAAAAGTGATTTCCAGGGCTCGGCGGAAAACGTGATAACCATCGTCTCTGGAGGCCGGTAAATCGTTCCTCAGGTTATCACGGCCCCGAAAACGGACGTCTCTCACTTGAAGGGCAGGAAGCCACTCCACCACAAACGACCCCCGAAACGCTCGGGAACCTGCCGCCGGTAGGGTGACCAAACGGGCTTGCATCCCAACACTGGAGCGGATTTTGGATGTCGCGGGACCCTCACTCGACCAAAACGACCGCGGAGGATAGGACCTCTATGGAAAGGAAGTGTATTAACTAGGAAAAAAGGGGGGGCTCTAGGAAGAGAGAACAAGGGCCCCCTTATATATATCTCTATTTCTGGTCGTTTAAGTAGAGTAGTAGTAGTAGGGGCCCTATATTCCCCGGTATTCCGCGGATTTTCCCACTCGACCAGGTGGTCGTTTTGTGGTCGTTCGGTGGGAGTGGCCGGTAGAGCGGATCCAGCCCTCAACCGGTGAGCGTGCCGGCCGGCGCCGCACACATACAGACCATGACAGCCACTGCAATCGCCCCCACGTCCCCTAAAGACATCCTCGCTGCGTACCGCGCGGATGCCCGTGCCAAGGCCACGGCCGACGGACGCCCCGGCGACCGTTCAGACTTCCCCGGCCTGGGCCTCCCGGCCACCGGGATGATCTACTCCCGTGCCAAGGGCCTCAAGTACCACCCGCTCAACGCCCCGGCCATGGACCTCTCCCCGGACAAGCTCGCCGAGCTCCTGACCGAACCCCTGGCGTGCACCGTCGTGCCCGACGCAAAGACCTGGGCCAAGGTCATGGTCATGGCCGACAACATGCCGTCCAACGACTTCAAGGCCCTTGGCCGGCGCATGCGCATCAGCCGTGGACTGCCCGTATCGCTGAAACTGCCCATCTTGACCGAAGCTCTGAGCTACCGTTACTGGCTGCAGGACAACCTGACGGAGACCAGCTTCGAGGACTGGGCTGACGCCTTCAACGTCAAGGGCCCGTCCGTCGGAATCACCATGCGGTCCTTGATCACCATCGCCGAAAAGGGGCAGCGCCCCACCGCCCTTCGATACGAGGTCTCGGTGAAGTCCCTGGAGGAAACCGAGCGCAAGATCATGGACCAGGCCGCATGGGGCGGAATCTCCAACGACTGCTTCGTGTACTCGATGCTGGAAAGCTTCTCGGCCAAGGCCAACGGCCTGCGCACCATGGACCCCGGCCTGCTGGAAATGCACGTCATCGACGGCCAGGCCTGCCGGATTGTGCCGATGAACTCTGACGCCCGCGAGTTCTCCGCCTCCGTGTCCTCCCCGTTCAAGCTCAAGGAAGGTAAGAAGATCCGGCTGACCGACGGGAAGGAAATGGTCGAGGTCGATCTCCGGGCCCTGCGTTTCGGCGACGGCGCACTGCACGCAGTGTTCTCCCAGCCCAGCTCCCGTGGTGCCGGACTGCTCATGGTCAGCAAGGCCCGGAAGCTCGAAGCCAAGCTTTACGCCATCGACGGAGTATTTGAAAGCTTCGGCGCCGGACCCAAGAACAAGCGCTGGCTCGGCGACGATGTCCAGAAGCTGAGCGGCCGAGACGTTCCCTTGGACGTCATGCTCGCCGGGGCACCGACGACCGACTAACCCCCACCGACCACCCTGCCCCTGCCACCGGCTGTCATAACCCACCGGCAGGGGCAGGGCTTTTCACGAAAGCCTCCATGAAAAAGACTGTCCCCTCCGTCCTGGCGATCCCAGAGATCGAGCTGAAACACCACTTCTGGCTCGACCTCGGGTACCTGGGAGGAGTCGATTACCGTTTCGGTTGGAGAGTCGACGATGAAGTCCGCTCGTACGTGGTGGTATTCCGGGGCGGCGCCTCAACGAACGGGAAGCCCGTCCGGGGCCCAGCCGTCCTCTGGGCGGGATAGAGGCCGAAGCCCCTCCTGGAGCTATTTGGCAACTGGATCGGCCCGGTGCCGTGAAGAGGCGCTCCGCGGATGCCGCACACATTACGGGCATGAGAAACCTCGCCGCTCCCACTGACGACCAGATGCTGCACTTTCAAGCGTGGCGTGCCACCGCTTTGCAGATCATGCCCTACATGGGCTCGCTGATGTTTTCGCTCCGCCCGGTAAATTCCGGCGCGGTGGATACGTTCGGTGTTGACCCGGGCCACCGCCTCTACATCAACTTCGACAAGGTCATCCCGATGGGTGCCCAGTTCGGTGCCGAGGCGCTGCTCCACGAGTGCTCCCACCTGCTGGCCGAGCACGCAGAATTGGCCGAACTCGCCGGTGTCTCCGACGACGAGCACGAAACTTGGAACGTCGCAGGCGACATGGCCATCAACGATGATCTGCGGGACGCCGGGTGCAACGCCCTCGCCAAGCACGGTGTGTTCGCTGCCATGATCGGCGAGCCCGACTACCAGACCCCGCTGCACTACATGGAGGTTCTGCGGAAGAAGCAGGGCAGCAAGCCCAAGCCCCAGCAGGGCCAGCAGGGCGGTCAGGGCCAGCCCGGACAGGGAAACCCCTCCACCGGCCAGGGTCAGCCCCAGCAGGGCCAGGGTGGCCAGGGCCAGCAGACCCCGATGAAGGGCTGCGGTTCAGGTGCCGGAGGACGCAAGGGCGGTCACGAACTCGGTGACGACGAAACGATGGGCGGCAAGGCCGAGGCAGCTACCCCGATCGAGAAGAACCTGGTCCGTATCGCGACAGCATCAGCCGTCCGCCAGCACCAGGAACAGCACGGCATCGGCTCGGTCCCCGGCGGTATCTCACAGATCATCGACGAGATTCTCACCCCGTCAAAGACCCCGTGGGAGCGCGTACTGGCGTCCTTCGTCCGCCGCGCCGTCGCCCACAAGGCCGGATACCACGACGCGACCTACACCCGCCGGAACCGCCGCCGGATGAACGAAACCATGAGCGACGGCAAGGGCCGCATCCTGGGCCGCGTGATCGCCCCGGGTTACATCAAGCCCACTCCGTCCATCTACTTCTACCGCGACACGTCCGGCTCCGTCAGTGACCACGATCTGGCCATGGCAACCAATGAAGTCCTCGGCATCGCCCGGAAGCTGAGCATCAGGGGCGACGACCTGGTCGTCGCTGACGTGGACACGATCGTCCACCAGACCGTGAAGTTCAACGGCAAGGACTCCGTTGCCGAAATCGCCGGTCGCGGCGGCACCGACATGGGCGAGGCCATCGAGCACGCCCTGTCGCTGCCGAAGAAGCCTTCAGCCATCGTGATCGCGACCGACGGTGAGACCGGCTGGCCGGCAGAACGCCCATCGGTTCCGGTGATCGTCCTGCTCGTCAACGTCCGTTCCCAGCATTGGATCGACAACGTCCCTGAGTGGGCCAAGCTCGTGGAGGTCAAGGACAATGACTGACCTGACCCTGAACGTTCCGCACGGCTACCGCCTGACCCCCGGCACTGATCTGCTGGATCTGGCGGCCCGGCTGCGCGAGGCGATGGAACCGATCCGGGACCGGATCGAAATCGAACAGGTCGCCGAGTTCGCCGCCAAGGCCTTGGATGCCGCTGACCTGGCCGGGACTCCCCGGCCGGAGTCGGTCATCTTCGACGCCGTCCAGGCCCAGACCGTGCACGTCGGGCAGATCCTTTCCGGTGAGCACAGCTGCGCCCTGAACACGGTGAAGATCGCCGTCACCGACGATCCCGAAACAGGCGAGATGTACGCCCTGATGTTCCCCAAGCAGCAGGCATTCGCGCAGGAGCTGGACGAGATGGAGCTGGGCGACTACTACCCGTACTGGAACGAGGAGGAGACTGAAGCGCCCCGCCCCACCGGCGTTTCGGCTGCCGAATGGGCACGCCGGGCAGCCACCTGGACACGGGTGCTGCGCGGCACCAACCCACTCGACCCGACGGGCATGTTCATCATCGAGATCGGCGCCGCCTACCCGGACGCTGACCTGATCAACCGCGCCGCGGACGTACTCGCTGCCATGCCCACGAAGGAGCAGCGTGTCTTCCACGCCATGCACGAACTGCAGCACAACCAGGAGTTCTCCAGCCAGGGGGAGCTGATGGCCTTTGTTGCCACGCTTCCCGAACATCAGGAGCGCATCCAGTCCAGCCTGAAACCGATCACGCTTGCAGACATCGCAGGCGGTGCCCGGTGACTGCCATTCCGGTGCCGGCTCCACCGGCCGCCCGGTTCATCCCGGCTGTTACGGCGGTGAACGAACGCCACGGCGTGACGGTCCTGGTGGACCGCCAGCCGAACCTGTGCCGCTGGGCGGTGCACACTCTCGTCGATGGCAGGGACTTCATCGTCTCGGGCCCCGCCAAGGGCGAACCCACGAACCCCTCCAACCGTGAGCTCGCAGGACAGATCACCCAGGCCGTCGCCCGCATCGCCAAACGCACCGGGGAGCAGCCCTCGCAGGTCTTCACCGGTGACTGGGCCACAGCGGAACTCCTGCGCGCCAAGTCCACCCTCCCTGTCACTGACCTGACCGCTCCGCCGGCATCATTGGCTGCGGCTCGTGAAGCTGTCGCCGAGGTGGAGCGCGGACTCGTGTCCGGCCTGGTCCTGGCCTGCGACTCATCCCGGGGCCGCGGCAGGACCGTCAACGGTTGCGGCTACGTCCTTGCCTACGCCAACGGTGCCGATCCAATCCTGGGCGCCTACACGGCTGTCAGTGCACACGGAGGCATCCGGGCCGGGGAACTGGCGGCGATCCGCCGCGGGCTGCAGTCCACCCTGGGTCACCATCCGGTGCTGCGCGAAGGCATCGGGGACCTGAAGATCCTCACCGACTCCAAGGCCGCCCTGGAAGTCTTGGACCGGGTCTCCACCGGGTCCCTTCAGCCATTCGATGACACCGACTCGATAGCGGAATGCAAGCGCATCCTGGGCTCGGCCCGCGGTGTGAACATCTCCTACGAGTGGGTCCGCGGCCACAACGGCCACCCCCTGAACGAGCTGGCAGACCGGCTGGCGGTGCTCGCGCGCCGGAACCGGGAAATGGGTGTCGACGAGGTGACCAACGCCCGGATGATCGCCTCAATCCGCGAGGAGGCCAAGGGTATCCAGGCGAGGGAGTGGACCACTCTCGCGGCGGCGTAACTCGGTGACGGCGAAGGAAGCCAATCGCCGGTGGTTTTGACGTCGCTGGATAGGCTTCCTTCATGACTGAAATCCTGAAGACCGCCCGCTCCAGCTACGGAGACTGGAAGGGCACCGCAGCCGCCGATGAACACCAGACCACCGGCCACCGGACCCCTTACGAAGTCGTCGGTCTCGACCCGGATGAGTGGTGGATCGTTGGCTTCGACTTCCAGGGCGCGGACCTGACCAGGAAGGACGGCCTGTACGTCTACGCGGTCCGGAAGGATTCGATGGGCATTACCAACTGGGATGCGATTCAGCTGCACGGCGAAGCCAACGGTTCTGTCCCGGTCACCAGCTTCCTGGTCCACGGGGTCGCGCCAGTGGAACTCATCAGTGAGTCCTTCAACCAGTTCCAGATCCAGCTGCGGACACGGAACGTCGGCCACGATCTGGACATCGTGGCGCGCGACGATCTGAATTACGACGCGGAGACCAACACCGTCCTGCCCCGCTCCAGCTCGGAACCCGGAGCGCTGGCTGCTCTTCGTGAAGCCCGCCGTCGCGAGGAATAGTCCGTCCGGGATGTGACGTCGCTGCCGCTAAACAGGATTGACCTGGCGGCTGAGCGCTACTCCGTCACGCGCATAGATGATAGCTGCGCCGAAGGTGAAAGGCCGGCGGCGGGCTGGGTGAGACAGGAGGCGCTTGGGGGCAAGCCTCGACTGGCTCTCCGCCGCCGGCCTTTGTCCGACCCTACGTCCTAAACCTTGGGAAAACCCAAGCGGCCAGGCAACAGCAGGTTCTCTACGCATGTTTGAGGGTAGAGAACCTGCCCCTGCTGCGCCCTTGGAGTCACCGTGAAGAAGCTCATCGCCCCCGCACTGCTTGCCGTCCTGGCACTGACCGGCTGCTCTGCTACTGCCACGCCGGCCCCGTCAGCAACCGCGCCCGCACCGCCCGCTTTGACGATAGCCAAACCGACTGAGGCTCAGAAGACCGCGCTGATGGCGGACCTGGCAAAGGTGAATCCCCAGTTCGAAGGGACGCGCACCCTGATCAGCGCCAGCCTCGCCTGCCGGACAATCCTCAAGGGGGAGCCGGAGCAGGCACAGATCATGATGGCCCAGGACCGCTTCTCCAGGTCAGCCGATAAGCCCGTCACAGAGGCCGACGCGAAGCGGATCATCGAAATCATCAAAACCAACGGCTTCTGCGTGAAGGCCTAAGGCCGGCCACAGCACCTTTCGCCGGGCCGCTGGTGTGGCCTGCATCTTCGAAGAACGGGAACCGGGCCCATGAATAGCAAACCGTGCACGGTCGGGCTGGTGGCCTGCGCCTCGCAGAAGCTGGCCTACCCGGCGCCGGCACGGGACCTCTACGTCTCGCAGCTGTTCCGCAAGGCGTCGGCCTATGTCGAGCTAACTTGCGACACCTGGTACGTGCTGTCAGCCAGGCACGGCCTCGTCCACCCGGACCGGATCATCGAACCCTATGACGTGAGGTTGACAGGGTCGCCGGCGCCGGCGCCGGTACGGCACTGGGCGGCCATGGTCCGAAGCCAGCTGGAAGCCGAACTTGCCGGCATCCACGGCGTCAGACTGATCGTCCTGGCCGGCAAGCAGTACCGGGCCGCACTGGAAGGCAGCCCGTGGCCTATCCAGATCCCCATGGAGGGCTTGGGTATCGGGCAGCAGCTCGGCTGGCTGACCGGAAAGCTGGTCGGGGAGTAATGCCAGATAGCATGAATGCCATGGGGGAGAAGCAGCTCGACGAGCACCTGCGGCGTGCACGGTGAAGCTCAGGAAAGCCGCCGAGCAGCACCGCTAAAGTATTGGGGTGGAGATTACAGGCACCATTGAAGCCCCCGACGGATCGACAGACCGCATCACGGCGGTAGGCGAAACCTACGAAAACGCGAAGAAGGCCCTGGAAGACATGGTCCCTGAGGGTTCCAAGCTGATCGTGATCCGCACCTTCTAGGCCGGTCGCCTCCTACTAAAGCGGCAGCATATTGCCGAAGTGGCATGGCGGTCCCCATCAGGACCGGACGGAAGACCTGGTTCGGCAATTTCCTGCCGATTCCAAGCGACATGACTGTTCAATTGTGGGCGGCAACTCAAGGGAGACGGACGATGACCGGAGACGATCTGAATGGCCTGCTGCCGGCCGTGAAGCATCGGGTACCAACCAAGCACGTCAGCACCATCGGCAGCACAGCCGTGTTCGTCCTGCCCACACAGTTCGCCGGCTACATGAAGCTTGCGGGCGTGGGCCACCGCTCGGCACTTCGCGACGCAGCCCTGAACGAGCTGGGCAAGGCCACCGACCTCCAGGTCATCCAGGATGTAACGACCATTTACGTCAACCTCGCGCCGGGGTGCTCCGTTCCGGACGGGCATCTCCAGACCAGCTTCAAGATCAGTCGAGGGCGGTCCGCGTCCGCCTATTACGTGCTCCAGAGCATCTACCCGGAGATGCGGCAGCGCCGGTAGCAGCAGCCAGTCCTGGCGTCTCAGGAACTCTACTTCTAAGGGAAGTACGGGAAACCCTATTAATCCCGCCATTCCGGGCGTTAATGTGTCTCGTAAACCCCGTCTCACCGCAACGTCTCAAGACACCTTAAGAGTTCATGAGACGAGACAGCAGGAGGGAGAGCCGTGAAGCTGGGATACGCCCGGGTCAGCACCACCGACCAAAAGGCCGCCATGCAGGTCGAAGCGCTGATGGACGCCGGCGTCGCCAAGGACAAGATTTTCGTCGACGAGATGTCGGGTGCGAAGGCGGCACGGGAACGTCCCAAGATGGTCGAGCTGTTGAATTACGCCCGGGAAGGTGACGAGATCTACTGCTGGCGCATCGACCGTCTGGGCCGCTCCCTGGTCGACGTCGTCACCACTGTCCAGGACATCACGGATCGCGGCATCAGCCTGTACTCCATCATGGACGGCGTAGATCCTTCCACGGCTCACGGACGACTTCAGCTCGGCCTGTTCGCAACACTGGCTGAATACGAGCGTGAGCTCATCAACGAGCGGGTGCGTGCCGGTGTCATGGCGGCCAAAGCCAGGGGAGTAAAGTTCGGGAAGCAGCCGCCCAAACCTGACACCGTCCAGACGAAAATCCGCGTCGTCCGCCAACTGCTCAGTGAGGGAGCGGAGGTCAAAGCCGCGGCCGAGGCGGTCGGCTGGTCACGGGCCACCCTGTACCGCTACCTGAAGCAATTCGGCCCGGAGACTGTACCCGAAACCGCAGTCGAAACCCGCAAGCCACGCAGTCGCTCAATCTACGCGGCCAAGACCGCCACGGCCCCGCGGGGCACAGACTCTGCTGGTCGCAGCCGCAACCGCAACTGAAGCCCTCGACCAGGTTTCGCATCGTAAATGAGGCCATCCCTGCGGCATCTGCGCATGTTCCACGGTAGATGCCAACAGAGGGAGCTATGCCGTGGTCGATTTCAGCTGGATGAGGTCAAAAGGGCCGGAGAACGAGGCCAACGGCTCATCAGCGGTGGCTGTCCTTTGAGCCAGAAGCCCTGCCTGCACAGGAAGCAGCCGCGGAGTTCGTTTACAACCCCTGGAAGCTCAAGGAGCTGCGCCGGCTTTACGTCAACCTGCCGGATGGAACCAAGATCGGCTACCTGGACTTGGCGACCATGGATGTTGTCCCGGAGTCCGCCCAGACGCAGGGACTCCTGCAGCAGGCGCTTGGCCGGCTGTCTCCGGGCGCATCGGTGCGCCGCTTCATACAGGCGGCGCAGGAAGGGCCAGCCCTCATCAAGGAGGATGAGGCTATTCTGCCGGCTCACTTGCCCTGGAAAGACCTGGCGGCCAACCGTCCGGGGCAGCGTATTGAGCACATGGACGACGATACTTACCGGGCCGGCGTGGCGGGGGAGCAGCGCACCGCAGGTGTCCTCGCCATCCTGGAGCGACGCGGCTACCAGGTTCTTCATTCCCTGCCCCTGAGTCCCAGGAAGGATCTGGACCACCTGGTCATTGGCCCGACGGGTCTGTGGGTGCTGAACACCAAGTCAACGAGCTACGCGGTGACCGCTAAGCCGGACGGCTCGGTGCACTCCGACGGCTACCGGCAAAACTGGCTCGAGTCCCTGGAACGGGACGCCGGATTGGTGGGGCAGTACCTGTCCACCGCTGCCAGAATGGAGCTTATCTGTCAGCCCCTGGTGTCCGTCTGGTCGACGCAGAGTGTTAACAGTACGAATGGCCGACTAGCAGCCGGCGGTGAGGTCCCCGACGTGATCGAGGGTTCGGCGACAGCCTTCCCGTCTGAATGGGTCGACGTTGTTTACAACGTAGCCCGCCGCTCTGATACCTGGACTGCGCACCACTGATGCACGTTGACCCGGTTGGCGATTCCTCGGAGAGTTGCCCTATGAGCCAGGGGAAGCGGGCAGTGGCACGGGTGGCGGTGGCTGCAGGCGCCGTAACACTGGCGGCGGTCCTGGCCGCGGTCGGAGTGCGGCTCTGGAATGTGCACCTGCAGACCTCGGACTGGACCCTGACGCCTAGGGAAGTGCCGTCAAAGGTTCAGTACGATGCCCGCGAGTTCAACTGCGGCCCGGACGCAAAACCGCGCCCGGGACGCACCCTGGACGGGCTGACTGTTCGAGGGAAGACCGCTGGCGGCGCCGACATCTATGCCGCCGAACCACCGCCAGGGGACAGTGTGGTGACCTTCATATCGATCCGCACCGCCGACGGCGTTTTCGTTTGCGACCTGATGGGCGGGCCATAGGGCATTGCCCTAGCAGGGCGGGCTTCTGAAGGACTCACCGCCCCATCACCTCCAGGACATCGAACACGGTCCGGAGCAGCGCCAGGACCAGGCTGGCCGCCGCGATCCACAGACCGGCAATCTGGACGCGGGTCGATTTGCTGCCCCCTTGTTCGTTCATCTGAGACCGCCCTTCACTTGCTGGGTGACCATCGTAGGGACCATGCGCTGACACTCAGAGCGGGCAGAATTGGCGCTTGTAGCGGCTATTCACAGCATGTCCACCGGGACTTCCGGGCAGGGCATGGCGGCTGTGCACAACTGCCCGTCGGCTATCCACCGAGGATTGGCGGCGTGTCCAGACGCCCGGGCGTGTCGTGCGAAGCATTCGACATCCACAAGGTCCCACACCTGTGCAGCCGCCTCTGCCAAAAATCAACTGAGCCCTCTAACGGAGAGGGACGCTAATAAGGAGTAGGACCATGACGACCGTTTATACGTTGGACCTGGGTTACTCGCCCGAAGGTGGTTCTGTCCACCCTGTCGATCGGGTGAGAACTCTTCAGAGCCTGGATGCAGCCAAGGTTGCCGCGGAGCAGGAAGCAGGAAAGCAGCTGCGTTGGCGCTGGATGGAGGATCGCCGAGTCTGGCGAGCCGAAGTCGGCTATCAGCGTGCCGCGGAGATCAGCGAGGGCACCCGTGTGGAACGCATCGATGTGGAGGTCTGCCTGATGTCCTGAAGATCTGCCGGCGGGCGGCCCTCTCATGTCTAACCTGACCAGGGCCGTCCTGTCGGCGTCCGCTCCTGTTTCCTCCGAGGAGCCAATAGAGGGAGTACACGTGGACGATTTCCGTCGGATACGTCCGGTGAGCAACCGCTGGGGCCGGGCAACCCTACGTCTTTTGCCTCCTTGGCCGGCGCATCACAGCAGTAATCAATTGCGGGAAGGATGTGCTGTCAGCCGCCAGGCTACGCGGTCGGCGAGCCATGAGTCGAAGGCCACAGCGTAAGTCCTGTCCCTGACACGCTCCTGGTAAGTCACCCATAGCCTGGCCTCGGCATCGAAGTCGATCCGGCCATCATAGAAGTGCTGCTGGGCGGGCCATGCCGCCCGTGGAAAGTAGACCCCGTGCCCCCAAGTGCCGACCTCGATCATGTTTGCTGGCCCTTGGGCGGTTTCACCCCAGGTGGACAGGTTCACAGCCTTGCCAGATGGAGGGACCATCCCTCCGGGATTCCTTATCGCAACGGGCTGCTCCACCGGACCGTTAGAGCCACTGACCAGCATCCAGGCCGTTGTCGGTGCCTTGAACTCACCCACAGGTGACCAGTGCCCGGCGAACGTGTGGACGTTTCCAAAGTGCAGTTGCCCGTCGGTCGAGATGAACGCGCGGACTTTCTCGTGCTCTCCGAGGTACCAGCCGGTTCCGCCGTCCAGTGTCATGTCGTATGCAGACTGTTCAGCGAGGTAGTCACGGGCCTGACGTACCGTATTCAGGAAAGCGGCGTGGGCCAGCGGCTTGGCCGAATCGTACTGCCGGCGGAGGGCTGTTTCCCTGTCCTCGCGGCTCGCTGCGGCTGCCTGTGCATCCGCGGCGCGGCGCCCCACCAGTTCTTCGAATGACACCCGGGCCCGCCCTTCCAATGCTTTTGCCGTCACTATAGCCGAGCGGCCCGGCGGGGAGAGGGGTCGGGGACTCCGTACACATGAGAGGTAAGCAAAACGGGCAACCGCCCACCTACCTCTTAGGAGAACAAGATGGCTACGATCAACACCTACCCCGGCTCCCCGTTCCAGCGCGCTCTTGCCGCCGGCGTCCAGGCCAACGTCCCTGTCGGCGTGATTGGCGAACCCGGCCAGGGCAAGACGGCGACGATGGAGTCCGCGACCTCCGGTTGGGGCCGTCACGTGGAAACGGTCATCGGTTCCAACCGTGAAGCGACTGACTTCCTTGGCGTCATGATCGAAGATGAGGGCGCGATCAAGTACAGCTCCTTCCAGTGGGTGAAGAACCTGAACGACGCCGCCATGGGCTTGCTCCTGCTCGACGAGTTCAACACGTCCGCACCGTCCACGATGAAGGGCATGCTGCGCGTCGTACAGGAACGCTATGTCGGCGACACGAAGCTGAGCGACTCCGTCTCCATCGTCGCATTGATGAACCCCGTCGAAACCGCTGTGGACGCCTACGACCTCCCGGCTCCGATGGCCAACCGTATGATGCACCTCAAGTGGGTATTCGACTCCAAGAACTGGCTCGAAAACGTCGGCACCGACTTCCAGGCCGCCGCTCCCCTCCAGCTCTCCGAAATGCTCGCCGCCGACCCGGTCGCCCGTAAGGCTGCCGTGTCCGCCGCAGTGACCACATTCCTGAAGGTCAACTCCAAGTTCCTGACCCCGCCGGTCCCGACCGACCCGGTCAAGGCCGGTGGCGCGTGGCCCTCCCCGCGTGCATGGACCAACGTGATCAACGTCCTGTCCCAGCTTGACCGCTACGACGAGGAAGCTGCTTTCCTGGTCGTCGAAGGCCTCGTGGGCGAAGGTGCCGCGACCGAATACTTCAAGTGGCTCGCCGCGGCCGACCTGTACGATCCGGCCGAAGTCATCGACGGGACCGTGCAGGTCAACTGGAAGAACGAACGCGCTGACCGCCTGTTCGCTCTCGTTCAGGGTGTGTCGGCACTGGGCCTGTCCGGTGACGCGGAACTGTGGCGCAAGGCAGCACTGGTCCTCGCCAAGTGCGCTGAGTCCGGCAAGCCCGATGTGGCCTTCCCTTCCGCTCAGAAGCTCGCGAACAACATGCCCAAGGGTGTCCGTGGCATCCCGCAAAGCTTCGCCGACGCCTTCATGGAGCTGTTCAGCAACACGAAGTACAAGGTGGCCGTCTCCGCCAAGTAGGCCCCAAAGAAACAGCCCCCGGCATCACGCCGGGGGCTGTTTTTGCGTCAGCAAAAGAACCGAATGCTGTGGGCTAGGATCCTCGGATGGACTACTGCGAAGTTTGTGGCCAGCAGGCCGCATTTCGATGCGTTGATTGCAGCGCCTACCGCTGCAAGCCGGGAACCTCGATCACTCATCCGGTCACTCATCCGACGGACAGCCACCTCACCGTGAATATCCACGGCGAATTCGATGTCGTGCTGGCACCACACCTGGGGTTCATCGGGAATCTACCCGTCGGCTTCACGGGCAGCCGCTGCGAGCACTGTCTAAGGCAGAAGGGGCTGGAACTCAGCGGCAGGCTAAAGGTTCAGGGCATGAACGGCGCACCTTCGTTCATGATTGCCGGACGGCTTATTGCTTTGTTCAGGATCCAGTTTGAAGGCAACCACTGGTACCCCTCCATGGCGGGTTGGAGGTCAGGCTTTCAGACCCCGGCGGACTTGCTGCGCGCTGTCGCACAACACCGGGCATCAGGCCAACCATGGCGACCGGCCTGGATACGCGGCGGGGAGAAGGACGTCCAAGTCCTGGACGTCCCCCACCAGGTCGGGAACTGGGACGACGGTTACACGAACGTTCCGTGGGGCGTGGACGGTCCCCTGGCAGTAACCGAGGACGGGCGGGCCGTGAAACCGGCCAAACGGCCGGCGTTCAGCTTCGCGCCGCAAAACACATGGTTCTACGAACCGATCAGTGCCAGGCTGCTCGACGAGTCCGCCCTGACGGGCGAACAGGAGTACAGCCTTCTGCAGTACGTTTCACAGCTTGACCAAAGTAACCGCCCAACGCAGCTGGTCACCGCCTGATTTTCGCTCTTCTTCAAGACAGGACAGCGGCCCCGCGATCAATTCAGCCTTTGCCGCCGTCAATGAGCCGGAATGACTGGACCTGCTTTGGCCACGGGTAAAGGGCCTCCTTGCGCTCGAACCCTATCGTCCCATCCGGCCGTTCCACCATGGCTGAATCCTGATGGGAGCCCGCGGCGTGAGCCATGGCCGCAAGGACAAGCTCCAGCAGTGTCCGGTCCATTGACATCTCATCGGACAGGCTGATCCGGACATCCTCACCACCCAGGGACGCCGCGATCATCAGGAACCGCTGTTCCCCGCTGGACAGCCCGCCAATCTCCTCCGGTATCGATGCGAAGTCGATCCAGGGCCGGCCATCGTCGTTCTTCATCCATGGCCAACCCGGTTCAACGAAACGGCCGCTGAAACCGCGCAGCAGCAGCTCGGTAGCGGCCTCCAGGGGAAGGGAGCCCTTAGCCCAGGCGCGCAGTTCGTCCGGCGTATTCGTCATTCGGGCATCATGTCACGACGGCACCGTCATCGTCAGGCCGGCTCGACGAAATGCACCTTGTTGATGGCGTAGGTGGCGCACAGCCCGTCCGCTTCGAAGTACACCTCGAAGCAGCGGATCATCCCGGTCGTGCCGAAGTTGATAGTGCCCACGACTTCTCCAGGGTCCGCACGTCCTTTGACGCGGACAAAACGGCCGGTGGTCTTCACGTTCAGTTCACTCATGTGTCCAGTCTGAGCCCGCGGAAAGAGCCGTTGGGGGATGTCGTGCTGTGTCCGTCTTACGCAGCACCCGTGCCGCTGTCACTCTTCCGCGCAGCCGCACACAAGCAGGGCATGAGCATCGATTCCAAGCCCCGTCAGCCTAAAGGCATTCCCGTCGGCGGTCAGTACGCCGCTTACGCACACGCCGAGCCCGGCACCTCCCTGGACGTCGCCCGCCACCGCCAGGCCATGGCGCAGCGCCGCGAGCTGTTCCGCGCCAACGGCTTCGTGCCGGCCGCAACGCTGCAGGCCGTCAATTCACCCACCACAACTGAGCGCCGCGAGGAATGGTGGAACCGGAACTTTGTCGCCGCCGAGTACGGCACCGGCGGCAAGAACTACCCGCAGATGCCCGACGACAACACCCCGTCGATGCACACCGGCCAGGCCATGTCCGGGCACCGGCGGACGCACCGGATGAACTACGGCAACAAGGACATCCAGCTCCGCATGCCGTCCGCGACGGCTATCCGGCGGTTCTCCCAGGACAACGGCAACCCGACCTTCGATGTCCCGGTCTCCGTATCCCTCAAAGGCGGCGCTCCGGTCCAGGGCTGGGTCCGTGTCACGAAGACCGGCCCGCACACGTGGGAGACGACGACTTTGGGCGGCAAGGGCGACGCAGGGGACCAGGTGTCCGAGGCAGTGGCCGCCGTGCTCGAGTCCCGCCGCGTCACCATGGCCCTGGCCCGGGTTCCTGACCTGCTGAAGGCCCGTAAAGAGCGTGAAGCCGCCAAGGGCGCCGCGCTCACACCGGTGTCTTCCTCCTGGATCGACGAGGTTGGCTTCGATGAGAACACCAACACGATGGCGACCCGGATCGGGGACAAGCTGTACGGCCACAAGGTCTCCAAGCAGTTCTTCGAGGCCGTCAAGACCTCGGAACGTCCTGGCCAGGTCTTCAACAAACTGGTTCGTGCGCACCAGCGCGCGGCGGTCGTACAGTGCGGGAAGTGCCGTCACTTCACCTCCGCCCTGGTCTCACACACCTGCCCGTCCGGCCACAAGGCTGAATCGGGCATTGGACTGGCCCATGTGGAGCGTGCGCGCAAGCGCGCCGAGTCGGTCGCTGCAGCCAACTCCCACGGGATCAACCCGGTGACGAACGTGGCGCCTGCCCCCACGCCGGTCAACACCGCCCCATCCCGGTTCGCCCAGCCGGTTCCCGTCAAGAAGACCGGCCTGCCCGCACCCCGCAAGCCGGAGAGCGAGAAGGGACCGGCAGCACTGGCAGCACACCTGAAGAGCACCGACACCGCAGGGTTCTGATCCACCGGAAGCCCCTTCGTCCTTTCCGGGGCGGAGGGGCTTTCCCGTGGCCGGGCCGAAACACTGACACCCGCCCGCCCGGGGACCGCATAGGGACAGTGACCGCAACACAGCATTTGAGAGGAACTCATGAACATCACCGGTTTCCACGGGGTCGCCCACTCCGGCAAAGACACCGCCGGCGCGCACCTCATCGACAACCACGGCTACACCCGGTACGGCTGCGCCGACCCGGTCAAGGAGCACGCCTACCTCCTGGACGTCCGCGTCAACGGCACCATCACCCTGTCCATGCTCCTCGAAATCCTCGACTACGACTGGGACAGGGCCGAAAACCACCGCGTCCACGGACCCGAAATCAAGCGCACCATGACCGTCTACCGCGACTCGCTCGTGCACGGCGTGTTCGGCCAGTTCACCCGCACCGTCGAGGAGCTCCGCGAGGACCTGCTGACCCTGGACCCGTTCCTGGACGGGAACGTGTCCATGCGCACCCTGCTGGACTCAGTCGGCGGTGACTGGGAGCAGGCGAAGTACCACCGCTTCCACGGACCGGAGGTGCGCCGGCACCTGCAGATCTACGCCACAGAGGTTTGCCGGGACAACTTCGGCCAGGACATCTGGGTGCAGCTGCTGGCCCGCCGCGTCGCGAAGGAACGGCCCCGCGCGGTCGTCATCACCGATGTCCGGTTCAACGAGGAAGCCGAATGGATCACCGCCAACGGCGGGACCGTCGTCGAAATCACCCGCCCAGGATTCGGGCCCGTCAACGGCCACATCTCCGAATCCGGCATCGACCGCAAGTACATCACGCACTCCCTCAGCAACGACGGAACGATCGACGACCTGCGCGATCTGCTCGACGACACACTGAAACTGACACCCGCCGTCCTGGCAGCCGCATAGAGCCTCCCAGAAGCACAGCCCCGGAACTTATCAAGGAGAATCATCACCATGGCATCACTCACCATCGAAGGCGCACTGCCCGACACCCTGCCCGTCCGTGAAGACGGCACCGGCTACCCGTTCGCCCTGGCGTGGGAAGACAAGGCCGTCCTGGCCGACACCCGCACCGAGCTGACCGCCGAGCTCATCGAAGGGTACGCCGACCTGCCCGAGACCGAGGAAGGAGACACCGAGGCCCTCTATGCCCGGTACCGCACCTCCGTGCAGATCGCCAACACCCTCCAGCAGGTCCTGGCTGCCAACGCCACTGAGGAAGGCACCTTTGACCCGTCCCTGCAGTCCGAGGACGTCCTGACAGCCATCTTCACTGACCGCGCCGAGAAGATCGACGAGATCCCCGAGTGGACGAACACGGACGTCCCGCTGGTCCTGGTCGCCACCGAATACGCACCCTACGGCACCGCAACCAAGCCGGCGGGCAACGTCCTGTGGATCGACCCGTTCACCGAGACGACGTTCCTGAACACGCTCTCCGAGATCGGCATCGTGGAGCTGCTCGTCAACGAGAGCTAGTATCACCAGCGACACAAGAGAAGCCCCCGGCCGCCGCGTTGCAGCCGGGGGCTTCGTACTGCCCGGCTACGGCAGGGCGGTGAGGTCTCCTTCGGGAACGAAATGCGTCGGCGCGTCGGCGGCTTCCTGGATCACGCTGAGGTTGTCGGCGGTCTGGGCAATCCGGTACTCACGCTTCCGGTCTGTGGAGTTGGCGACGGTGGTGGTCAGAGCGACGGCGGCAAGCTTCGGGGAGGACCAGACTTTCGCTGGCACACCACCAGGGGCTGCTTCCGGGCCCGCCAGCGAAGCGGTGCCCCCCGTGTACACCAGCTGCCGGCCGCCCGCATTGGCATAGGTGAAGGAGCTGGCAGGGTCGGCGTCGGTGATGATCGTCTGCGTGGACGGCGCACTCGGTTCCCCGGCGCAGCGGACCGGGTTTACGGTCGAGTCCGCCGACGGGTAGTCCACCACGGTGACGTCCACTGTTGCTTTGCCTCCACCGGCAGGGGCGATGGCCCACGTTGCGACGCGGCAGCGGCCGTTCTGGCCGGGAACCGTGAGTTCGAGCCTGTGCCCGTCCGTTGCCGTGATTGACGAGGCCCACAGGATGTCCGAACGGAGGGTCGAATCGGTCAAGGCAGCTTCTTTGGTGACGTCGGACCGGTCTGTGATGATCTTCTGGAACAGGGCGATGCCCAGGATGCCGGACGCGATCGCCCCGATCACCACCAGCATGACCAGGGCGCCGATCAACGTTGTGATCATGTAGTTGCCGGCTTCGCTCTGGAGGATCTGCCTGACGCGCCGGGTCATCACTTGCCGCCTTTTTGATAGCCGGTGAAAGGCAAAGGGGTAAAGGGCTGGCGGGCTGCAGGGGCTGGAGCGGCCGTTGCCGTCGATGCCCCATTCCCGGTCTGGCCGACGTCGTTCTGGCCCCAGCACGAGGTCTCGTTCCGGGCATCGGTCACGCAGGAGAAGCCAGAGCCCGTGGAGAGGCTCCTGAGAGCCTTGAAACTGCCCAGCGGGTTCGGGGAGGTCACCGGGGCTGTGGAGCCCTCACGGGACTGCCCGTAGGCATTCGCGCCCCAGCATCGGGCTGCGCCGTCGGAGGTGAGCGCGCAGAATGACCCGCTGTTGCCGGTGGCGGCCGTGATCAGGGTGTAGGTGGTGTCAGGTGTGACTGCTGCCGGGTCCTTGGCATCGGAGGTGGAGCCGATGCCCAGTTGGCCCTGGGCGTTGTCACCCCAGCACCAGGCGTGGCCGCCGGCGTCGAGGCCGCAGACAGCTGAGGGGGACACAGTGAGGGTAGTGAAGTCGTGGTTGCCGGTCACGGCGGAGGGGACCAGGGATTCGGCAGTAGAGCCGTTGCCGAGCTGGCCGGCGTCGTTGTTTCCCCAGCACCATGCCTTCTTCCCGGTGTCGATGGCGCACAGCAGTGAGGGGACGTCGGCTCGGTCCTCGTTGGCGGCTTTGACCGCCGTGTAGGTGCGGCCGCCGGTGACCTCTGTGGGTGTGCCCTGCGCGGGTGCTGGATCCACGCCGGTACGTCCGGTCGTGGCGTTGGACCAGCAGAAGATCTTCCCGTCTGCGTCCAGCCCGCAGGCCGTGCTGGCATCCAGTGCCAGGGTGGTGAATTCGTGGCTTCCGGCAACCGCGGTCGGCTCGGCGGCGGGGTCTGGTGTGGCGTTGCCCGGGTTCTGTCCCCAGCACCAGGTCTTCTTGTCGGTGTCGATGCCGCATGTGGTGGTTGGTCCGGCGAAGAGGGCGCTGAACCGGTGGTCACCTGTGGGTGTGACCGGGGTGGTGGAGTCGGTTCCTGTGGTGGTACTGCCCGTGCCGAGCTGGCCGTGGTCGTTGTCGCCCCAGCACCATGCCTTGCCGTCGTCGGCGAGGCCGCAGAAGGTGTTGCCGGCGGCGGTGAGTGCGGTGAACGTGGCGGAGCCCTGGACCTTCACGGGCGCGGTGCGGGTGTTTGTGGTGCCGTCCCCGAGCTGGCCCTGGTCGTTGGCGCCCCAGCACCAGGCGGCTCCGGCGCCGTCGATGGCGCAGCTGGAGTTGCTGCGGGAGGTGAGGCTGGTGAACCTGTACGGTGTGCTGTCGCCCTGGCTGGACCAGACAGGGTTGCCGAGGCTGTCGTAGCCGCTGATCATGGTCGGCTTGGTTTGCCGCAGGGTGCTGGTCCTGGATGAGGGTGTTTTGTCGCCGATCTGGCCTTCGATGGTCAGCCTTTGCACGCCGTCCGTGGTGGATCCGGCCGTGATCTGGGTGCAGAGGACGCCGGAGCAGGTGCGGTCGCCAGGAACCGGGGTTCGGTGGATCAGGGCGTTGACGTAGGCGTCCTGGCTCTGGGACGCCTTCACGTTCAGCGCCGCCTGGCTTGTCGTGGAGGTGGTGGCGGCCAGGGAGGCGATGACCGATGCGACGATCGCGGTGAGTGTCAGGGCGGTGAAGACCGTGAAGGCCATCGATGCCACGACCGAGCCCCGCTCGTTAGCGAGCCTGGTTCGGACGGCGTGATGCAGCCGGCGAAGGGATGTCATGGGGTCGGGGCCTCGTAGATCATGGTGCTGGCGGTGTCGAGGGTGGCCGCGCCGGAGAGCTGCATGAACAGCCTGCTTCCGGGAGTCACCAGAAGCCGGCCGTAGAAGTACCCGGTCTGGCCGGCAGGGATGTTCACGACGAGCTTGGCGTCGGGGTGGTCCCGGTTCCCGAAGGTGACGGTCGAATTGTTTGTCGCGCTGGTCATCTTGAAGACGTAGCGGAGTTCGGTGGCGCCGGCCGGGGCGGTGAAATCGGTGAGGGCGCCTTCGGTGCCTGCACTCAACGGGACGGCCTTGATGTCGACGCCTGCCTCGCTGGTGGTGATGGCGGTGCTGGAGGTCATACACGTTGTGGAGTCGAGGCGCTCGGGACCCGAGCAGTCGGCGCCCTTGGCTGAGGGCTTAGGTACCGCGGCCTTCAGGAACGTCATCCCGGCAGCAGGCTCCTCGCGCCAGAGGGTGACGGGGATGTCCTCTCCGTTCACGGTGCGGGTGAGGGTGTGCGGGGTTTCGGTGTAGCTGCCGAGGTTGGGCTTTTCATCACTGAGGACGGTGTTGAGCAGGATGCTGCGCGTGGTGGCATCGTCATTGCCGGTAGCTGCTCCGACGGCTCCCACCATGATCGATCCGGCTGCGACCATCATGATGACGATGATGACCGCCCCGACCATTGAGTCGATGAGAAGGTCACCGCGCTCTGAATTGAGGATCCTGCGGATTCGATTCAAAGGGTGCCTCCTTTCGGGCCCGCGTGCCCGCGGCACTGTGATCATGTGTGCGGCGCGGGCATTCCTGCTCCCCGGGCATGGTTCGTGAACGCAGGAGGGCCGCCCGAACGAATCCGGGCGGCCCTCCAGGAGTTGCTGGGATTAGCCAGCGGGGGTCAGAGCAGCCAGAGCGGTTGCAGCCGAGGTGCCGGACTCGATCGGGGTAGGAGCAACGTCGGTGGCGAGGTAGGTCTTGCCGCTGCCGGAGGTAGCCGTGGCGGCCCAGTGGGCGCCATCGGACTCGATGACGACCTTGGTCAGGGCGTCGGCGGTCAGGAGGTTCCCGGTGCCGAGCTGGGCCTCCGTGCCGTAGGCAATCGGGCTCTGCTGGGCCTTGTAGGTGCCTTCGGCCGTAACCACGGCGCCGAGGTCCTGCTGTGCTGCCTTGTCCTGGGCGAAGGGGATGACGCCGAAGATGGAAGCCAGTACACCGGCGGTCAGGATACCGACCACGACCACGCCGACGAGGATCGAGGGCAGGTCGAAGGCACCGTCTTCGTTCTTGAAGGCGTCAGCAATGCGGACCTTAGCGGCGGACTTGGTTGCTTCGATGCGGGAGAAAGCCTGGGTCAAGGTATTTCCGTTTCTGTGAAAAGAAGGGTGAAGCCGGCGTTCCGGGATTCCCCGGTCTGCCTTTTCTTGGGCTCACATACAGAAGGACTTCACCGCGCAAAAACGAGAGCTTTTTCTCTGAAGATTTTCCGGACATACGAAAGAGGACGGCCCCAACCGATGGGGACCGTCCTCGTGAATTTGTCTTGCCTGGTCTTTCTTTAGGCCTCGGCGAGCCTGCCGTGATGTGTCTCCCGGTGCCAGGCGAAATAGGTCATCGACCGCTCGTCGTGTGCTAGGCATTTGCGGCCGAGGAGGTCCTCCATACGTTCCCCGACCTGCCCTGGGCCAGGCCTGCCGGCCTCGATAATCCCTCCGTCTCCAACGGTGAGGTAGCCGTGTTCGAACAGGGCGTCGCATCCGAAGAGGCACGCGAGCATAGACACGTTTCGGGTATCCATGCGCTCCTCCTCTGAGCAGGCGGAGCGGGGCTTGATGTGGGCGGCGACCAGCAGCTCCTCTGGAAAGGACTGCCCGCAGATGGAGCATGAGCTTCCCCGAAGCTGCAGCTGCTGGTTCCGCAGGTAGCGCTGCTCCGTCCGGACGGCGCCCATTGTCCACCTGTCGCTGGGGCCGCCGAGATGGCGGACGGCAGGCCGCCCGGCGGTGGGGGTCTCGTCTGGGTCGATCGCCAGGCCTGCCTGTTCAAGCAGACGCAGGGCAGCGTCGCGGTCCACTCCAAAGAAGAATCCCCGCCTCAGGTCCTTGTCCACGGTCAGAGGCCCGCTGGCCGGGGGAAGAGTATTCGCGACGACCTCCCAGGGAATCCGGACCTCGAAGAGCGGTTCGGTGAGGACCAGGACACCATCTGTATCAGCGGGTTCGGTATAGCCGCGCAGCGGCGGAACTGCCGGTGTTGGTGCCGTCGCGGCCCTGCTGATCCCGCGGATCTCGGGGGCGACATAGTGCAGGACAATGTCACCAGGCTGGACTCCGTTCAGGGTTTCCCAATGGTCGACGCGTTGGCCGGACCGTCCTCGCAGCGGGGCCCACAGCGTTCCTTCGGGGTAGGCGTCCGGGTAGTTGCCGGTCTGGGTGGCCCACCAGAAATTCGCGGCGGGGCTGACGGGGACGCCCGGGGTTTTGCTGGTCATGTCCTCATTCATACAGGAAAACGCAAGGACGCCCGGGGAAACCGCAAAGGCCTCATCCGGGCGTCCCTAATTGACGCGCTAGATCCCCAGCACCTGGGCCAGGCTCCCGTAGACGCCGATGGCCAGAACTGCTGCGACGGCCATGAAAGGGGCCATGGCAACGTGCTTGGTCTTGCTGCCAGCCAAACGGGCGGTGACCATGGCGACCAGGCAAAGGGTGAACGTGAACAGCAGCCACATCATGGCCGCGATTGGAGAGACGGCCGCGAGCAGGGCCGCGGGAATAGGGGAGAGCTTGATGTCGCCGCCGCCGGCAAACTTCGTGAACACGGCCAGAACCAGCATGAAACCGAAGGATGCAGCACCCCCGATCAGGGCGGGGACCAGGATTGCGCCGGCTGGACTGATGACCTGGGTGGCGACCAGAAGCAGGGCGGCCGCAGCGCCGAAGACGAGGTTGTGCCTGTTCCGAATCAGCTGGGTGCAGTGGTCCAGGTAGCCGAGCAGGCCCAGGCCGGCTCCAAGCACGAAGGTCAGGGACAGTAGATGCACGGGCAGGAAAAGGACGGACACTGCGGTCGTGGCGAGGGCGCCGACGATGCCCCACACGGTGGCGACGAGCCAGTCCTGGCCGGTCAGCGGGCGGAGGCCTACCTCATACGGCTCGGATTCGTCTTCGAGCTTCTCGCGCACCTCCGCGGAATCCGTATCGTGAGCCATCGCCGACTCAAGGTAATCCTCTTCAGTTTGGACTTCGGCGGCCTCGCTGGGCAGAGGGGCCGGCTCCTCAGCGTCCGGGTGCTCAGTGGGGAGGAGTGCTTCGGGTTGGATGTCGATAGGGACTGTGTCTGTAAGGACGGTGGTCACTGGGGTTCCGATCTGTGGTCTGGGTACTGGTATGCAGGGGATGTGTGCGGCGGGGCGGCTTATCCGCCGCCCAGCTTCATCAGGGCCGGGTAGATGGCGTACATGGGCAGGACGATGGCGACGATGAGCAGGCCGGCGACGCCGTAGACCATGTAGTTGATGATCGGGTCCAGGGTCTTGGACAAGGTCTTGAGCTGGACATTGGCTTCGTTCCGGTACTCCGGAGCGAGCTCGTTCATGATCTCGATTTCCTGGCGGATCGAGGGGGCAGATCCGAGGAGGTTGCGGGCATCGCTGGGGACGAGCTTGGTTTTGATGAAGTCCTTCAGCGGGAGGCCGTCGTTGAGCATCTTTTCGGCGTGGGTGATGCAGTGGTGCTTGAGCGCTTCGTTGCCGCAGCCGTTCGCTGCGCTCTTCAGCGACTGTGGCTCGCCGATACCGGTGTCCAGGTTGGCTGACAGCAGCTGGAAGAGCCGACTGGTCGCGGCGAGCTGAACGATCGGACCGATCCCGAAGATCCGGATCGAGACCGTGTCCATCATGATCTTGAACCGTTCGGACTTGCGCCCCAGGGTGACCCAGTAACACATGAACAGAATGACGGCCACGATCACACCTCCCAGCGCCCACTTGGTGACTTCCGCGACCTGAAGGATCACCAGGGTCATCGGGGGTGTCTCGGCGCCCAGGGAGGCGAACGTGGAGATGAAGCCCGGGATGATCACGGTGACGGCCGTGAAGAGCAGCCCGATACACATCGCCATCATGAAACCGGGCTGGATGAGATTCATCAGCAGCTCCTTCTTCACGTTCTGCGACTCACCGAGCAGGGTGGCGGCCACCTGCAGGTTTTTTTGGAGCGCCGTGGATGTGTGGCTGGCCTCGATGAGTTCGCGGACGGTGCGGGGCAGGACCTCTTCGGCCATGAGCGCCTGTTTGAAACCGGCGCCGTCTTCGCGCATGGTCTTGGCGGCGTGCTCGTACGCGCGTCCGATTTCGTACTTGTGGTACTGCTCGCCGACGATTTCCAGTGCGCGTGCCTCGGATTCCCCGACGCGCAGGACCATGGTCAGGGCGCGCAGGGACCGGGCGATGAGCTCCGGCTTGGACTTCTTGCCCTTGTACAGGACGAAGACGGCTGCCTTTTTGAGCGGGACGCCGTTCTCGTCGTACCCCAGGTCGCCCTTCTTAGCCTTCTTGTCTGCCTTCTTCTTCTTGGGCTTGCTCGCGTCCGTTTGTTCTTGAGCCGCTGGCTTTTCCTTGACCGGCTTCGGCTGGTTCTTCTCCGTGGAGGAGTCGGATGGTTGCTTGGTCCGCCTCTTGAAACCCCGGCGGCGGCGGGCCGGCGGTTGTTCGATGCCGGCGAGGTCCTCCACCGGTATCTGGAGCTCGGCCGTGGGCGGGGTGGCCCGTTCGAAGTCGACGCTCATACTGCCACTCCCATGTCGTAGATTCCGGCACGCCTGAGGGTGGCTTCAAGGTCGTCTGGTGCTTTCGCCACGGCCATGGCCGTCTTGCCGGTGATCTTTCCCTCTGCCACGAGGGTGAATAGGCTGTGCTCCAAGGTGAAGCTGCGCCTCTCGCCGGCTTGTTTATCCCCGTCGATCTGGGCACGGATCAGGTGTGAGGAGTCCTTGCGAATCAGTTCACTGAAGTTCGTGTTGTTGACCAGCACCTCGCGGGCGGCCTGGAGCCTGCCGTCAACGGCGGGCACCAGCTTTTGAACCATGATGGCGAGGAGCGACTGGGACAGCCTGGAGCGGACCTGGGCCTGCTCGTCTGCGTTGAACTGGCCGATGAAGGAGTCCAGCGCTTCGGCGATGGAGCCTGCGTGGGCTGTGGTGATGACAAGGTGGCCGGTGGTTGCTGCGTGCAGGGCGGCCTTTGCCGTCGCGGGGTTGAGCAGTTCGCCGATCACGATGATGTTCGGCTTGGAGCGCAGCGCGTCCTCAATGGCGGTGGGGTAGTCCAGGGCGTGGGAGCCGATCTGGCGCTGGATTATGGAGGTCGCTCCGATTTCCTCGTGCACGAACTCGGTCGGGTCTTCAACCATGTAGATGTGCTTGTTGTAATGGCGATTGACCATTTTGATCAGGGCTGCGATCGCTGTCGTCTTCCCGGAACCCGTGGGGCCCTCGAGGATGATGAGCCCGGAATCCCTGTGCATCAGGTCCTGAATGATCTGCGGCACCCCAACTTCATTCGCCTCCGGGATGACGTTCGGGATGAGACGGAAGGTGACGGTGACGCCGGCGTGGGACTTGCGGAAGGTTCCGCGGACCCGGTAATTGTCGGTGGCCATCGCCACGGAAACGTGGCCGCGGGGCTCCAACGGGTTGGGCCGGCCGTCGGTGGCTTCGATGAGCCAGGCCTCGATGTCCTCGGCTGTGAAGATCCCGTCAGGGCCCTGGTCCATCACCAGGTTGCCGCTGCGCACGCGCCGCACCGGTTTCCCGGGATGAATGTGCATGTCCGAGACGCGCATCTCGCCGCAGCTGTCGATCAGGGCGTGCAGTCTGGCCAGGGGCACAGAGGAAAGCACCAGTGCGGTGCCTCCCCGGGGAGCCGGGGCAAGGGCCGGAGGTGCGGCTACGGGGGCAGCCGCGGCAGTGGCTTCGGACTGGCGCTGCTCGCGCCGGGTCAGCAGATCATTCACCGATGACCCTCCGTGCCTCTTCTTCGTCGGTGATGCCCTGGGTGACCAGGCGTTCGACGTCGGCGGCGAACGTGGACATGGAATTCGTTTCGGCAAGCTCCCGCAGCTGGCTCAGGGGCTGGTTGGTCATGATCGCCTCGGTGAGTTCGTCGGTGATGGTCAGCACCTCATGGATGGGGATGCGTCCCTTGTACTTGGTCAGCTCGCTGCGGCCGTCCCAGTCCGGGTTCAGCTTGCCGATCAGGCGCTGGGATACGACGCCCTTTACGGAGTCCATGACGGACAGCGGCGAGTCCACAGCAAGGTCGATCAGCCGCAGCAAGGCGGTGACGTTGTTGTTGGCGTGGATGGTGGTGATGACCTGCCGCCCTGCTTTGGCCTGCCGGACGCCGGCCGCAGCGGTGGCCTGGTCCCGGATCTCGCCCAGGAACAGCGTGTCGTAGTCGGAGCGGACCAGCGCAGGGAGCAGCGCGTCGAACCCTGCGCCGTTGTCCTCATCGACCTCGAGCTGGATGAGGCCTGGCAGGGTCCTCTCGACCGGGTCTTCGACGGTCCAGACGGTACGGGTGGGTGTGGCGACGTGCATGAGCGCGGCGTGCGCGGTGGTTGTCTTGCCTGAGCCCATGGGCCCGGCGATGATGATCATGCGGTTGGCGGCGCCGAGCAGGTCGTAGAACAGCTGAAGGTTCAGCGGGGAGAAGTCGAGATCGGTGAGCTGGCGCAGCAGCCCAGACGGGGGCAGACGCATGACGATGGCGTCCCCGCCGTCGGCGGTGCGGAACGCAGCGACGCGAGCCTTGCGCTGCTCACCGTGAACGTCAACCAGGTAGATGGTCTCTTCCGGGGCGAAGCGGCCGCTGGTCGCGAGTTTTGCCTCGGCCTTGAACTTGCCGACGATCACCCGTCCCTGCATGCCTTTGACGCAGCGTACCGGGCGCATCCGGCCATCGACACGGGCAGCGGCGGTAAGGATCATGGCTGCGTTATCGAAGTTGAGCAGCAGGTCCGAAGCGCCCATCTTCATGCACTCCTGCACGATTTCTTCCAGCCAGGTGTCTTTGTCCGGGTCCGTCTGGAAATAGTTCTCCGGGAGCTCGTCCTCCTGAACTTCAGCAACCGGGGCAGGAGTGTTCCTGGGGATGAACGGCCGATCGGTTTCCCCAACCTCATTCGCCGCGGAAAGCAGGGCGACGGTGGGCAGGCTCCGGTCGGCGAATTTGGATTCGGCCCGGTGGCGGGGGAACTCGGAGCTGCGTCGTTCGGTGACTCGTCTAGCCAACGAGGGCCTCCTGCTTGTCTGCGATGGCGGCCAGGCGTGACTGGAACTTGTTCAATGCGCGCCGGTGCAGGATGGAGGAGCGGGGGTCAAAGCCCGGGTCGTGCAGGAACGCGGCGATCAGCGAGGTCTGACCGTTGTTGGGCCGGCTCCCGAGGACAGCGTTGGCAATGGCCAGGATTTCTTCCCGGACCAGTCCGAGGCCGGTCAGCTCCACGTCATTCGCAGCATGGGTGAAAAGGTGGCTCATCCGGACCCCGCCGGGCTCCGCGAAATACCGGATTGCGTGGCGGAGGCTCTCCCGAAGGTGGGCGGGTGCCAGAGGAGCGAGGACGTCATAGGTGACGTCTGCTGCGTCCTGGACGGTTACCAGCGGCTGGCCGGTCTCGGTGGCGTTCGAGTCGAAGAGTACGTCGTCGGTCAGTTCGACGCGGAAGTGGGCGCCAGCGGCCGCGAGCATTTCACGCTTGAGCATTTGGGACAGGTAGGCCCACGGGTCATCGGCGCGCAGAAGGTACGCGTGCGCGAAATCCTTCCGGAGCAGGGTGAAGGCGGTGTTCGAAACATCAGCCGGTTCGTAGGTGACGCCGTATGTGTTCTTCAGCGTGCCGGCAAGCGGGCCGCCGATCCGTGCGCTGATCTCGTCGTAAAGCCAGTTTCCCTGATCGGTGCCCCACCAACGCCCGTAGGCAGGATCCGACATGGGCATTGCCGCCAGGACGCTGAGAAGTTCTGTGGGTTCCCCGGAGAGCTGAGACACGGGACCCGGTGTGGTCAGGACAGGCAATTCATTCCCTTCGGCGCAAAATGACTCTTTCGGCACCCCCCAGGCCCATCAAGGAACATGCGTAGATTTCGCTACCGGGGCTGTCCGATTGGCCGAATATTTGCGCGGGATGGGACTTCTAGGTGCGAAAGCTGCACCTGAAGTTGAGACCCGGCTGGCTTACAGATCTCCCTATGCGCCTCGCTTCACGACGGGCCTTCGCCGCAAGCGGTGTTAGGCACGGTTGAGCGGTGAGTAGGCTTGAGATGAGGGGGATGACGCTGTGGGGATGAAGAAGGAACCATTCGACGGACGGCTTTTTTACGCCGGGCTGATCGCTGTGCTGGTGGCGGTCTTCGTGTGGCTGGCGCGGAACGTGCTCGTTGAGGCATCGCTGTTCTTCCTGCTGGCGGCGGTCTTCGCAGCCCTTGTGTACCGTGTCGTCGCTTACTCAGTCCGCGCCTTCGGGGTGATGCAATGGTCGTTCCTGCTGATCTACTACTCACTGCTCTCCGTCGAGGATGATCTCGGCCTTCCCGCGGCGGGCCCCTGGTTCATGGGGTTTCTGGTCGGGGCCCTGGCAGCCGGGATCTCATGGGTCGGCCCTGGAGCAGGTACCGAACTCAGACTAAAAACTCAGCGCGGCGCCAAGGGTTCCGTCTTCCCGGGCGGCTGGCGGCCAGCCCTGATCACCTCCGGCAGTGCGCTGGTGCTTCTCGGGCTGGGCTCAGCCCACCTTGCTTACCAATCGCCGACGGTGCCCGTAGCGGCGGTCCTGGCCGGCGCCGCGGTTGCCGGCTGGGCCTTGTTCCGGTTCGTAAAGTCGGTGCAGGGCAGGTTCCTGCCGCTTTTCGCCATACCGGTCGTCTTCTTTGTGCTGGCCTTTATCGGCGGTGCGACCGACCAGCCGGCACTTCCCCTTGTATGGACCTACGGCGCCCTGGCAGGCATCCTGATCGGCGGGACATACTGGAGCGGCCCCGGCTTCGGGGCTCCCCGGCCGCCCTTTGCCGGCCAGGGCCCCCGGCGGAGGAGAAGGAAGAGGCGGTCAAAGCCGAAGCAGGTCCAGCCCGAAGCGCAGGCCGCAGGAGCTGCCCAGTGAGCGGGCCATCGTCTTCGAATGGCTCCGGCCGGGATCGGCAGTTTCAGGCGTTGGGTTTGGTCCTGGTCGAGGACCTCGGTTTGCCGGACATGTAGCCGGCCCGGACGAGTCGCTTGCGGATGGTCTCCCATTGCTGGCCGGTCGCCCGTTCCAGCTCTTCACGGCTGGCGCCCAGGAGGTACCAGACACCCAGCAGGGCCTGGTAGGCGTTCGCGTCCTGGGACGTGGCAGCTTCCGTCCCGGCCGTCTGCTCCAGGAGGTGTAGTTTCTCGACGTCATCGTCCGGAACCTTGACAGGCGGCAGCGCGGGGCGGGTGGCCCGGTGCAGGGTCGGCTCGTTCCGGTGTGGCGCGTCGGGGTACGGCGGTGCCTGGCCTTCGCCGGATCGCTGGTGCTGGTTCACAAACTTAAAGATGGCCTTCGGGTGCGACCCCAGGGCGTGGGCCAGGGAATAGGCGTCCCAACCTGCAGCCTCGGCGTTGTGCAGGGCTGCAAAGTAGTCCGCGACGGCTGTCTTGATGCCGGAGGCGGTCCGCTGCTCCGGGTCGGCTTCCACGGCGCGGCTGAGGCGGGAACGCAGATCCGCGGCGATTGCCAGATCCAGGTCCCGCAGGGGAATGGCGCTGAGGGATTTGGGCCGCGGCGGAACCACAATGCCGGAGGTGGTCACCTCTTCGGGGACGCCAAGGATGGCCAGGCGGACGTATTCGTGGGAGACGCCATTGGCTTTGCCCAGTTGCCGGTAGGTCCAGCCGGCACGGTGAAAGTCGCGCAGGGCAGCAGCGTAAAGCGGGCGGAAAGCCTCGTCGTCCTGCGCGTTGGCCTGCAGCTCAGTCAGCTGCTCCCAGGGATCGGCTGCGGGGGACAGGGACACCATGGAGTGCTCCTTTCTCCGGGGCATCGTCAAGGATACGTTACACGCTGTGCGAATCTGTCAACTGAGAGACGGCTGCAGGTTGCGGCCATCCCGGCAGCTGAGTTGGCGTGTACCGGCTCATGCTTGGAGGTGTCTGGGCGTAGCCGTGCCGGATGGCACGTGCCCTCGCGCCTCCGGGTTTGTACCCGCAGGCAGAGTCCAGGTCGGGCCACGAGACGTTGTCCTCCTTGAGGCCGATCAGCAGCGCGGAGAGCTCTTCGGAGGCCAGTCTGCCCTGGAGGGCGGACTCCAGCGCCCGGACCTGTTCCGGGCTGGGGTTTGAGCCAAGCCTCTTTCCCACGGACTTGGTTGCTGTCCTGGCCCGATCGGCAAGACGGCGGAGCCGTTCAACTTCGGCCTCATCCAGCTTTCGTCCCTCCCGGGGCGCGGGGCGTTCCTTGACCAGACGTGTGAAGGTATCAAACGTGGGGGCCTGTTCGCCGGTGACGTCCACGGGGGTCTCTGCGATCTGACGTAATCGCTCACCGCTTACCTCAACAAGGGCCCCCAGAATGTTGTACGGCCAGCCAGCGTCATGGTGGGCGGCGCGCAGGATGGCGACAAGTGCCTTCTCGGTCCGGGTCCGCCGGAGGCTGACTTCATCCTCGTGTTTGCGGAAGGCGGCCACGGACGCTGCCGGAAACACAGAGCCCAGCTCGTGTCGTGGCATCTTGTGCCGGGCAGCTGCCGGGAAGCGCGCGATCCGCTGCAGGCGTTCACGGGAAATGCCGAGCGCGGAGGCAGTTGTGCGGCGGGACCATCCGGCGGCGTCGGCCGCCCTGATGACGACCGCCAGGCGGCCGTTGGCCCAGGCATCATTCGGGTCCAGTGCTGCCCGGAACCCGGTGAACGCTTCCGTGAGAGCCTTCACCTGCGCCGGAGGCATGGGAAAGTGGTCCTTTGGTCTTGCCACTGTGGCCCCTGCCCTGTTCGCCTGAAGTACCCACTTACTGTATGCCACCGCGATTTTGACAACAAGCGGGCGTGCTCAACCGGCCCGTGACGCCCGCCAGCGGCCGGGGCGCATAGAGCAGACCATGAAGCAGGAATCCCTCGGAGTCCGGGCATGATCCCGGCGCCGGTCCCGGTCTTTCCGATAGTGGCCATTTTGGTGGCTGCCGCCGGCGTGTTTTTCTATGCCTCGTTTCTTGCGGGCCGGGGAATTTCGCGCTCGGACCGGGGCTCGGCGGCGTGGAGGCGCACCTTCGCCGTGGCCATCGCGGCCGCCGTGCTGGGGGTGGCAACATCCGCCTTCCTGGTGAACATCCTCGCCAGCCATGACCGGAACTACAACATGGTCGTCTGGGCGTCCCTGGCCAAGAACTACGGCGTCCAGTCAGCCATACCGGATCAGGGCCTCAAGGAGGGCGTTCCGTTCGCAGCAATCGTGAACGGAAAAAACGTCCAGTGCACCCTCAACCTGCCACAGACCGTGGTCTGCGACGGGGAGACAGTGCCAGCGAACAGCTGACCGGCCTTCGTCTACGCATGTTCCTGTGCAGAGGCAAGGGCCGAACCGGTTCCTGCTGATAACCGGTCACCGTTTTGCAAAACAACCCGGTCCGGCACGCAAGTGCCGGATCACCGACAAAAGGAGCATCCATGGATCGCCTTCGCAGTGAATGGGCCAACACTTCCGCCAGGAGCCGGGTTATCCTCGGCGTCGTTCTGGGCGTCGCCCTGGTCGTCCTGGCATTGTCCGTGACGGGAGTCATCGACATGGCCCCGGTTCAGACCGGCGTAACCCAGATCAAGAAGTAGCCCGACCGCAAAGGCCCCGCCATGAGAGATTCCGGCGGGGCCTTTGTCGTTCCCGGCGCATGAAATACTTCCCCCTATGAGCGAACCATTGAAGGTAACCCTGTCACTGTCCGAGGAAATGACACTGGGCCATCTGGCCGCGTTCGTCCGCCATGCGCAGCTGGGCGGTGTGGAGCGTGACGCCCTGGCGGTGCTGGAGCGCGACGTCAACGAGGACATAACGGGTTTCAGCTTCGCCCTGAACAACTCCGAGCCCGGATTCAACTGAGTCCTGTCGTCCAACGAAGGCGTGGGCCGCCGACCCCGACCCGTGGGTACGGTCGTGACCGCCAGGCTCACGAGGTGTATCTTCGCCCCATGGGCGACGATACATTCGACATCGATGCGGAATTGGCCAAGAAGGACGCGGAGCAACGTGCCGCCGCCTTTGAACGGATGAAACTGCAAAATCGGCTAGCCGCCTGGAACAGCGCCACTGGCGCTATAAGCCACATCAAACTTTATCGCCTGGGCGATTCTGTCGCCGACGCCTTCAAGCAGTTCGTGTCACGGGGTGGAAAGATCAAGGAGGACAGAACCGTCTGGTTACCTCCGGAGCACCCACAGTACGGCAATGTAGTCCTTGACGAGTCCTGTATGAAGGTGCCCCAGCTGGTTCAGGTAGCTACCCGAAATGAGACGAGTCCCTACGCCGCTGAGACCCGTCAAAAGGAATGGGAAGACGCATGCGCAAAAGTCCGGGCCCGCGTCGCCGCGGAATGGGACACCAAATTTCCGCGACCCGGTTGTCTTGAATTTGTCGACTGGGATTTCGAGGGCGCCCACAAGTATGGGTGGGTGATTTTCGATGAACGGGCAGGCGTTGCATATCTCTTTCACGATCATCGTGGCAGCTACGTCCCGTCTCTCGAAGAGATCCGAAAAGAGCTAGTAGACGCCCTTTATTACCAGACCCGAAAAGGCGACGCGGCCGGTTCTGCAGACCAGACTGAGTGAACCACTCACCTGCCGTGCCGCACCCGGCGCGGGAGAGCGGCGGAGCCGTACAGCCCACGCAGGTTGAGTTGAACTGTCCTCCGATCAAGGGGCATCATCTGGCGCGCGGCTGTAGGGGACCCGGCTAGAAGAGGGACCCGCGGCTGATGGGTTCGATGACGCCCGGCAGCAGCAGGATCAGCAGCGCGCCGGCCACCATGTAGGGCCCGAAGGCGAACTCCTGCTTACGCCGGCCGGCGAACATCAGCGGCAGGGCCACGAGACCGCCCAGCATCATGGGCAGAAGCAGCGCGCCAAGGGCCGCCGCGTACCCGGACTCGAGGCCGCAGACCAGGCCCAGCACCCCGCCGAGCTTCACGTCGCCGAAGCCCAGTCCGCCAGTGAAAAAGGCGACCAGCCACAGGACGGCGAACGCTGCGGCCATCGAAATGGCCGCAGTGAGCGCGGCGGTTACGGTGATCGATCCGGTAACAGCCCCGACGGCGACGGCCAGGCCGAAGGCCGGGTACATGGGCAGCACAATGGCGTTGGGCAGCCGGTGGGTCTTCCAGTCGATGACGGCGAGGAAGACCAGGGCAGCGGTCAGAAGACTGATCATTCCCGCCACCAGTGGACCGCGGCCGGCGTTGACCCAGAAGCCCAGCATGGCCGTGCCGGCTGCCACCGCGGCCGTCGGAAGACCGGTCTCCAGGTTCAGGACTGAGGGCAGCCAGGGCTCATCGACATCGGGGATGATCTCGACTTCCTCGGCCGTCAGGGCATCGGGCAGCGGGGTGCCGGCTGGGGTGGTGTGGATCGTCAATGAAGCTCCTTGAAAAGTGCGGTTCCGTGGGTGCCCGGCGCGGCAAATGGTGGCAGTGTGGCGTTGGTGTCAAAAGTGCAGACTGTTACACTAAGCATGTCGGTGTCTGGGCCGACCTGATGATCGCCGGGGAACGAACCGGCAAGAGAAGAGCTGCAGCGATTATGGGCAATGCCACCGCGGAGACCCTCTATAGAATTGCCGGCCGGAAAGCGGCCCAGGGCCACGGATGGGACGCCCTGAACGCGCAGCTCGCCGGCGACGCACTGTTCATCGCCGCGGAGATGGAGAAGTCCCCCCGTTCCCTCCTGGACCTCAGTCCGCTCAGATCCCTTGACTTCCCCGAAACGGGCCTGGCCGGTGTCGCCGCCGCCTACCGGCGCCAGCTGCTGACCGGTCTGGACAGCTGGGGTATCGCCGGCGCCGTCGCCCAGGCTCTGCCGGCCATTGAGCTGACCGAGGCCCCGCTGGATCCTGCCGAGGCCGGTGCCTTCGCCGACACGTGGCTGGCCGGACGGGACCTCGCCGCGTTCGCCGCCGCGGAATCCGCTCGCGCTGGCCGGTTCGCTGCCCTGGCCAACCGGCTTTACGCCGCGGGGGACTACCCGGCTGCTGGCCGGAGTGCCCAGGCGGCCGACAGGGCGGCCCTCGCCGCGCACTACGGCGCCGAAGCGGCAGTCCTCGGGGACAGGCACCTGGCAGCGCTGCGCACGGCACTGCTGCTGGCGGAGGATCTCCTCACATCCGGCAGTCAGCCGGCGGACAGTGTTGAAGCCGGACGGCAGGCGCGACGGGTCCACGACGAGGTCAACCTCACGGATAAGCCCATCCATTGGGAAGCCGTCTCCTTCCTGTCCTAACGTCACTCAACAACGGCCCCGTCCCGGCAAAGGACGGGGCCGTTGGTGTCAGTTGCGGCGGCCCGCGGCCTTCTGGCGGTGGTAGGAGCCCGTGACGATCTCCGCGTCCAGCGCTGTGCTTTCGTTGATGATCCCGTCCATGACCAGGTTGACCAGGGAGACCTCGAACGGGATCGAGCCCGAGTCCTTGGCGAGCAGCTGCCCGGCGATTCCCTCGGTGTTGTTGTTTTTGATCATGTTCGAGATGGCCTGGTTCATCATCAGCACCTCGGTCGCGACGACCCGGCCCTGTCCGCCCTTGACGGGCAGAAGCTTCTGGTAGACGACCCCTCGCAGGGAGCGGGCCAGCTGCGCCCTGGTATCGGCCACCCTGTCTGCCGGCATGGCCTCCAGAATGCGGGCAGGCGCATCGGCGGTCGATCCGGCGTGCAGGGTGGAGAACACGAGGTGGCCGGAGCTGGTGGCCGACAGCGCAGCCGACATAGTCTCCGGGTCCCGCATTTCACCAACCAGGATGATGTCCGGGTTTTCACGCAGCGCGTCTTCCACTCCGAGCGCGAAGGAGTCCACGTCCCGGCCCACTTCGCGCTGGACGACGAGGGATTTGCCGTTCGAGTGCCGGAATTCGATCGGCGCCTCGATCGTGGTGATCTTCTTGGCGTACTTCTCCTTCGCCAGCTTGATCAGGGCGGCCAGCGAACTGGACTTGCCCGAACCGGTGACACCAATGAACAGGTAGAGTCCGGCCTCGGCGTCGATGAAGGAACGGATGACCTCGGGCAGACCCAGATCATCGAAGTCGGGGACCACGGAGGGGATGGTTCGGAAGACGGCCATGGGCACGCCGCCGGCGATGGCGAAGTGGCCACGGAAGTTTGCCCGTTCGGTGGAGTAGGAGAAGTCCAGGCGCTTCTTTTCCCAGAATTGCGCCCATTCCTGTTCCGAGACCATCTGCCGCAGGATCTTGCTCAGCGAATCCGCGTCAAGTACGCGGGTGATCCCTTCGAGGTGGACCGTCTTGCCGTAGACGGTCGCCCAGGGCACCGTGCCGGCGACCAGGTGGAGGTCTGAGCCCTTCATGTCCAGGGCCCGGTAGAGCAGAAAGTCCACGGCATTGGCCTGTGGGGGAGCGGGTGCTGTCTCGATGGGGGCGACGGCTGTTGCTGTCATGGGTGGTTCCTTCCTAGTCGATCAGGATGTGGCTGCGGACTTCGGCGAGGCTGGTGAGCCCTTCACGGACTTTGAGGAGCCCGTCGTCCTGGAGGGTGAGCATCCCGTTCTGCTTTGCGGCCTCGGCAAGGACCCTGTTCGGGACGTCCTCCGTGATGAGGTCCCGGATGTGCCGTGGAAAGGTCATCAGCTCGTGGATGGGGAGCCGGCCCTTGTAGCCGACGCCGTTGCATTCCCGGCAGCCGTGCTGCGATGGCCCGTACCAGATGGATTTGCCGGTTTCAGGGTCCACAGCGGCCAGGTCCTCGTTGGTGAGCTTGAAGTCCAGGATCATCTCCCGGTCGGGAACGGCGTTGACTTTGCAGTGGACACACAGACGCCGGGGGAGACGCTGGGCGCAGACGGCACGCATCGAGTCGGCCAGCACCGACGGGCGCAGGCCCATTTCCCGCAAACGCAGGACGGAACCGGGGGCGTCGTTCGTGTGCAGCGTGGACAGGACGAGGTGGCCGGTGATGGCGGCCGTCACCGCGGTGTGGGCGATGGCGTCCTTGTTGATTTCACCGACGAACAGGACAGAGGCGGCCGACCGGAGCACTGTTTCCATGCCGCCGTCCCAGGTCAGCCCCTGGCCCTCGTTGATGCTGACCTGGGTCATGCCGTACGGCAGCTTCATTTCCACCGGGTTCTCCAGGGACACGATCTTCCGGCCCTGGCCCATCAGGGCATCGAGGGAGGCGTAGTGCAGGGACGTCTTGCCCGAGCCCATGGGGCCCACGGCCAGGCAGATGCCGTTGGGTTGGTTGATGGAGCGGCGCCACTGCGACTCGGTGTCTTCCGAGAAACCGATCTGGCCCAGCTTCCAGGCCTCCGAGGCGCCCATACGGAGTGTGATCGCCTCGCCCCAGACCGCCGGCAGGACGGCGACGCGCAGGTCGTAGGTTTTGCCCTTGTACTCGTGGCTGATGGCGCCGTCCTGGTTGACCAGCTCGCTGGAGGAGAGCCGGGCCCGGGTTTTGATCAGCCCGGACAGCCGCGGGGCGAGTTCCTTGGGCTGGTGGGGTTCGTTACGGAGCTTGCCGTCGACGCTGTACCTGACGGTCAGGTGGGTGGACGCCGGCTCCAGATGGATGTCGGAGGCGCCGGCCTCCAGGGCGCCTTCGATGATGGCGTCCAGGGTGTTGACGATGTTGCCTTCCTCCCCGACGACAACCAATGAGGGGCGGAAGGTTTTGGCGGCCTCGGTGGTGACTTCCTTGGCGGCCGCCTTTCCCACCAGTGCTGCCTCGATCGAGGTCGAGTAGAACCGTCCCACAGCTCGGGTGAGCTCATTCTTTGACGAGTAGACCGGCAGGATGTTCTTTCCGGTCTTGCTCTGGAGCTGTTTGGTGACGTTGACGTCAAGGGGATTGACGCAGGCGACCGTGAGGTCATCTCCATCCAGGGAGATCGGGATGACGTTGAGTTTCCGGGCGACCTGGAAGTCAAGCAGGCTGATGAGGTCTTCGGAGATCTCCAGGTCATCATCGAGCGGCTGGTAGGTCCAGCCGTACTGGAAGGCATGCGCCCCGCTGGCCTGCTGATGGGTGATGCGGTCCTGTCTCCGGAGGAAAGCCAGGACCTTTTGCCCCTGCGCAGCCGCGTTTGCCTCGGCCGCCCTGAACTCCTCGGCCGCGAGGATATTCCGGGACACGAAGTACGTTTCAAGCCTGCTCGTGGTGAGGGTGCTCATGTCTGTTTGGCATTCCTGACTTCTCTGGGTGTCACTGCCAAACATGCGTAGACCCGGGGAGGACGGCCGTCCCGTACCGTCTACGCATGTTCCCTGCTGAAGAGTCCTGAACGTTTTCAACAAGGAAGCAGGAAACCCGCATTGGCTGAAAAAGTCATTGGCATCGACTTCGGGTCGACGGGCCTGAAACTCGCCGAAGTGAGCATCGAAAAAGGCGCTGTCACCGTGGTCAAGCAGGCGTATATGCCGCTGGATCCCGGTGTGATCAGCGGTGGCGGCATCAAGGCGGACAACGTGGAGCTCGTGGCTTCCGAACTGAAGGCGTTCCTGGCTGCCAACAAGTTCACGTCCAAGGACGCCGTCATGGGGATCAACTCCGCGGCCGACGTGTACGTCAACCGGGCCATCACCCCCTGGCACGAGCCGAAGAACTTCCAGACCGCGCTTGGCTTCGACATCATCGCCGACGACGGACTGCTCCTCGGGGCACCGCCTGAGGTCATCATCGACGCGGTGGTCTTCAAGGAGTTCACCGACGCCAACGAGAAGCGCAAGATCGATGCGCTGCTGATCGGCGTCGGGCAGAAGCTGGTGGAGCTCCAGCTCGAGGTCCTGCATAAGGCAGGGTTGAACGCCGCCGGCGCCGACCTGGCCGGTATGGCTTCGCTGCGCGCCAGCTGGATCGCTTCCCGTGCCGAGGGCGTCCTGGACGTCCTCGTGGACATCGGGCACGAGGTCACCTCCGTGCTGATCCACGAAGGCGGAAAGCCGTATGCGCTGACCCTGTACCGCGGCGCTGCCGGCGGGGAGCTGAACAAACTCATCTCGGCAGGGCTGCAGGATGACGATCCGGAGCGGGTCGTCAAGGAGAAGGTCAGCTACAACCGGCACTTCGCGGTGCAGCAGGCCATGGACGACTACGCCTTCAAGCTCACGTCCATTATCTCCGGCGCCATCGAGAGCTACCAGAGCACGCGGCCTGAACGGGCCCAGGTCGCAGGGCTGACCCTGATCGGCGCAGGGTCCCTGGTCACCAACCTGCCCGCGACGCTGCAGGAATCCACCGGCCTTCGGACCATGACGGGCCGGTACGCCATCGACATCGGCGGCGATCCGGAACGGCACCACCTCGGTCCGATCCTCAGCACTGACTACATGGCCGCTGTCGGCCTGGCGATGGGAGCAACAGCCTGATGGCAACAATCACCACAGGGAACGGCCCGGCGAAGGCCACAAAGCACAAGCCCGAGCCGCGCCCGAAGACTCCCCGGGAGCCGAAGGCCACGAAGCCTCCTGTCCAGAAGGAACCGCCGGCCCCGGCATGGGCCTCGCCCGTCAAGCCGTCGCTGGTTCTGCTGCCGCCCAAGGCCCGCGGGCTCAAGGCACGCCGCCGCGCTGTGCGCCAGGCAATGCTCATGTCGCTGGGCATGCTCGGTCTCACGGCGGCCGCCTACGTGGTGGTGCTGGCCGGAACTGCGGGGGCGCAGGCGGAGCTAGACAAGGAAAAGACGATCACGAACCAGGCGACTGCCTACCTCGCCCAGAACCGGGACGTGCAGAACTATGCCGACGGTTTCATCGAGAGGAAGGTCGCGGTCGGAACTGCCCTGGAAGATGACGTCGCGCACTCGCGGGTCGTTCAGGCCATTTACGGAGCCAACTCGGTCGGTGCCGTCTTCACTTCCATCAAGACCGCGCCGGCCGATTCACCGTGCATGTCCTCGAGCCCGTTCGCGCCCTCCACTTCGCTGGGCTGCGTTGATGTCGCCGGCAAGGCCCCCAACGTAGAGGCCGTCGCGCAGCTGGTGGCATCGCTGAACAAGAACAAGGACATGCTCGCCGAGCCGTACCTGACCGAGTCCACGGTGACTGAGGGCGGCATCTCCTTCAAATTCACTGTCGGCCACACCAGTCAGGCGCTGTCGCTGAAGGGCGACAAGTTCAAGCCCTCACCCGAGGAGCTCTCGTCCATCGATTCCCCGACCGCGGCCACTGATTCGGCCGCAACGGGCACGGAAACCCAGGGAGCATCCAAGTGAACGGATCCACCTCCAAGAACATCGCCCCGTACATCGTTTCGGGGATTGCCGCCGTCTTCCTGATCGTCATCGCCTACGCGATGTTCTTCGTCCCGAAGATGAACGAGTCCAAGGCACTCGTCTCCTCCGCCGCCACCGCGCACGCCAGCAATGTGGCCCTGACTGCGAAGGCCGACAAGCTCGAGGCGATCGCCAAGAACCTGACACCGCTCAAGACCCAGGTGGACCAGTTCAAGAAGGCCTTCCCCTCGGGTGCCGAGCAGCAGAACATGATTGATGCCATCAACGCAGCGGCATCCTCGACCGGGGTGACCCTGACAACGCTGAACCCCAACGTGCCGGAACCGGCAAAGGATGAGGAGAAGGCACCAGCAGCCTCGGCGGCGCAGGCCACCCAGGTCGGCACCGAACTGCCCGGGCCGGCACCGGTCGCCGCTGCCGCAGCGACCCAGTCTGCCCCGGGCTCGAACTCACAGCTCGGCACGGTCAACCTGAAGATCGACGGCAAGGGTGACCTGGCCGCGGTACAGGCTTTCCTCGTCAAGATCGAGAACCTGGAGCGGCCGATCACGGCGCACGAGCTGCAGATCGAGAAGCAGGAGAACGGGTACCACGTGATGATCAGCGGTACGACGTTCCTGGCCGCACCGCTGGTTGAACCCCAGGGCAAGTAAGAGCGGAAGACCGGGCGTACCTTTCGCAAGGAGACCACGCGCAATTCAACCAAAAGGGCACCGTGTCACGGAACAATTTCCGACACGGTGCCCAAGTTGTTACACGTGGACTTGCAAATCGTCAAGTCTCTCACGTAGTTTGTCATTTAAGAAGTATTCGGTATTGACAAACAAAGGATTCATCATGAACAGCATCACCAAGGGTTTCGGGGTTCTCGTACTGACGGCAGCAGTAGCATTCGGTGCGTCCGGCTGCTCGCAGAAGACTCCGGACGCGGCCCCGAGCCCGACCGTTGACGCCAAGGAGCTCACCGGCGGAAAGGCCGCCGAGGCCATCAAGGGTTTCGTGGCCGCCGGCACCTCCGACGAGGTCGCTGCGGCCGTCGCCAGCCAGGCTACCGCCGATACTTTCGCGCCTGCAGTGAAGTTCCTGGACAAGGACGCCGCTTCCGAAACCGTCCAGAACACCGTCTCGGAGTTCGTGCTGGTGAAGATGGCCGACCCGAAGGCCGCCGTTTCGGTGGACGTTGACGAGTCCAGGGTTGTCGTGGATGGTCAGAAGGCTACTGTTCCGGTGGAAGCTGTGACGGTTTCAGCTGGCGGCAAGAAGGTTGCCAACAGCGATGCTCTGGCTGATTCGGTAAACGACCTGGTTTTCCGTGACGGTGCCTGGGTTATCACTTTCCCGGCTGCTGCGTCGGCTTCCCCGAGTGCTACTCCGAGCGAATCTGCCAAGTAGTTCACAGCCTGTCCTTTCCGGGTCTCCGTCACAGTACTAATGTGTGCGGCATCCGCATTTCCGCTACCCGATTCGGGGTGCATCAGCTGGTTTTTCATGCCCTTTTTCACTCCCATAATGTGTGCGGAATCCGCTGCTCCTGTCACCGCTGAAACCGGTCGTGGGGCGGCGGTTTTGCGTGGTGGTTTGTGCCCCTTATGTGTGTGGAATCGGCGCTACCCGGCGACAGCCCGTGGGGAGGAAATCGACGCATGTTCCCCAGTATGAAGAGGAATCAAACCATGACGAGTTCAGTCCGTCGGCCGGTCCGCAAACAGGCCAGGCGATGCGCCGTGGCGCACCGGCAGTGGTTGCCGTCCTGATCCTGCTGGCACTTGTCGGCAGCACCCTGGCCGGGGCCCTGTCCTTCTAATCGGTCAGCGGTTCCTCGCAGGCCTTGCACTCACGGCGCTGGCCGACGGTTTCCTCGGTGATGAGCAGCAGCCCCTCCGGGTCGCTGTCCCACTTTGCCGCCACGATCGAGCACCATGCCGGGTGATAGACGGTCCCGGTCTTCATCACATAGACCTGCCCGGCCTCGAGCCGGGGCGAGCGGTCCATGCGCAACCTGGTCGGCCGGACCGGGATGATCGGCCCCAGCTCCTCGGCCTTCTGGTAGGCCTGCTTGGCGCTCCTGACGGTCTTGGTGGCGGAGCTGCGGGAACCGGCTCCCTGCTTCGGGGCGGCCGCGGCCCGGTGGGTGCGGGAGAGCTTCCGCAACCCGCTGCCAGGAGTGTTGTCGAAGCACGGTGAGCCTTTGCTGGCCCCGCAGGTCGGGCAGGGGGAACTGTTGCGCTGCTGCTTCCTCTGCCGGGTGCGGACAACACTTCCGCCCAATGACGCGCCGGACTGACCTCGAAGACCCATGATCCAATGCTACGAAGCGATCGGACGGGATCCCCGAACGGACCTCGGCGTGCCTGAAAGGCTGTTTCTGCGGGGGTCGCCCTGGCGTCTACGCATGTTTGCGGGTAGACGACAGCCCGAGGCCCGACGCCGCGGGGGATACATCGACCCAGGAGCAAGCATTGACGACCACCGCGGTAGCGCCAGCTAAGAAGAACCAGACGTTCGCGTTCCGGGCCGAGGGCGCCGACGGCAAGCCAAAATCGGGCACGGCAGTAGCGTCCTCCCGTGAGTCGGCCATCGCAAAGCTTGCATCCAACCCTGAATACACATCGATCCTGTCTGTCCGGCAGACAGGTACGACAGCCGTCGGCAAGAAGTCCCGGCCCAAGGCCCGCGCCATGGTCGCGGCCAGCCGGCAGCTGGCGATGTACCTGGAGGTCGGCTACGACGAGAGGGCCGCGATCGCGGAAATCCTTGATGACGGTGAAATCGGCGACATTGTCCTGGCCCACGGCCTGTCGGAGGTGCTCAAGGACATGAGCTCCGAGGGCATCAAGATGCACGAGGCGATGGCCAAGCACCCGTACATCTTTCCGGACCTGATGACGAAGACCCTCGCGGCCGGAGACAAGGGCGGGTTCGTCGCTGACGCTGCCAACCAGGTCGCCGATGACCTGGAGAGCGAGGATGAGCAGCGGGCCAAGGTCAAGAAAGCCCTGACCTACCCCATGGTGGTGCTCGTCCTGTCCTCGGCGATCTTCGTGTTCCTGATGATGTACGTCGTTCCGAAGTTTGGATCGATGTACACGGAGCTCAGCCACGGCAAAGCCCAGCTGCCCTTCCTGACGCGCCTGGTCATGGGCGTCTCCGCCCAGATGGCGTGGGCGGTCCCTCTGCTGGTAGTCATCGGCGTGGTCGGGTCCATCTGGTACAAGCGGAACTCCAAGGAAACGAAGGTCCGTGAGTTCGTTGATCCGCTCAAACTCAAGCTGCCGGTGTTCGGCAAGCTGTTCCGCGACATTGCCCTGACCAAGTTCTGCCGCATCATGGCATCGCTGTCAGCCAACCACGTCCACATCACCGACGCCCTGGCGATCACCGCCGGCTCCGTCGGGAACGTGGTCATGGAGAACGCGATCATGAAAGCCCGCGACGGCAAGCTCAAAGGCCAGTCCATTATGGAGCCGCTCCGGGAAGAGCCGCTGTTTCCGAAGATGCTGCTCAAGTTCCTGGCCCTGGGCGAGGACACTGGCGAAACCGACAAGTCCCTGCGGGCCGTCGGCAAGCTGTACGAACGCGACGTCGACCACACCACCAACAACATGGAGGCGTACGTTCAGCCGATCTTCCTCATCGGGATTGCGGGCATGGTCCTGATCATCGCCCTTGCAATCTACCTTCCGTACTTCAGCTTGGGCGACGTCGTCAGCCCGTATTAATCATAAGTGATAGTTAGCAATCACATTATAACCACTCGACAGCGGTAGGAGTGTCCTGAACGGGCGCTCCTACCGCTGGAGTCGTTCCCCTTACTGCCCCTGGTGATCCTCCACGCGCGAAAGAGGCATCTCCCACTCGCCGGTGACCTATTGCGGGCGTATCTACGCATGTTCCCTCATGACGGGCAGTCAGCCCGATAAGACGTCCGGGTCGCGAAGCTGAATACCCGGTTCGAGAAAGGCAAGAATTTTGGGGAATATCGCCCGACTCCTTGATCCGAATGAAGCCCGCGCCCGGGTTACCGCCAGCCCTGGGAAGAAGCGCAGGGACGCCGGATTCTCGCTGATCGAAATCATGGCCGGCATGGCCATCATCGCCATCCTGGCCTTGGCCATCCTGCCGCAGTTCGCCAAGTACTTCGAACGCGCTGCCGTGCAGAACCTGTCCGCGGAAGTCTCCAACGCCGCCCTGACGGTCGAGTCGGACTTCTCGCTGACCGGCAAAGCCAAGTACGTCGAAGCCAACGTCGACGCCTCCGTCGCCTCCGTCAACAAGAGCGCCGAGTCGACCCTGGCCGCGACCGTGGACGGCACCGGCTTCGGCTACTCGATCCTGGCCTCCAACACGGCGGTCACCAACTACTGCGTGAAGTACACCAGCGCCGGTGCCACCGCCGGCCTGAAGGTCACCCCCAAGGGTGCCACCGCCTGCGTCTAATCACCGGAAACGAGACCGCCGCCCCACTTTTGGTGACCGGCGGCGGTCTTTCCAAATATCTACGCATGTTCCTTGTCGTAGGCACTCCCGCCCACAACCGACTTCCGGGCCTTGAGCGTTGCAGCCCGAAATGAGAGAGGTCTCACCTTGAGCAATATTGCAGGACTCCTGGATCCCCAGGCAGCACGCGCCCGGATGGTTTCCCGGGACGCTGCCGCACCCGCCTCCAAGAAGCGCCGCGACGCGGGCTTCTCGCTGATCGAAATCATGGCCGGCATGGCTATCATCGCCATCCTGGCTTTGGCCATCCTGCCGCAGTTCTCGAAGTACTTCGAGCGTGCAGCGGTGCAGAACCTCTCGGCCGAAGTTTCCAATGCCGCCCTGACGGTGGAATCCGACTTCTCGCTCACCGGCAAGGCCAAGTACGTCGCGGCCAACGTGACGGCCTCGGTCGCATCGGTGAACAAGAGCGCCGAGTCCACCCTGACGGGTGCCGTGGACGGCACCGGCTTCGGCTACACCATCGCCGGCACCAACCAGGCAGTCACCAACTACTGCGTGAAGTACACCAGCCAGGGCGCAACAGCTGGTCTGGTCGTCACGCCCAAGGCCGGCGCAGCAACCTGCCCGTAGCCTGACCCTCACTGTCTGCGGCCGGCCTCCCTTTCACCCGGGGTCCGGCCGCAGACGAGGCGGCCTAAACCGCCCCAACAGCCATACAGCGCTTCAGCTTCAGCGGAAAGGCCCCTCATGTCGGCGCACGAAACCTCCACGGACACCAGCCTGTCCGAGGCCGTCGCAAGCATCGGCGGGTCCCTGCTGAAAACCCTGCCCTCACGGCGCTGGGTCCACGACCGCCACGCCACCGCCTGGGGAGACATCGAATCCTTCGAATCCACCGACGCAGGCCTTCTGACTCCCCGGACCATCGACTTCGCGGAGATGACTGCATGACCGGCGCCTGGGCACAACACCGCCTCGTCCGGCGGTTCCTGAAGCAGGACAAAGGATCCGTCATCCTCGAGGGTGTCATCAGCCTCGGGGTCATCGCCGTGCTCACCCTCGGCTACACCAGCGTTTCCACCCAGGCCTCCACGACCCAGCGCACCGCGGTGAACGAATCCATCGCAGCCCAGGCCGCTCAGGACGCCCTGGAAAAAGCAAAGGCCACCAACTGGGCAGACGTCGGAACGGATGTGGCCTCCACGAGCATTGTCCTGCCGTCCGGTGTGGAAAAGATCACCGGGGGAGCGCTGCCTGCCAACCCGGCCAGCATTGAGGTCCGCGGGCTGCCGATCACCGTCCGGACAGCCGTCGGATGGCAGAAGAAGCCCTCAGGCCCTTCTGACTTCGGCACGAAGCTCGTGATGGTGGAAGTTTCCTGGCAGGACGTCCAAGGCGACACCGCCACGGCCCACAAGAAGCCGCAACAGATCCTTATCACCCCGGGCATCGGCGAGGCAGTTCCGGCAGGTATCCGCGGCTCCACCGAAGTTGCGCCCACTCCGGCGCCGACGCCTACCCCCACCCCCACCCCGACGCCAACACCTACGCCAACCCCGACCCCCACGCCGCCGCCGGCCCCGGCTCCGGTCTCGCCGTTCATCGACGTGCCCACCACATACGTCTTCTTCGACGAGATCCTGTGGATGTACAACGAGGGCATCAGCACCGGCTGGCTGGAATCTGACGGGACGCGGACCTACCGGCCCAGCCTCGGGACCACCCGCGACCAGATGGCGGCCTTCATCTACCGCCAGTTCAAGTCGCCGGCGTTCGCCGCACCCACGAGCTCGCCGTACAGCGATCTGACCCCGAGCAGCCCGCTGTACAAGGAGATCACCTACCTCGATTCGAAGGGCGTCCTGCCCTGGGACGGGGCCACGTTCGGCGCCGCAACGGCCGTCAGCCGGGAAGACATGGCCGTCCTCATGTACCGGATGGCGGGCCGCCCGGCCTACACACCGCCGGCGACGTCCCCCTTCATTGATGTCCCGGTCACCGACGACCACTACAAGGAGATGGCGTGGATGAAATTCACCGGCATCTCCACCGGATGGTCCGATGGAACCTACCGTCCCAGCATCGCCGTCGCCCGCGACCAGATGGCTGCGTTCTTCTACCGCTACGACGCCCTGTTCGGCAACGCTATTCCGGCGACCTACACGGACATCCAGAAGAAGTACGATGCGGTGAACGGGCCCGTCGTCCTCGGCAGCGGCTCGGGCGGGGAAGTCTACGGCCTGATCAACGGCGGCGGATACCGCTGCTACGACAAGGGCTGCATCCTGTGGTCCCCCGCTTCCGGGGCTTGGCTCTCCCTGACCGGGCCCATCCGGAACCTGTGGGGCTCGATGGGCTACGAAACCAGTTTCCTTGGATACCCGACCAACGACGGCGTCACCGGCCTGAAAAACGGTGGGGCCTCCCAGGACTTCCAGGGCGGTGCCATTGTCTGGTCCGCGGCGACCGGAGCGCACGCCTCCAACGGCGCCATCCGCAGTTACTGGCTGGCAGCATCTGCCCAGGACGGCTGGCTCGGCTACCCGACCACCGAAGAGATTCCCATCAAGGACAACGGCAGGAAGCAGAACTACCAGGGCGGCTACATCTACTGGAACCCTGCGATCGGCACCACCTACGTCATGGGAGCCATCGGCAGCACCTGGATCAGCCAGGGCGCGGAGAACAGCAAGTTCGGCTACCCCGTCTCCAGCGAATACGCGTGGAACGGACAGCAGCGCCAGGACTTCCAGAACGGCTACATCACATGGACATCAACCGGCGGGGTGGTGCTGCACTAATGCGCGACTGGATCACAGACCGCTTCGAGGACATTCGCCGCAAGGGCGTACGAGACAGGGGATTCGTTCTTGTCTCGACCATCATGTTGTTCGTCATGGTCAGCGGCACGGTTTACTGGCTGATCTCGGCCACCGACCGGACCGTCAAGAGCTCCTTCCAGACGAGCGACTTCATCCAGTCAGGGCAGCTCGCAGACCTGGCCATCCAGGATGCGATGTACCAGCTGAACGAGGTCCGTCCGGCGACCCTGCCGGCCAAGGCGACACCGCGCAAGGGCGGCACCGACAATGATGGGGCCTGGGAGTGGTACGCAGACCCGGTGACCCTGGGTGACGGCGGTAAAACCGCTGTCCTGCATGCCACCGGCACCTTCCGCGGCGCCATCCGCAAGGTTCAGGCAACAGCCCAGGGCCCCCGCGTGGGCGGCTTCAAGGTCGAGGCTGATGACTCCATCACCTACCAGGTGGCACCCTCAACGGCCTTCTCGCACACGGTGCTGGGCAGCTCGGTCACCGTGCAGAACGGCATCACGGGCGCCAGCCCGTTCCTGTCCGGATCCGTTGGCCTGCTCGGCAACACCCTGGACGTCAAGGCGGCCGCCGGTACAACATCAAAAGCCGACGTCAACTACTACCAGTACGGGCCGAACGCCACCTCCCTAACCGTTGCCGGAGGCGTCCGCGCGCCCGCTGGGCTCTCTCTTGACCCACAGTTCATCACCGACAATATGGCCAGCTGCGGAGGCGCGACCCCCCAGGACTGGAAAGCGTCGCAGAACGGCGGGGTCCTGACGGCAAGCACCCCGGGCAACGTTGGCTGCTACGCCTCCATGGATTTCGATGTTCCCACCGTCATCCAGGGCAGCGGATCCTTCAACGCCTACGTCAGCGGCGGAGTCACCGTCCGGGAAAACATCAGTGCCGCAACCGGAACCGGCCTGAACATCTACGCCAACGGCAACGTCGGCTTCCCGACCGAAGAGGCCGACGGATCATCCCTGACCGTTCGGAACCTGTACGTCTACGCCCCGCAAGGACTCTGCAGCACACCCACCGCCGCAGCGGGCGGGTTCCGATCCCTCACCAAGAGCCTGGACTTCTCCGGCTCCCTGGCCTGCAAGACCGTCCGGGTAGCCGGAACCTTCAAGCAGGGAGACAACACCGACAGCCGGTATCCGGACCGCAAGGGCCCGATCAGCCCCACCGGGGACGACATCTTCGACAACACTGTCTGGTACCTCGCCGACTACCAGCAGCCCACCGGGAGCCGGGTCCCCTAAGTGGGCGGCGCGACCATCGTGTCGATAAACGATCCAGCCGCACACAGGAAAGGTATGGCAATGAAAAATCTGATTGACCGGTACAAGAAGCGCCGCCGCGACGCAGGCATGGGCCTCGTTGAAGCGGTCGTGGGTATCGGTCTGGCCGCCATCATCATTGGCGGGCCGATCCTGTACTTCACCACGGTGAACAACACTGCTGCCGGAAACGCCTCCACGCAGTCCCAGAACACTGCCATCTCTGAGGCGCTGGACCGTGCGGTGGCCAACGTCCAGGCCTCCGACACCATTGTCTACGCCGGCCCCAACGAGCTGGTTACCCGCTCGACGGAAGTCGAGGAGGGCAAACCTGACGTTCCCGTGGTGACCCGCTGGGTCCTGAACGGCACGACGCTGTACCGCCAGACCTGGAGTGGCGCCGGCACGGGCCCTACGGAAGCTCCCGCCTACAACCGCACCACGGCGGTCACCAACACCGCCGTGACGGGCACGGTCATCCAGGACCTGAAGCTGGACAACGACCTTTTCTCCTACACGGACAAGGACGGAACCAACATCGACGTCAAGGCACCGAAGGATGCCCTGACCGAGACTGCCCGGACCAACCCTGCAGACGGAAAGCGGACGTACGACATCGCGCTGGTCAACCTGGCCATCAAGGCCGGCACGACCGCCAACGGAGGCAAGACCGGGGTAGTTGAGTCCAAGACCTCCGCCGCGCCCCGCAGCGTCTCCGGCAAGGCGACCGGAATGGACGGAACCCTCCCGATCTGCCCGGCCGTCACCGTGAGCACCAACGCCGCCGGCAAACCGGTCATCGCCTGGTCCACCCTCTCCGGTTACACCAGCTACCAGGTCACCCGTAACGGTACCGAGGTCGCGGTGGTCACCGCAGCCGCCACGGACACGCAGAAGTCCTGGACGGATGCTGCCGTTACTGCAGGGCCCGCCGAGGTTGTCCAGTACCGCGTCTACGCCCGCAACGCGGACGGCACCACCGCGTCCATCTCCTGCATGCCCAAAGTGTGGTCCCCGCAGCTCACCGCGCCGGAATTCCAGAACTCCGGCGTGTTCCCCACCGCCGCCCAGGCCCACGAATGGACCGACGGCGCCGACGGGGCGCTTGCCTTGAAGAAGCCCCGCATCGTGCTCAAATGGGGCGCTGTGGCCGGTGCGACCAGCTACGAGCTGAAGTACCGCGAACTTGATCCGGTTACCGGCAGCCCGCTGACCCCGGGATTCACCGCTGTTGCTACCGCCCTGCCCGCCACCAGCACCACTTTCACCTGGGATGAAGGAGGATGGGCGTCCTCCTACGAGTGGTTCATCAAGGCCAATGCCGGTGCAGGACAGGGCCAGTCGGCTGAGTCCGCCCACATCAAGACCCTGACACACCCGCCTGCCCCGCAGAACGTGGATGTCAACCCGCAGTACGGCACGGGCTCTGCCCGGCTGACCACCGGCACCAACGTCATCACCTGGAGCGCGTCGCCCACAGCGGTTTCCTACGACGTGTGGCGCTACAACTCCGGCAGCTCCGGGGCTGTAACCCTGTTGGGCAGCATCAGCGGTACTGCACCGCGCACCTACTCGGACAACGTGCCGTACGGCACGACGTACACCTACTACATCGCCGCCATCAACGACGGACCCCGCGGCAACACCAGCGGCAAGGCCTCCTCGGCGAGCCCGGAAGCAGGAGTCACTTCGGCTACCGGTCTGATGCCGACCGCCTCCTACCGGGAATCAGCCACCGCGCCGGTCATCACCACGGCCTCCTACAAGGGACTTCAGCCGCTGTCCATCGAACGGGCCGCGAACACCACCCCTGTGAACCCCGCCCCGACCCCTGTCTCCCAGCTGCAGTTCCCTCCGATCCCGGAAGAGAACGCTTCCCGGGACTACGACGGGTACAACCAGCTGCAGTGGAACCCGACGCTGTCGGCGACCGGCTACCAGGTCGCTCGCTTCACCCGGTCCGGCGCCAAGACCTGCCTGACCGCAGTCTGCGGGGATGCCCCGAGTGGAGGCATCACCGCGACGTCCTACAAGGACCCCGCCGCCAGGGGCACCCAGTTCGACTACGCGGCCATCGCGTACAACGCCACGGGCCTGAGTGTGGAGTTCTCCGCCAAGGAGACCCTCACACAGCGCCCGCCCACCCCCGACCTGACGCTTGTCCGCGCACCGGGGCTCACCGACCGGTCGGCCGACTTCAAGATCGTTCAGAACGCTGACGCCGGCAACGCCAGCACGGATAAGTTCTGCACCTCAACCACGTGCTCCTACGAGCTGAAAAAGAGCACCACCGTGGTCTCGACGACCAAGCACAGCCAGTCCGGTGCCCTGGTCGAATGGGACGGGGCCGACAGCCCGGACGGAGCCACCACGACGTTCACGGCCCGGTCCAAGAACGCCGCGGTGACCAACAACGGCTACAGCGACGCGAACGCAGAGACAGTCAACACCTACCCGGGGAAGTTCTCGGCCCTTGCCAACATCGGTGACCGCAACGGAAAGCAGGCCGCGCGCTACCGGCTGAGTGTGACGGCCATGGACATGGGCAACGAGTCCAACGGCGCGACCAACGTCCGCTGGGGCAGCATCCCCGGCGGCAGCACCCTCAAGGTCGTCCGCAAGTCCCTGGGCGGCGACACTATCAGCCCCAACGGCACCACCTCCGGGCTGTCCCTCTCGACGGCGCCCACCAACACGTACACCACCGACGACCCTGGTGTGGACGACGATGTCGCCTCACCGGGCGCGGCCTTCCAGTACGAGCTGACCGCCACAGCAGCCAACGGGCTGTCCCGGACCGTCAAGTCCCAGCCGATCATCACCCCGGCCGACATCTCGCGTGCGGGCACCATGGTCATCACCTGCTCCGGCACTGATACCCGCCAGTTCACACAGGCCCAGGTTGGTTACACCTCCGACGGCTCGTTCTTCAAGGGCGCCTACTCCCAGCCGTACGCGTACCAGAAAATCGCCGGACAGATGGTCTGGTCGGACAGCGGACATCCGGAGTCCCTGGACGGACGTCCGCGGTACGGCGCCAGCAATGGCACCTCCTACCTGGGTGTCGCCAGCTCCGGAACCAACGTGTTCAGCGGCAACACCTTCTACTACACCGGCTGGAACTACGGCCTGAACGGTCAGTACTCGTCCGCCAGCGGCGACTTCGCGTCCGGACCGGGCGTGGGCTACTACCAGGGAGTGACCGCTGGCTTCTATGCCGTCACCAGGGGTATGGACCGTACGCTGACTAACCCGGACACCGGAATGGCCCAGGTCTACAACGGCCCGGACTCCTACTACGTGAACCCCAACATCACGGTGCTCGCAACCTTCCAGAATGGATGCGCGGCAGCCGGTGCCACCGGAACGGCACTGGTTGAGCCCCGGGATGCCTGCTACACGTTCAACGGCTCTGCCTGCGACGACGTGGCCTACTGGAACCGGCCGAAGTGGGTTTCCCGCTAAGGGAAGTGCCCGTCCATGAAGTCGGTGCATAGGAAAGGCATGATGAAGCAGCACCCGCCCCGCAAGTCCAGGGCCAGGATCGCGGCCGTGGTCGCCGGCGCAGCAGCAGTTGTTGCTGTCGCCGGCGCCGCGGTGCTGATCCCGGCCAACTCAAGCCAGGAACCCGCCGTGACGACGGACATCGCCGCTTTGGCCCCGGCGAACTCCGGGACCCTGGTCCTGGCGCCGTACTCGACCAGTTGGTGGTCCAAGGTCGCGGCCATGGCACCCAGGGAGCTGATGCTGCAGGACCTGACGCCGCCCGAAGACCTGAACATTGATGAGGTGGGCTATTCCTCGAGTCCTGACCCAGAGCAGCGTGACATCGCCGGCACCGGGCCCCTGCGTGTCTTCTATATCGAGGCCAAGGACGAGGATTCGGCGCAACGGATCGCGCATTGGCTGGGTGAGGCCTCGGGCAACGATCACCGCAACGTCCACCGCAACGGGCGCATCCTGGCCGTCACCGCCGTCTGGGTGAAGGACTACCCGGTCCCGTCACAGTCCATGGCCTCCGTGCCGTCCTTCAAACCGTCGCTGAGCGGCAAGCAGGCCGCCATGTGGTTCAATCCCGGGCAGGACGTCGGGGCACTGGCTGGTTCACCTGACAGCGACTCCGCGAAAGCACTGCGGACCTATCTGGAGAAGGGCCTCGGGTTCAGCGCAGACGCAGCCTGGAACGGGTCCAGCACGGACGGCAATTCCTGGAACGGCACCTTCGGCGCCGGCAACATCGATCCCGCCCGGATCAACTTCACCGAGGCCTCCGCAGCGCTGACCCCGCAGAAGGTCCTCTCGGAGTTCGTCGGCCCGACCAACGGCAACACCCGCACCGACTACCGGATCATTGACCCCGGGGCCGGTTCATTTTTGGCCAGCAGCGTGGTCAGGGCCGAAGGCCAGGACGGGACGCTTGGAGCCGGCGGAGTGCCACCGGCCGTACAACCGGTCGATCACGCCAAGGTGACCGCTATGATCGACCTCAACGCATGGAATCGCGCAGCTACGGGGGACCTGGCGATCCAGGAGAGCGTCCTGACAAGGGCCATCTCCGCCAACGGATCCGAAATGAACCTGCAACTGACGTACTCACCTGTCTCTTGACAAATGAGAGACTTTGTAGTTGACGTATTGCAAGCCCACGTGTAACGTCTCGGTTATGGAGAAGAATTTGAAGCGCACAATTGCCGGCCTCGGTGCCGCAGCCCTCGTTGGCGGGTCCCTGCTGTTCGGCGCGGGCGCTGCCAGTGCCGCAGGCTGCCCTGCAGGCCAGCACTGGAACGACTTTGGCGGGGGATCAGGCTACTGCTCGCCCAACGCCAGCGGCGGAGGCACGGGTGGAAACGCCGGTGTAGACCTCGGCGGTGGCGGGGTCGGCTCCGGCTCGACCGTGGGTGGCGGAACAGCTCCGTCCATGCCTGGCGGCGCCCCCGTCCTGGGTGCACCTCCGGCCGCCCCCGCGCCGGCTCCCGTCTACCAGGCTCCCGTACCTGTCTACCAGGCTCCGGCGCCCGCTTACCAGGCTCCCGCTCCTGCGCGCGTGCCCTCCTACCAGCCTCCTGCCAGCAACGGCTACGTCCCGTCGTACGCGGCACCGGCCACCGGTGGTTACACCGCTCCGTCCCAGGGCGGGGGAGCCGCAATTGCCAACCCGGCCACCGGCGGCGCAGTTCAGCAGACGGCCGAAGGCACCTGGGTGGACACGTCCACCGGCGCCGAGGTGGATGCATCGGTGGCCGCTGAGGCAGCCGCGAAGGCTAACGCAGAGAAGGCTAACGCAGAGAAGAAGGCAGCTGAGGAGAAGGCCGCTGCTGAGAAGAAGGCAGCTGAGGAGAAGAAGCAGGCTGAAATCAAGGCTGCGATCGCCAAGGCGAAGATGGAAACGTCCGTCAAGGACGCCGTCGCGAAGGCCTGGGCCGACCGCTAGGATCCTTTCTCGTCGAAAACCCCGCTGCGTATCCCCAGCGGGGTTTTTCGTGCCCCTCGGTGGCTTGGCTCGCTTGTGGCTAACGCGATAGGATGTAACGGTAAATGCTATTCTCCGTCACACCCTTTTGGAGTCCGATGACCACCCTCACCACCAAAACGCCGCTGGCGTCCTACCAGCAGGGCCGGGACCAGATCCTCGCCACCGTCCTGGGCGCCGTGTCCGGCCTTGAGGGATTCGTCCTGGCCTTCCAGCACGAGCATGAAGCGCAGCTCCGCGCTGCCGGCATACAGCTGTCCGACGCTGTCCGCGAACAGGCCCGGCTCGAAGGAATCCTGGGGGAGCAGGCCCTGGAGCTCGAGTCGGCCCGCCGCCACGTCTGCCCGACACCTCCGATTACTGACGGCTTCGGCTTCGACCAGCACGCACCCGCGATGGAGTCCGCACCTCCCGCGGCAGCGGAGTCGCCCGATGCCACTGCGCAGGACAGCGAGGACGCCGCGGCCGCGAACGCCACCATCGAGGAGCTGCGCGCCAGCCTCAGGGAAAAGGAACGGCTCAACACGAGCCTGAACGAGGACCTGCTCGCCGAGCGGCAGGTCTCAGCCGGACTCCGGGCAGACCTGGTGAAGCGGGACACCCGCATCACCACTCTGGAGGCCGACGCCGCCAAGGCCGGTGCTGCTCTCGCCTCCGCCAACCAGACCCACCAGGATTACGTCCGCGACGCCGAGACGAATTTCGACCAGCGGCTCACTCAGGGAGTCCGTAGCGCGGAGCAGGGAGTCCGGGCAGAAGCGGTCCGGATCATCGAAGCAATCGCGGCCGACAACCCCGAGCTGGCCGAAGCGGCCGACCTGTTCACCGTGGCCTTCCCCGCCGTGGCGGAGGCCGCCAGCCCAGCACCACAACCGTTGCCGGCCGCGGTTGCGGAAGCACCCGTACCCTCAGCGGGCCCAAGCGTCTCAAGCCCCGCAGCCCCGCCGGTCTCGGAGGACGACTTCCTCGACGCCATCCCGGCAGCAGAGCCAGAGCGCGCCGCGGCCCCGATGACCCAGGTCTACCTGCCGGCACCGGACCTCAGCGATGACTCCATCCTGGATCCGGACTTCTTCACCACCCCGGAGGCACTGGACGCGCCGGCAGATGAAGCAGACTCGGCGCCGTCACTGGAGGGGGCAGCCGCGGAGGCCCCCAAACCCGGCTACGGCCTCTTCGGACGCAAGAAGGAAGAGCAGAACGCATAGGGAATACAGCCCTACAAGGCCCCGGCAGGAATTTCCTGCCGGGGCCTTTCTTTGGCTTCCGGAGCCGTCAGGCCCGCCCGGCCATGTTGGAAAGCTGCCGGGACTGGGACGCGGCCAAAGCTGCCCCCTTGAGCGGACGGCCGTTCTCATCGAAACCGGAGTCGCCCATCAGCTCGGCCATCGGGTCCTTCATGGCAGCCCGGCGGGTCGCGATGTCGTCCTGGTCCTCCGGAGTCTCGAACGCGTCCTCCAGCTGTGCCATCTGAGCCTTGGTCGGCTCCGGCTGGGTCGTCTTGGGCACTCCGAGCCGCTCCAGCCACGCCCGGTAATCTGCCACAGAGGCGAAGTAGGACTTGAAGATCGCCGGCTCGTCACCTTCAGGCTCGGAAGAGCCGACACCGCGGGATGCTCCACTGTCGGAACGGACGTTCTCCGGGATCAAAGGAACCCGGTCCGGATCGGAGAAGACAAGCCGGCGGTTACCCTCAGTGGGCTTTGCACCCAGGAGCAGCTTGTGGTGCAGGTTGGTGCGCAATGAGGGATCGATGCCGGTGTTCGCTGACGCCACCTGGGTAGCCAACAGCAGGAACACGCCGGTGAACCGGAGCTCCGCCGCCACCCTCTTGATGCCGTTCTTCAGGATCTCCTTGAACAGGTTGGTGCGGTTCGCATCGGCGGCCATGTCCTTGAGCAGCTGCGGAGCATCCTTGCCGGCCTTAGGGACTGACTCGAGCGCGAACAGGCCTGTCAGTTCGTCCACCACCACGATGAGCGGCTTCAGGGCGGCCGACTTGGGCAGGTCCTTCCAGTCGTTCACGTTGTGGCTCTTGATGAGCTTGGAGCGGCGCTCACCTTCTTCCATGATGAGCCGGATCGCCACGGCTGACTGGGCCGGGGACGCGCAGCCCCAGCCGCCCGGCCGGACGAAGTCCTTGACCCATTCGAAGTCTGCGCTCTTGGTCGGCAGGTCGATGATGGCAAGTTCGGCGCCCTTGGCCAGCCACGTGGAGAGGTAGCAGTTGATGGTGACGGACTTACCGGCACCAGAGGTCCCGCCGATCTGCAGGTGGGCCCCGGCGTTCAAGTCGAGGTAGAACGTCTCGCCGATGGTCTCGCCCGCGGGTGGGAGTTTCATCCCCAGCGGGATCTTGAAGGTCTCCTTCTTGGTGTGGTCGAACTTGACCACAGAGTCCATCGGCGTAGGGATCATCGAAGGGAACGTCGGGGGAGCGGAGGGGATGATGGACGCTGTGAGCTTCTGGGCGTTCACCTTCACGTACCAGCCGTCCCGACCGACGACGCCGGTGGCCACCTCCTCCAGCTTGGAGTAGTGCTTGGACGGCATGTAGGTGCGCGGCAGTTCCAGGTCAAACCCGCCGTCCCGGCGCGGGGCCACCTGTACCTCCCACGGCTTCACCCCCAGAGCCAGCGCCGCTGCGCCGCGGCAGCGCGCCGTCTCCGGGCTCAGCTTGGTCAGGACCGCCTTGCCGAGAAAGGGCTCGAACTTCGTCATCTCCCAGCCGTCCCCATGCTGGTCGGCCAGCTTGACGGCCATCTTCTCGCCGTCCGTGGGCTTTACAGACCGGGGGAGCCGGACCTCCTGGGTCTTGGACTTCTCGTTCTGCCGGATTTCAGTGACGGTTACCTGTCGGGTGGCCACAGCGTAGCCGTCCACGATGGAGTCCACTTCGAACCCTTCACCATGGGCTTCCGTGATTTTCTTCATCAACGGGCTCATGTGCCGGCTCGGATCGAACTTGTCGGGCAGCTTCACCCGGATGCGCTCAGTGCTGGAAGCCACGCTTGGGGGCCTTTCGTGTAGCCGATGTCTCTACTTCCAAACATGCGTAGACATCAGCCAGTGACGGGGGCCGGACAAGAGGGTCCAGGGAACGGCCGGGCTCCCGCTGGAGCCCCCTCCAGGCTCTCGGACTGCTACCGCCGGGCGAAGACTTCCAAGGCGGCGAGGAGGCCGCCGGCATCGTTGATGAGGTCGACGGGACGGCCTCCATCCAGGTCAGTCGAAGCGGTGACCATCCAGGCAGCGAAATAGTTGTGGGGGATCTTCAGGTCCAGAGCCCGCTTGAACAGATCCGTTACAGCAGGATTGAGGCCTCCATTGCGCAGGAACTGAAATCCCGGGCAAAAGGTCCCTTCCCCGATGAAGACCCTCACCAGTTCCCTCATCACCGGCTCCGGGTCAGCAACGGAGGACGTGATCCGGGAACGGACCTGGTCCAGCGACGGCAGCGTAAACTCCGCCTCGATGCCGGCCCAGACACTCTCGGGTATCGACCCACCCATGGCAGGTGTTCGGGCGACGTCAGCCTTCACATTCGATGCAGAAGAAGTGGCCGGCCTTCTCCCGGGCCACCTGCGACCGGTGCCGGACCAGGAAGCAGGAGTAGCAGGTGAACTCGTCCGCGGCCTGGGGAACGACCTCGACAGTCAGTTCCTCGGCAATGAACTCGCCGCCGGGGGTGAGTCCGTCCAGCACGTCCGCTTCGTCCAGTTCCAGCACCACAGACTTTGCATCAGGTGCCTTCGCGGACTGCAGGGCCTCCAGCGAGCTGTCCTGGGATTCCTTGACGTCGGTGCGGAGCTCGTCATAATCAGTGGCCACGGAAGTGCTTCTCTTTTCTGTTGCTGTGGGTTGTCCGACATGCAACGTACACGATGTCGGCCCTATTCCACAGTCAGTAATGCCACCCTGACCGGCGCTGAGAGAGGACGTCGCCGTTGTCGTCGAGGTACTGGGTGAGGTACTCCGGGTTTCGATGCCAGTCGAAGGCCTGCCAGACCAGCATCCACCCGGCATGCTCCCTGCGGACCCCCGGATCCAGGGTTGCAACGCCGACCCGGACAACCGCTTTGGTCTCAACAAGCTCCGTCGTGATGTCAGGCTCTACTTCCTCGCCATTGAGGGTCAGGCACCCCTGCACGGAGTACCGGCCCTGAAAGTCGGTCCTCGGCTCACCGCCGTACAAGGTGCCGCGGGAGAAGTAGCGGTCGCCGCCGGAGAGTTCGGCTGTCAAAGCCTCCTGGGCCTCACCCGCAGAGCCGTAAAGTCCAATGGTCTGGCGGTCGTACACGAGCTTGAACATGGGCACTTCGTTGCCCGTGAGCCCGCCTTCACCTACCCGGTGGGCTACTGGCTCAAGGGAGACAAGATCAACTGCGCCGACGGTGATGCCGCTCCCGCCCAGCGATTCGTGGCGTCGCGCTGCCCGAATCAGGTCTTCACTCCCGACCCCTTCGGCATTCCCGACATGTACATGCAGGTCAACTTCCGTCCAGTCCGGCTTTGGCTGGACGTAGTCCTTGGACCGTGCTGCGCGGGCGTCCCGGGGCTCAACCCACGTCAGAGGGATGGCAAGTGCCGGGCCGCCAACGGTCAGCCACGAGTCGCTGCCGTTCAGGTCGAAATCTTTATTGACGTGAGCCAGGACGAAGGGATGGGTTGGGTCATCGACCAAGGCCTCGATGAACGCCCTGGCAACTGGCGGCGACATCGCCGTCCTGGTCACCTGTATGACATCAACATCCACAGTCTCGGTCGGGAAGAAGGCGTCGGGCACACGGGAAATCCGGATGATGTCGGCACTCTTATAGAGGGGGACCGGATGGGTCCGCTCCTGTTCGTAGCCGCGCCCCTGGTCCAGTCGGGAACGCCCGGTACCGACGGACCCCGGGTCATCTCTTTCGTCCTTCATGCGCGGGAACCGATAAACCTCGAGGGCGTTCTGAAGCTGCCGTCCCTCCAGCGACATCTGGATTGTCTGCGGCAGGACCACCATTCGTTTCGTGGGATACATAGGCTCCTCATGGTTCCTGGGTGCTGCACGGCCGGGTTACCTTCCCGCAAATCCTCCCATGATGGCTGGAAGGCCGCCCGGACATTACCAGCCCGTTTCCTGTGCGGCAGAATGGGCCCATGTGCGGAAGATACGTGATGTCCAAGGCCACCGGTGACCTTCTGAGCTACTTCGAGGCCAAAGAAGTGGAGGGCAGCCCGCCACCGCCCAGCTGGAACGTGGCGCCGACCCAGAGTGTGCCGATTGTGGCAGAGCGGCTGGATGAGGGCACCATTGACCGGCACCTTCTGATCGCACGCTGGGGCCTGGTGCCCTCTTGGGCCAAGGACATCAAGATCGGTTCCAAACTCATCAACGCGCGCAGTGAATCGATCCTGGAGAAGCCATCGTTCCGGAAGGCCGCGGTGAAGCGGCGCGCAATCGTCCCGGCTGAAGGCTACTACGAGTGGCAGAAGACCGAGGATGGGAAGAAGATCCCGAACTACCTGTACTCCGAGAAGGATCCGCTGCTGGGCTTCGCCGGACTGTACGAATGGTGGGCTGACCCGTCCTTGCCGGAGGACGATCCGGAGCGCTGGCTGCTTAGTTGCACGGTGCTGACGACCACCACCCAGGACGCCCTGGGGCACGTCCACGACAGGTCGCCAGTGATCATCCCGTCCGACCGGTTAGCGGAATGGCTGGACCCGGACCTGACCGACAAGGGCGACATCCAGCATCTCCTCGATTCCCTGCCGGAACCGACTCTGGTGCCGCGGATCGTCAGCCCGCGGGTGAACAGCGTCCGGAACAACGGGCCCGAGCTGATCGAACCGGCGCCGGCCGATGACTGAAGGCCATGACGCCAGGCAGGCTGCAAACAGGTTGTCCAGGGCGGCCCGGGACCTCATGCAGTCAACCGAGGATCTGGAGATCCCAGCTGACAGCTACGCCGTCCTGGGGAACGTCCTGGATGCAGTGCGCTCTCTCGAAGTGGCGCTGGGTGAGCTGCTGGAATGGCACCGCGGTGCCGAACCTGGCCGGCACTTCGCTGCGGCCCACGACGACAGCACGATTGGCATCATGACCACAGTGACGGAGCTCGACCTCGCAGTGCAGCAGGCCGACGGGCTGCAGCAAACCCTCAGCCGCGCCTACGGGGGCAACGCCGTTGTGCGCTGGTTCGACGAGGTGGAGCAACTGGATGAGAACTAGCTGCCCGGCGTACCGGCCAAGTCCAGGGAGAACCCGGACCTTTCGTTGCCGGTCCGCTGTTCGGCAGCTCAAATAGTACTATTTGAGCATGGCTGAGGAACCCAAGGACAGGGGCCCACGAGGACGGCGGGTTCATGGCCCGTACCCCAGGAAAACCAGTTTTTACCAGCAGGACGTCGACGCTGACAGGATGCGGGCAGCCCACCTGAACACCCAGGAGCACACCGGGCACGCCACTCTGAGCGAGTTCATCAACGCCGCGGTCAGTGAAAAGACAGTCCGGCTTGAGCGTGACTTCAACGACGGCGAACCCTGGGACCCCAGGCCCGTCGGCGATGTGCCGGCGGGCAAACCAAGCGCGGCCCTGCGAAGTCTCGCCGCAGTCCGCAGCATCCAACCCTCAGTAAAGGAACAGATCGTGACGCAGGAACGCAGCCCGGAACTTGTGGAGATCGTGGAGAAGCTTCGCGCCGACCCGTCAACGCCAGGCGGTCGCTACGACGAGATCCAGGTGTTCTGGAACGAAGACGGGCGAAGCGTGATGGTGTCGTCGCACGACTTCCGCGATGACGTCGACGACATGAAGCTCTTTTCCCACCCGCAGCCGTGGCGCGAAATCGAAGTGTTTAGCTACAGAGGCCTGCGCTGGGAGCAGCAGGCAGACATCGAAAAGCCCGGTTCCCGCGGCGAATCCTGATGTATTGCCGGGTAGCTGCGTACCCCTCCCCCTGGAGCGTTTTCAAACGCCGATAACCGCGATTATGTCAACCTAAATCGGTTGTTGTTGCATTGGATGCATCAAATGGGAGTACCGCAGCAGGCGAAATGTAGAGGCTGCAGCCGCCAGACTCTTGTCCATCCAACAGGGCTGCTGCCAGTTATGGGATATTTGGTCACACCAAGAATCAAGCGCCGCAGGATGGAGCTGTAGACATGTCCGACGATTTGATGAGACAAGCTGCGGACCTTGAGCGGGCACGGGAAGCTGAGCGTCAGGCACAAGCAGCGCGACTGAAGGCAGACCGTGAGAGGCACAAGTTCGCCCATGTGCAGCACGAGATTGAGCGGCAGATGAAGGAGCTCACAGCATTCACGGTGGAGTATCTCAGATCACGAACTATCGCCCCTGCCAAGCTGTACAGCGAGAAAAAGACGCATGGGACCTACCGGGATAACGTCAGCTTTGAATACCACCGTTACTCGAGCTGGAGCTCCGATGAGGTTATCGCGGAAGCCTGGTCGCTTCTCGGAGGTGCGATTTCGGCTGATGGAAAGTGGTGGTGGCAATATGAACCACCGCAGTCGGAAACCAGAACTTGGTACGGGTCGACCACCAGCGAACTCGTCGACAAATTGGCCAAAACCGGAGAGTGCACCTTGGGAACGTACCGGATAAAGGTTGTGGACGAAGGCAACGGCGACGCTCGACTGCTGGCCTTTGACGAGGAATTTGGTTTCGCCTCCATCACAGGCGATCCGGGCCGTAAGCTCCAGGACGTCCTCCTTGAAGCTGTTGTGGAGAGTGCTGAAAGGGCTGCGACGAGGAGTTCGAGCCAGTAAAGCGACTAAACGTCGCAGCCCTGCAATCCCTCTTCGAGGTTAGGCTCCGACCTCGGCCAGCAGCGCAGCGGCCACCTGAGGTGCGACCACGTTGGCCGCCTGAAGGAACTGACGGGACCGGCTGCCGGACCATGGGAATACGTGCGGGAACCCATTGAGCACACCGGCCTGGGAACTCGTCAGGCGGGAGCCGTCAGACTCGCGGGCCCAGGTCCGGGCCTTCTCCGTCAGGCACCATGCAGGGTTGTCGGTGCTGAACAGGTTCCCGCCGCCGGGCTTGCGGTTGGCCCGGGTCCGGATCTTCTCCCCCGCTCCCCACCCCAGTGCTGCTGCGGCACTGACACGGGCAGTGCCGGGTGCCGGTTGCGGGATGCGGACCGGCTGGGTCTTGTGGGCGATCAGGAATGCTCGGCGGCGGCGGGACGGGACACCGAAGTCCATGGCGTCGAGCATGCCGACGTCCACGAACTCCCAGCCTGCGGAATACAGCTCGGCGGCGATGTCTTCCCACATGTACTCCAGGGCCGGGACCTGTTCGAGGATGAACCATTCGAGGCTGGGCAGGGCGAAGGCGAGACGGACGGCCTGCAGTACCAACGGGGTGCGCTGGTCCTGAACGACACCGGCGGCGTCTTCGAACATCTCCTCCCAGGTGCAGGCGCAGCCTGGCTCGGCACCGATGTGGGTGATGACGTCCAGGACGTGCTGGTAGTCGTCGGTGAGCCCGGTGCGCTTGCCGGAGGAGGAGAAGGTCGGGCAAGGGGCACTGGCGATCAGGCCTTTCACGCGCGGGTAGTCGCTGGGCTTCACGTCCAGGACGTTGCCGTGAACCCGGTTGTACCCTGCTGCGCGGGCCGTCTGCACGGCGGCTGCGTCCAGCTCGATTCCCACGAAACGCTTCGGATCGATACCGGCCAGTTCGGCTCCCCGGTCCCAGCCGCCAGGACCGGCGAACAGGTCCAGGATGTCGGGTTCGACAATGGCTGCCATGGCGATCTCTTTCGGGTCGGCGGAACCTTGCACACCCGATGTGTACGGAGGGGCCGGTCCTCTCCCCCGGCGGGCTGTGTTCACAGGCGTGGGAGCGGTGAACCATAGCGAAGCCAGGCCCACAAGCTGATCGACCCCAGGGCACACTTGCCGGGCCGGGCGGGGAGACCACCAGTTTCGTGCAGAGCATCGAGTCAGCGTCACCCCCAGTTGCGCCGGCGGCACCCTCCCCTGCCCTCGACTAGACTCGACAGGGCCTTTTCGCGCGACACCCAAGCCGCCCCCTCAGGGAGAGGGCCAGTCCTCAGCCGAACACTGTCCGCTGCCGTGCAGCGTCGTTTCGTTAGTGTTAGCTGAAAAGAGCACTGGCTCCCCCAGGTGTCGCCGGCCCGGGTCTGGTCTGGTGATAACTGAAAACACTAACGCGCTGAACAGGCCTACCAGCCGCCAGGCGCCCAATATCGCCCAGGGGTTAAGGCGGGGGTGAAATGGAGTCCCGCGGGCAAAGATCCGCGCCGTTCCGGGCTAGATTCAACAGAGCCCGGGAAGAGGACCTTGATGCGGTGGACACTGCGTCGGTCGGCATGTTCCCGCATTGCTGTTTACTGCGACACGCCAGTGTTATCTGTAAACAAATACCCAGATGCTTTCGGCACTGGTGCTAACTTCGAATCAACCGGAAATCCCGTTAACAAAAATACGGGTTCCCGGTTGAAGCACCAACGATGAAGCAGTTCGGCTACCCAGAGGCTGGGCGAGATTCAAAGGACGAAACAATGAGTGCAGTAATCAATCGTGGACGTGGGCGCCCCAGCAAGGGCCTCCGCAAATACATTGGCTTTCGCGTGCAGGAAAAGACCGCGGACGACGTTGCGCTGGTTGCCGCTGCAAAGGGCATGAGCGTTTCGGACTACGTCTCGTCCGCATTGGCGCGGTCGCTTCAGGAAGATTTAGCGATGCGGGACCATTTCCACCACCAGGAGGAGCTTCCTATCCGTATGGCCTCATAAACACAAAAAGGAGGCCCGCTACTTAGCGGGCCTCCGAAGCTTGAGACTTACCTTCTGAACATGCTTGGCGGCGGGACAGATTGTAAGTCGAAAGGTAGATCCTCACAGACCTACCGGATTTAGTTATGTAAACCAGTCTGGCCGGACTGGTCCTTTGTTATTCCCTTGGAGAGGAATACGTTCATCGTACATCAGCACGCCCGCGTGCTGCCAGCACCGTTTTCTGCTGGCGTGTCACGTGAGGATAACGATCCTGCCCGCGCATGGGCAGCCTTGGCCCCCCTCCTGGCGGGGCAGCCGCGCGTCCGGCTCTCCCGTGACGCGGGCAAAACCTACCCGTTGAAGCACGAACGTGCTCTGAGCGAGGACCTCCCATCGCTGCCGGCGGCGGTCAGGATCTTCGGCAAAGACGGCACCTGCGCAGCCCTCTTTCTTGACTTTGACTCCTCTGTGGCCGGTGTCGACTGGGTGCTGGCAGACGTTCGTGCCGTCCAGACCTGGCTTCACTCTGTAGGAGCCCGCTGGATCGAGGACTACTCCCCCAACGGCGGCCGACACGTCTACATTCCGCTTGCGCAGCGGGTCACCTTCTCTGAAGCGCGGGATCTTGTCGAGGCGCTGGGCACGCGGTACCGGACCCTGGACAAGACCCCGCACCAGAACCTTCTTCACGGCTGCATGCGTACCCCTGGTTCCCCCCACAAGCGCGGCGGCCACCAGGAACTCGCCATGTCACTTTCCATGGCATACGACATCGCCCGTCGGCCCAATTCCCCTGCGGTATGGTCCGCTATGACCGCCGACCTGGCAGGTGAGATCAGCGCTGTCCGGGCACTGCGTCTTGAGGACACCTTCACCCCGGAAACCAGTGAAGTTCCGAAGATCCAGCACCCTGCCGGCCGGATGTCCCGCGCGATGCAGCTAATGGCCCAGACCGGTCTCTACGACACGAACCGGTACGCCACCGACTCTGATGCCCGCCAGGCGATCATCACCGGTGCCGCGGCAGCTGGCCTGGAGCTCGTGGACGTGGAGCGCAGGATGCTTCAGGGCGTGTGGCCCGGACTTGCCTCCTTCTACGCCCGCTATGCCTCCCGCCACCGGATACCGGCTCTCCGGCGGGACTGGATCAACGCGGTCGCCTACCTCAGCAAAAACCCTGCCAAAAGAGACACGAATGACAATGTCCGCAGATCCCCCACAAGCCAGCCAAATACACAGCCCCCAGCACCTAAGGGTCTGAATCCAGTTTCGGTGAATCCCGATGCAGAGCATCGGTACATCCGGACGTGGCGAAATGCACTCCGCATCAGAGAGGTGAACTACCAGCAGTCCAGAACAGGCATGGCTCGGCGAATGGTGTTGAGGTCACTGGGGGAGGCAGCGCACATGACGGCGTCCCGGTTCATCGAATTCGGCGTCCGTTCCATTGCTGTTGCGACAGGCCTGGATCACACCACCGTCGCGTTGCACCTGAAGGCCCTGCGGCAGGAGAAAGACCCCCTGGTTACCCTGGTGGAGGAAGCCCGCGGAACGAAGGGCGATCTGTATATGCTCACCGTCCCCGAAGACCTCAAGGCCGCGGCCGAGGACGCCGCCTGGCAGAAGGGGAAGATCCACGCCCTGCGTCCGGTATTCCGCGAACTGGGGCTGCCGGCAGCCTTTGTTTACGAGGCACTCGAGCACTCCCCCGCCATGCCGACATCCGAGATCGTTCGCGTAACCAGACTCTCCCGCTCCTCGGTTCACGAAGCCCTCGAAGTGCTGTCCGCCTGGAACCTGGTGACCAGGAACGCCGGCCGGTCCTGGTCTGTCGTGGCATCGACTTCCCTGAAGCAGCTGGCAGAGCAGTTCGGTGTCCTGGAAGCGGTTGCGGCCCAGTTGCAGCGCTACCGCGTGGAGCGGATCCTTTGGCGCGAGTGGCTATCGAAGCACGTCAACACCGTTGCCGAGCTCCTCTCCCCCGGCGAAGATTACCCCTGGCATCAGTTCGAGGGACCGCCCGATGATTGGGCCCTGCCGGACATCGCGTTCAGGAGGGCCGGGTAGGGTTCGCGGCGACAAGTTGGAGCAGTGCCTGGGTTCCGTGGGCGAACACCTCGGGCACCGTCCGCGAAATCAATCCGATGTCATCCAACCGCATGACCGCTGTGCCCCGCAGGATGCGCGTCAACCGCTGGTAGTTCAGCCCGGTCGTCTCGGACAGAGCCTCGATGGTCATGCCCCGCTCGTGGAGGGCGAGACGGACCTCCCTGGCAAAGGCATGCTGGGCCATCGCACCGGAGACACGGTAAGTGTTGTCGGGGGTCTCCTGAACGAATTCCGGACTTAGCTTCTTGCCGAACTCCCGCGGATTGCTTAGCTGCGAACGTGGCTCGTAATGGGAGCCGTTGTCGCGGAGCATTGCCATGGAATGAAGATACCCCTGACCCGGGTAGCAGTGACACCGCACTCCCCTGCTACCGCCGGCGGCACTGGAGGGTGGGCCTGTTTGCGCTAATGGTTCTATTCGCGGGAATGGAACCATTAGCCCCGCTCCCCCACCTCTGCGGCTGTGTAGTCACGGTCGCTGAAGCAGGCGCAAATGTCACCACTTCATGCGTCGGATGATCACCAATAGTTCACGCAGCCCCTATCCGCCAACCAGATCACTCACCCGTTTGGGCGGACCCAAATGGAACCATTGCCGACTGTGGCAGCATTCGGGATGCCACTCCCCCACCCCGGCGCGCAGCATTCAAATGAAAATCGGCGACCTGTATGGCCAAACATCTCAGCCACTGCTCGACGATGCGACTGACCTGCACCACTCCCCCAGCCGGAGTTCAGGTCCTCGTGCGCCAAGGGCATTTGGAACCATTACCGCAGTGACGCAAAAGGTACTATTTGCTCCTGGCCTAGGCGTACTACTGCCGTCAACCCGGTGAGGCGGCCGGCCCGGGATGCGAGCTGCCCTTTGACCAGGGCCCAGTCCAGATCGCCAGACTCGATGTCCAGCCCAAGTGCAGAGGGGCGGTGAACTCCTGCAACGTGGCCCAGGGTCAACGATTCTGCCAGCTGGTTATCGGCGTAGCCGGTAAATGGTACTAAATGCGCATAGCCCACCGTTTGCTCCGCCGTGGGCTGCGACGTAAATGCCACCGTTTCCGCATATTGCGCCATAGAAGCTCAGAGTGGCTTTTCCGCAAATGCCACCGTTAGCGCATACGCCGCCATTGGCGCTATCAGTTCTTCTACCGGAAATGCCACCATATGCGCACGTGAGGCGCGGACGGACGCCGCGGCAGCTTCTCGCAATTACCACCATTTGAGTAACAACGGCCGTACGCGAGCTTCTGGAGTTGTTTGAGAAAATGCCACCATTGGCGCCCTGGACGACTGATGTTCTCCTTGCGCAAATACCACCATAGCCACGTGGGGTCGGCGACGGGGATAGTAGTGCGGTCTTGTCGGAGCCGTTCGGACGGGGAGACTCGTTGTAGGTCAATATTGGAACCATTTGCGAATCCGCGTGAATGCTGGCCTCACTCGGTAATGAGGGTTGTGGCTAGGCTGTGCCATAACGATGCCGGGCGCAAATGGAACCATTGTCCGTCGCCTCCTGGTCGATCTGCGGGGCGAGGTCCCGCAAGCCCAGGACTCTCGAATGGTTCCATTTGCGAATGAGACGGAGTTCAAGTCAATGGTGGCATATGCGCTAAAACCGCTAATGCCGGTTTTTGCGTCAAGAGTGCCATATGCGCCAACAGCTCTTATGCCGCCGTTTGCGTCAACGTTACCTTTCCCGCAAATCCCGCCCGTGGTCCCGTTTGCGCGAATGGTGGCATATGCGCATACACCGCCGTTCGCGGTAATGGTTCTTTTTGCGCCAATGGTGGGTTTCGCGCCCATGGAACTATTTGCGTCGGCGGCCCGCGTGGCGTCCGGAGAGCAGCGGATCACCCGGCTAATCTGGGGGCATCGGTTCCCGGCCCGATGAGCCCCGCCACAGGTGGGCCCTTCTGCCGCGCCGTATTTGTATGAGCAGTGCAACGGAAGGTACGCAAGAGATGTCGGCAATAATCATCGCCGTCTGCAACCAAAAAGGCGGCGTTGGCAAGACGACGCTGGTGACCGGCTTGGCAGAGGTTTTTTCTCGGACCCTGCGCAAGAAGGTCCTTGTCATAGACGCTGATCCCCAGTACAACGTGACCTCGGCCCTGGGCGTGACCGATCCGGAGTTCACCCTCAACGACGTCCTCTACGGTGACGAGTCGAACAACCAGAAGATCATGCCCGGTGTTGCCGCGGACGCCATCATGCCGGCGGGGGAGGCCTGGCAGCCCCGTGCGGACAAGAAGGAGAACTTCCCACAGCTCGACCTGATCGCCGCCGAACGGAACCTGGCTTCCCGGGAGCGGGACTCCATGATGGCCCGGGAACACCGGCTTCGGATCGCCCTGAAAGGGGTCACCGACGAGTACGACATCGTCCTCATCGACTGCGCCCCGTCCCTCGGCATCCTGACGGTCAACGCCCTGACTGCCGCCACTCATGCACTGCTCGTGACCGAACCGCGGGTCGCCTCGGTAGAAGGTCTCTCGGAGATCGTCACCACCATCTCTGAGGTTCAGGAGAACCTGAACGAGAACATCGAGCTCCTTGGCGTTGTCATCAACAAGCAGAAGAAACGTGCAGACCAGATGCACTGGATCGAAAAGGTCAACGCCAACTTCGGCGACCTCGTCCTTGAGCCGATGCTGCAGGACCGCGAGGTGTTCGCCAAGGCGCAGGCCGCATCGCAGCCGTTGCGCGCCTGGGGATCGGAAGCGGCACCGCACAGAGGCGACCTGGTGATCCTGGCCAACAACATCTGGAAGGGCGCACAGTCATGAGCACGCGGCCCGGACCGGCGCCGGAGCGTGGCGGTACGCCTGCCGGCCTTGATGCACTCCGGAGAAAAGGTGGGCTGAAGAAGGCCCGCAGCACCAGCGTTATTGCGGAGATGACTCGGGTGGAAGACGAAGCTCCGATGCCCGCAGCGCCAGTCGTCTCCGAGCCCGTCGCGGCGGCCGAGCCGGAGCCGGACCGCGCACCCAAGTCTGAGCCGGCTCAGGTGCAGCCCATGCCCGTTCAGCAGGCCCCTGCCGCTCCGGCAGCCGCTCCTGCGCCAGCGCCTGAACCCACCTATGTTCAGCCTCAGCCTCAGCCTCAGCCTCAGCCTCAGCCTCAGCCTCAGCCTCAGCCTCAGCCTCAGCCTCAGCAGGAGGTCGCCTCCTACGCGCCACCGGTAGAGGCGCAGCAGGCCGCTTACGCGCCGCCAGTGCAGCAGTTCATCGCGCAGCAGACCCAGCCACAGCAGTCGGCTCCTGAACCGCCCGTGGTGGAGAAGAAGACATACCGGAAGACCAGCTTCTTCCAGTCCAGGGAATCCGGGGCCCGGATGCGGTCCGCTTACATGGCGACCCGGCACCTCACCGGCTCAAGGACGCTGTCGGATTTCATCCTGGCCGCAGTGGAGCGTGAGGTGGAGGCCCTCGAGCGGAAGTACAACGGGGGAGACAGGTTCACCGCGGATCCCGGCAGTGTCCCGCGCGGCCGTCCCCTGGAGACCTGACCGGCCGGGCCGTTCCCCTGGCGGCAGGGTGAAATGCAGGGTGAAGTCTGCACTCCAGTGGACCTCGTTGTTCATGGCCGTCATAGATTGGTTGTGGACATCAGATCGCGGCACGGGGCCGATCTGCGAGGGGACTTCATTTGAGCATCAAGGTCAGCTACCGGACTACGCTCGCGTGTGATGGCGGCGCATGGGGCAAATGCCTTCGGTCGTCTATGACGACCTTCGAAGCGATCACGATGGCTGCAACGATCCGCGCAGCCCAGCGCTCCGCTTGGGCGGTCACCGACGAGGCGACCTGCCCGTTTTGCTGAACGCCATGCGAGTCGCTGCTGCCTCTCTCCGGGGCGGATAAGCGGCGACACGAGCGGAGGCCCGCGGAAAGAATTCCGGGGCCTCCTCGGGGCGCACAGCTCTGACCAGGTGACCTACCAGGCGTGCTCGTCGAACGTCTCGCCGACGATCGTGTTGACGTTCGTTTCACCTTCCACCAGGAGTCGGGTGAAACGCTCCTCGTGGTAACTGTCCTCGTTGTGGGGGAGTCCTTCGGCGAATCGTACGGCAGCCTTTGAGTACGCGAGCATGGCACCCTGTTTCGTCCACTCCTGCGTGCCCCAGTCGTTTTGCGGGATGGAGCCGTTGTGTTGCTGCATCTCGACAGCCCGGGCCGTGAAGTAGCCGGCCAGGCGGCGTGCCCGCAGTGATGTCAGAGGTGCGGCGGTGCGCTTTTTGATCTCAGCAGGGTGGAGCGCCTCGTGATCGGCCCCCACAGGCAGACCCAGCATCAGGACTTCGCCACGACGGCGTCCGATTGTCTCCGGATCAGCGTCAGCATCCATCAGAGCTGCGGCCACCTCTGCTTCACCAAAGGCGACCCCCTGGTAGTAGGTGTCGCCGGTGCGGTTGGTCGAGTCCAGCGCGTTGCGCATCCGGACGAAACTTCCGCGAAGGGCGCGGTCTGCCTGGGCCTGGTCAATCGTGGAGGTTTCCGGGTCGGGGTTGTGGTCCACCGGGGGCATGACAGTGTCCAGGTACGCCTCCCACGGCACCAGACGGTCGGCTTTCAGATGCAGCGAGCCGCCGCCGTCCAGATTGACGGTCACATTGCCGTTCTTGTCTTTGCCGGGCTCGGCGATCGTGCCGAACTCGTTGCCGGTCATCACGCGGGTCCCTGGGGACATGGCGAAGACGTCTTCCGATTCCTTCAGCATCTGCAGCTGGATGGACGGGTCTGCGTGTGCGGTCGCCGCGAACTGGCCTCCGGCCGGGATGCCCTTGGGCTGCCGGGCAGTGACGGTCATCAGCGGCCGTCCTTGAGGGCGTAGACGCCGTCCTCGATGTCCTCGTTCTGCAGGTCAATGAGATGCTCGCCCAAGCGGCGTCCTGCCCCTTCAGGGTCCGCGGAGCCAGGATCCTGGTGCTCGGCCACCACATACCGGTCGATAGCAAGGCGGAGGAGGCGGTCATCGTTGCGGAGATCGCGGACCACTGCGCCGGCGTCGCCGAATTCGCCACGGTCCAAGGCGTCGTAGATCGCTGACCGGGCGACCCGTGCTTCGTCCAAGGGGTTCAGACGGTCACTGAGGAGTTCCGCATGCGCGTGCGCCTGGAACGAGGGCCGTGCCGTCAGGACAGCGGCCGGCTCGGCATGAGTGGTCGCGGCGAACTGGCCGCCTACAGGAATGCCTTTAGGCTGGCGGGCCGTAATCGTAGTCATACCAGGAAGGTGTGCGGCTGGATGCGTTTCCGCCAGCATGTCGGAGCGGAGCCTGGACACCACCGTGCCGTACACATAATGGGAATGGAAACACTCACTCAACTTGATATGGTCCACGAGGTCCCGAAGGTGCTCATTGCCGGGGATTGGCACGGCAACACCGGCTGGATGCACCAGGTCCTGGCATGCGCTGCACGCGACGGCTACAAGGTGATCATCCATGTCGGTGACCTGAAGGTCCTGTGGCCCGATGAGTACTACCCGGACTTCGCCGACTACGGCGGGTTCACGGCCGAGCTCGTCGCAGACCTGGAGCGTCTGGGGTTGGTGTTCATCTTCGCCGACGGGAACCATGACGCCCACCCGGCGCTGCGGGCCTTGCCCCTGAACGCGGACGGTTTCGGTGCCATCAGCGACCGGCTGCTGTACGCACCACGCGGGCACCGGTGGACCCTCGGGGGAGTGCGTTTCGGAGCCCTCGGCGGCGCCTACTCGATCGACCGGGGCTGGGGCACTGAAGGGCGCGACTGGTTCCTGGAGGAGACTGTCGTGCCGGAGGATGTTGCAGCGCTCGGCACAGAACCGCTCGACGTTCTCATCAGCCATGATGTGCCAGCCGGCATCGACCTGGATGAGGGCACGATGGACGTGCCCGAGGCGATCGAGCGGGAGTCCTACATCGTCCGTTCCCTGCTCCGCGAGGCGGTACGGAACACTGAGCCGAGGCTTGTCTTCTCGGGCCACTGGCACCAACGCCGCACTGGCCTCATGCCGGGAATGGAAACCCGTGTGCACGTTCTGGACAAGGAGTTCAAGGCAGGAAACCTGGTCACGTTGGACCTGTCGACCCTGGCCGTGGAGGAATACAAGCCGGTATGACTTGAACACAGAGGGCCCGTCCATGTTGATGATGGACGGGCCCTCTGGTGTTGAGCGCTAGGCGAAGCAAGCCCGTAGGCTGCTCAGTGTTCCTGTGCTCGTCGTGCAGCCTATGTCGGACGGGCCGATATTGATGGAGCCGTCTGGGCTAAAGACACCCATCGCTAACGTTCCGTCTTCGATCCGGGGATCCTTCAGGATCTTGGTGAGCGCCCCCTTCGCGATGCTCTTCAGCTCGTCCTCGTCCGAGCTATCGGCGGTGATTTTCAGCGTGATGAACGTCCCCGAGGTGTTGGCGTTGACGTGAGCATTCACCGCGGTGACGCCGGGAATGGATTCCGCGTTCTCGTGGATGGCCCCTTCAATCGTGGCCTTCTTCTCTTCGTAGCCGCATGCAGACACGGTGGCTCCGGTAGCTATAAGCAGCAGTCCGAAGACAAGCAGGCGTAGAAGTCGGGTCATGGATCTAGTCTTGCTTGGTCGTCACCGTCAGGAGGGTATTGACCCGGGCTTTGAGGTTTTCCAACACCTCGAACTGGCGGTGCTCATCGAAGCTGTTGTTGTCGTCCAGGATGTCCTCCATGGCGACGACACCGTGGTTGGCGGCCTCGACCAGGTCGGTTTGCTCATCCAGGGAAAGCGTCCGGGTGCGGGGGTCGTGCTCTTCGGCGATGAACGGATCCGGCGCGTTCAGGGCAGCCTGGAGGTTGATGTCCACCGTCTTCCTCTGGCGTTTGCCGGTTCCGTGGATGAAGCCGACGCCCTCGGTCCAGCCGTCATCGTGGAACTCGAGGTCCGTGACGAGTTCGCGGATGTCGGGGCCGTCCTGGACCATCTGCTCGAACGTCCACTCGTCGTCGTAATCGGCTTCCGGCATATTCAGCTGCAGGAGTCCGCCGTCGACGTTGGCGATGGAGACCGGAGCATACTCGTCACGGCCGTCCTGGTCTGCGCCGACCCGGAGCGTGACGGCGCCGGGAAACCGGGCCAGGATGGTGGCCGCAACGCTGCGCAGCGAATGAGCGGCCTGGATCCGTTCCATCCGCTCCAGCTGCTCGTAGAGGCGCCGGCGCTTGGCGAAGACGGCTTCCCGGTCCAGGAAGCGCTCCGTGACGGTCTTGGTTTCCGGTTTCTGGAGTTCGATGGCCGGTTCGGCATGGGCAGTGGCAGCGAACTGGCCGCCGACGGGAATGCCCTTGGGCTGGCGGGTGATGTCTGTGGTCATACCCGGGATGTGTACGGCTGGAACGCAAAAGTGCCGGGGCGATGACGCCCCGGCACTCCTAGCGGTTGGTGCGGCTCAGTCCTTTTGCTCGTCGGGCAGTGACGCGTTCAGGGCCGCGTGCAGGTCGATGTCGACGGTCTTGAAGTCGCGCTTACCGCCGGTGATCTCGCCGATCTTGTGGGCCCACCGGTCATCCCTTGGGTTGAAGTCCCAGACGAACTCCTGGATCTGCGGGGCGTTGGGAATCATTTCCTGGAACGCCCATTCGTCGCCGTCGTCCACATGCTCCAGCACGGTCCCGTCTTCTGCGGTGATAGAGATGGCGTCGAACTGGTTTTCGCCGTCCTGGTTCTCGGAGACCCTGAGGGTGGCGGCATTCGGATACTTGGCGAGGATGGTCGCAGCGACCCCGCGGGCAGAGAGGCGCTGGGAGTGCACATCCAGGGTGTCGTAATCTTCCCGGGCTTCGTCCCGGCGCTCCCGAACAGCGTCGCGGTTCGCTATGAACTCCTCGATGCTGGTCGAGCCGGCAGGGAGGGTGATCTGGGGCTCTGAGTGGGTGGTGGCGGCGAATTGGCCGCCTGCTGGGATGCCCTGGGGCTGGCGTGCTGGGATGGCTGTCATGGTTCTTCTTCCTGTGGGTTGGTTTTTCTGGAGTGCTGGTCAGGCGGCGACCGGTGACTGCCCCTGGTAGACACCCGCGTCTCTTCGCACAGCGACGTATCGCGTGTCGGTCTCGCCGGTCCCGTTCAGCATCAGGGTCAACAGTGCAAAGAGGACCCAGCCGACCGCGCGCAGTCCTCCATGCAGGAAGCCTGCGGTGTTTCCGTTGTCGATGTCGACGACGCGCATCCGCGTCGCTGCCTCACCGAGCGTGCCGACGGTGCCCGCGATACCGCCATAGAGGAAGACGACCGCGAACAGGAGGAGCCCGACGGCGGTGACTGACTGCCATTCCTGCAACACCAGTCCTGTCGACTGAAAGGCCATCGCCATGCCCTCGGCCAAGGCGCTGACTCCGGTTACGACGACCGCAATGTCCAGGGCCCTTCCCAGGAGGTACCGCCGAAGCCCTTGCGGGACGTAGTGACGTCCAGTGGCGTGGTGAACCAGGGTCGTCTTCCTGGTAGACGGGTCAACGAGGGCTGCGGCGCTGGCAGCAGCGGAAGCGGAGGTCATCTCAGGCTTTCAGTTGTGGTCTGGGTTCAGACGTAGATGAAGGTGACCGGGGCGATCTTGCCGTCCTCGGTTCCGGTGTCGAGCGTGTCACCGTCACCGTCCAGGTCGACGGAGAAGTTGCGCCGTCCCTGGCCGGAGAGCGTTACAGCGGCGCCGAGCTCACTGACGAGGACCACACCATTTCCGTGGGCCTGGTCGGCAGCCGGGTAATAGTCGAAGGTGTCCACTTCGTAGCCACGTTCCTTGGCCCACGCCTCGGCGACCTCGACGCGCCTCCAGTCCGGCGCATCCTCGACCGCTGCCCACACTTCGCGGGCGGCCTGCAGCGCTTTCGCATCGACGAAGTATTCGCCCAGCGGCGCCTTCCCCTCTGGCGGAGCCTGGAGGGTGACGTTGGCCTCGGCATGGGCAGTGGGTGCGAACTGGCCGCCGGCAGGGATTCCTGCCGGCTGGCGGATGATGGTTTCAGTCATGCTCTGTTTGTGTGCGGCCAGCACGCGTAGCGCTTAGTACGGCTCGTAGACCGGGTGCTCGTAGCGGATCCGGTCGGTGTCGGTGCCGTTGGAGAGGTAGATCTCGCCTTTGCCGAAGGGCCGGAATCTGTTCTTGGCCGACGGGCAGACCAGAGTGAGTTTGCCGCCCTCATCGCAGTCGGTCGTGACCTTCGTATCAGCGGCGGCCAGGACGATCGCTTCGGCGCCGGGACCGACGTCGATGGAGTTGCCCCAGCCGGAGCGCATCCGGATGATTGCGGTCCCCGAGGTCACTTTCAGATGCGGAAGTCCGGAGGTGACGTCAACGACGATCGGGCGGCCGTCCTTGGGTCCGACGATCTCGACCCGTTCACCCGGTTCAGAATCCGGGGCGTTGGTGTGGTTCAAGCGGACGACCCTGATCTTCCCGCCGTCTTCGCCGCGGGTGTTCTTCAACAGGCGCCGTGCCTCGGTCTTCGTGGCAGGGTACTTCTCCTCGATGTCTGCGTCGGGGCCGGCCAGGGCAGCCAGTTCACGTTCGTACAGGTGACGTTCGGTGACGAATTCGGCGCGGCCGTCGGTCAGGACGATGCCCGGTTCGGAGTGGGTGGCGGCGGCGAACTGGCCTCCGGTGGGAATGCCTCTGGGCTGACGCGCTGTAGATGTGCTCATGCCCATGATGTGTGCGGCTCAGTCCGCCAGGCGCCGGAATGCCTGGCAGCCGCCCGAGTCAGGAGATCCATGTGTCGTCGTCGATGATGCCGCGGGACTTGAGAGCGGCTGCCGCTTTGTCCTGGATGCTGTAGTTGTCCTCAGTGTCCCCGTGGTGTTCGAACTCGATGGTCGTCCCGTCCTCGGCGTACATGGCGTAGCTGCCGCCTCCGAGGTCGTCGACGCTGTAGGTGGCCAGCCCTTCCTCGACCATGATCTCGAAGTCGAAGATCTGGTTGGACTCATCCGTTGCGGTGTCGACGTCATCGGATGCGTTGTCACCGCTTGGGCCCAGAACGGTGGTTTCCGCGCTCTCGCGCAAACCCCAGTACCCGTCCGCGCCCGAAAGCAGCAGGCCGGCGGCAAGATAACCCCGGTGCCACGCTTCGCTCGGGGTCCGCTTGAGCAGCGTGCGCCAGTGCTCCCGGTCCTCGAAGGACGTGCGTTTGCTGCCGGACACCTGCAGGGCGTGGTCGGCGACGTAGACAGGGGTTCCGCCGGGTTTGAACCGGTCCAGGCCCGGCTCGTAGTGGTCCATGCGGCGCTCGTACAGGGAAGCGACCCCGGTGCGGAGGCCCTGGGCGAAGTCGTCGTAGGCTGGGTCCTTGGTTTCCAGGGCCTTGGCCATTGCCCATTCGTGCCAGGCATTGAAGGCTGCCCGGCGCTGGGCATTCACGACCCCGCGGGAGAGCGGACCATCCATGACGGTGCCCACGACTGCGTCGACGCTGGCGTGTTCCCCGAACACCCATTCGGCGGGGCGCGGCTCAGGGCAGCTGGCGTGCCGGCCAAGGAAGGTGTCCTCTGGCAGGACGAGCTCCGAGGGGGAGTGGCTCCCGGCCAGGCTGATGCCTGGCTCGGAGTGGCTGGTTGTGGCGAACTGGCCGCCGGTGGGGATGCCCGCGGGCTGGCGCGCAATGTTGTCGGTCATGCCAGGTCTGTGTGCGGCTACCACCAGATGGTGGGGCGCTCCACGGGAAGCCGGCTCTCCTCGGGCCCGTCCTGATGGACCACCGCGCCGTCCTTGGCCGCGATTGTGCACCTGCGGCCGCCGCCGGTGACGTACATCTGGCCGGTGCCGGTTGCCCGGACGTCGACGTTGGACTCGGTGGACATCGCCACGCGGGCACTGCCGGACCCGCGGGTTTCGACGGTGTACTTGTTGTCATCGTCCACAACCACGCCGGCGCGCGCGCCGTCCTCGATTACGGTGCGCCCGGCGATGCTCTTGAAGCCACCCTGAACCTCCACCTGGACGTTGCCGGAGATGACGTGCAGGGCATGGAAGCCGTCGTGGATCCTGATGACCAGCGGGGCTCCGGTGTCCGGACCGACAACCTCGTAGATGTCGTCCCGGGGCGAGCTGCGCCGTCCAGGCACTGCAATCAGGTCAACGACGCGTCCGCGGCTGCGGGGGCAGCGCAGCGCACGGCGGATCTCGGTGCGGGTAACAGGCTCCCGGTGCTCGAGTGTCGTCTCGGCGCCGGCTTCGTTGTAGTTGAAGCTGCCGTCGCCGTTTTCCGACAGTTCATACGGCCGCCACGGCCTGGTCGCTGAGGCCTCCAGGTGCGGGCGGGCGAGGGCCAGGGCCGGCTCGGCGTGGGCGGTGGCGGCGAATTGGCCGCCGGTGGGGACGCCTTTGGGCTGGCGTGCTGCGAATGTACTCATGCCCATTTTGTGTGCGGCTAGGCTACCGTTCGGTCGAAAGCAGCGTGCCGGGGTTGGTGGTCGGGCTGCTCACTGAGCAGATGCCCGACCCCGGTCACAACGGTGAGAATGTTGACCCGCAGGGTCGTGCCGGCTGCCTCCACTCCCTCGATGGCCGCGAAAGCACCGGCTGATTCCTGGTGCAGTTCCGCTGCCACGGCGTCAGCCCATTCCCCGGTCCGGTGGGCCGGCAGGTAGCGTCCGGCGCCGTCCAGAACATTGGCCAGACGGTTCACGCGGCCGTCTTTGACGGCAAAGATCAGGACCGCGGCGTCCGGGTGGCGTTCCAGTACATGGTGGGACGCGGCGGCGCAGGCAAGAGCCCGCTGCTGCTGGCTGACCATATCGAGCTGGTCCTGGAGGAAGGTCCTGCGGCGGGCCAGGAGCAGAGCTTCAGTCGCTGCCCTGGCGGCGATGTTCTGAGGCGTCGGACTGGCGTGCGGGTCCGAGCGGAACGAGGGGGCGACCGGGCCGCCGATGGGAGAATCCTGGGGGTGAAGGACTGCTGAAGTGGTCATGTTCTGCATGTGTGCGGCGAGGGGACTCTGCGGCGACGATGTTCCAAGAAATTCATAGGGTCTGTGTAGTAGGCGGCCCGGGGCCCCTGTTCGCTGGCCAATCGGTGCCCAGGAAGAGTGCTTTTCGGAGCTTTCCCTTCCTGGGCGCCCGGCGGGCGGCCAGCTGCCCCTAGTGTTCCTGGCGGCGGCGGCCGTCGAGGTAGATGATGTGCTCTTCGGTCTGCGGGTCGTAATCGCACCGGGTGTCGGTGTCCCAGATTTCACTGTGTGGGGTGATGCCGGCCAGTGCCTCTGTCACCGATGCCGGATCCGCCCCTTCGACGGTGCGGCGTGCCCAGTCGCCGTCGGGCCCCGCGGCGTAGCGTGCACCGAGGAAGCCGTCGTCGGCAGTCTGGACGAAGGTCGGAATCATCTGCTGGTCACCGATACGGGTGGCCCTCAGTCGGAGTTCTTTCGCGCCGGGGAGAACCTGGCGTACGTGGACGATGGTGGCGTTCAGCATCGTCTGGTCCATTGCTTTGACTGCCTCGGCGAGCTGCCGGCGGCTGTGGTGGACCTGCCGGGTCACTTCGGACAGGGACGGGCTGCCGTCAACGGCCTGGCCGGTGATGACGAGCTCCTCGCGGGTCATTTCGCGGGGCTCGCCGATCCGGACCCCGACGAGGGAGGCCCCTTCAGGCTCGGCATGGGCTGTGGCGGCGAACTGGCCGCCGGCGGGGATGCCCTTCGGCTGGCGTGCCTCGCTCAACGTCCGGCCTCCTTGGCGGCAAGGTCGGCGGCCCAACGTGGTGCGTCGGGGTCGGCCGCGGCCTGAGTGAGGAGGTTGCCGAACACGGTTTTGGCGTGTGCCTCGAAGTCGCCGTTGTCCGGTTCGCTGTGCAGGCCCTCGAAGACGGCGGCCATTTCGATGTCTGCCGCCGGGCCTGTCAGCAGGTCACCGTCGCGGTCCACTGTGGTGGCGCCGGTCGCGAAGTTGTGGCTGACGGTGGTCCACATCCCGTCGTCGTTGCTGGCGAGTATTTCAGCGTAGGCCTCGCCGCGGGAGTTTTTCTCCAGCCGGACATCGCGCAGCTCGTAGAAGTCTCCGCTCGACAAGGGGGTGGGCGAGCTGTTGTTCGCGTCGGTGACGGCCAGGTCCCAGAGTGCGCTCTTGATGGAGTCCAGGTTCGATTCGGGTGTGACGTCCTCGGGTGCGGTTTCCAGATGGAAGGAGTTTTCGTCGTAGCGGTCCTCATGCCAGACACTGAAGCCGCCGTCTTCGGTCCGGCTGAGGACCAGCTCCCGGTCGGTGGGGGACTTGTACGCCCAGGCCCCTTCTTCGATGTCAGGGTTGTTCCCGGTGTATGGGGAGAGGTCACCGGTCAGGCCGGCGGCCGCGAGCTCGTTCGGGAGGCTGTTGCCTGTGCCGGTCACGCGCAGGGGACGGTCCCCCTGGTTGAAGACGAGGTTGATCCCGTGGATGTCTTCGTAGGTGCAGCCGTTCGCGGCGGCCAGTGTTGCGACGTTCTCGTCGTAAACCGCTTCGGGACTCTTCTTCAGCAGCGCAGCGATGTGGGTAGCGGAGGAGTGTGTGAGGCCGGCGCGTGCAGCCGCGCCCATCTCGGCAAAGGACGCCTGCTCGTCGGATGCGGATAGGGCGGTGCCTGGCTCGGAATGTGTGGTCGCGGCGAACTGGCCGCCTACAGGGATGCCTTTAGGCTGACGGGCAATGTTTTCTGTCATGCCCTGTCTGTGTACGGCCCGGTCCCGTAAGCAGCAGAGCTATACCTTAGTGCGGCGAATGGGGCCCGATCTGGTCCAGCTGGTAGCCGCCCGGGTAGACGGACTTCCCGGACTTGCCTGGAGTGAAGGAGGGATCGGTGCCGATGGGGCGGGTACGGATGACCAGGGCGTAGACGTCCAACAGCCGGCCGAAGACGCTCTTCAGCCACGTCGGTGCGGGCTTGAGGCCAAGCGCCGGCACCACCTCCGGCTTGTCCATCATCAGGGCGATGACGTTCTTGGTCCGGTTCTTGAGCGGCCCGGGGAGCCGTACGGCGAGGGCCTCGGCGGTGGCGTCCAGCAGCGCGGTCCCTTCCGGGCTGGGTGCCAGGTTTCGGGCTTCGTAGTCGTCCAGGAAGGCGGCCGCCTCAGCGAAGGTGGCAGGTGCCGGCTCCAGGCCCATACGCTTGCCCAGCTCGGTGTAGAAGGCCATGGCGGCCTCCCGCTCATCATCCGTGAGCTTCCGCCAGCCGTGGGCGTCGATCCAGCGCAGCGGGATGACCAGCAGCGTCATGAGAACATACTGGAAGTCTTCGGCGCTGCCCGGGACACCCTTGTGGACCCTGCGGAGCAGCTCGACCATCTTGTCCCCGCGTTCACTGTCGAAGCCGTTGACGATGATCTCGTGGATGACGATGCCTGTGTCGTAGGAGCGCTTCATCGGGCGCGCGGTCGTCTCGCCCCGTTCGAAGAGGGTCTTCGCGATGGAGGGGACGGCGAAGTTGCGGTAGTAGGCGACAAAGAAGCCGGCCCGGATCTCCGTCTTGAAGGTGTAGAGAACCATGTCCCGGTACAGATCGAACGGGTCAGTGGCGGGACGGACCGCGGTCCGGCTGCGGTGTGTGAGCATCAGGGGGTTCCATTCGCGGTGGCAGGGTTAAGTCGGCGTTCGACATCGAGCAGGTAGGTGCGTTCCTCGGCAGTAAGCGCGTGGCCGTCGGGCGAAGCCAGTTCGGCGTCCCATATCTCGACGATCATCCGATGTAGTGAATCCTTGGTGGTCGTTGAGGTGGTGGTGCCCAGCGTCCGTTCCGATCCGACCTTCGACAGGACACGGGTCCGCAGGGCGGCAATGACCGCGTGTGTTTCTGCTTCCCACCGGACGTTTCTTGCCTTCTGCACTCTACCGGCCAGCACCGGCAGCGTCAGCCCGATGCCGCAGAACACGATGGGGATCAGCTGGATGACGACGTACAGCGGCGTGGTGTGGAAGTTCATGGTGGCCAGCACTGGGACGACGTGCGAGAGGGAGTCGCACAGCATGACGGCCGCCGCGGCAATGCCGAGCGCACTGCCCACGAAAACCATGGAGAACCCGACCCGGAACACGCCTCGCATTTTTGGGACGAACCGGTAGCAGGCGGTGGCGATCTCGGCGCAGACCCAGGCGATGTAAACAATGACCATGGAGTAGAAGCCGGCCCCGGCGGCCTGGGCGTTGAAGGTGTCAACGAAGTTGGTTGTGGTCGGCGCCCTGCCTTGGATCATGACAAAAAGCGCCGTCTGCAGCCCAACGGTCAGGTACATCGGGGCAGCGCCGAACCGGTCCCTGCGGCCGCTGCCCTGGGAGACCGCTTCAGTGATGGCGCACCTGAGCTGCCACAAGCCCAGGGCCATCAGGGTGTGCATCGCCCAGCGGGCCCAATTCTGGCCGCCGATGAGCCCGTCAATGAAAACATAGACGTGCGGGTTGGTCAGCAGTGCTCCGGTGCCGGCGAGGGCCGCGGCGTTGAAGACCCGGTCGTGCTTGTTGTTGAGCACGACGTGGATTCGGGCAACCCCAAGCAGGTAGAGCACGGCGGCCATGATGACCTCCATCATCCGAAGATGGCCCCGAACCCTCCTGGCTGTCCGGCCGTCAGTTCCTGTGAGCGACGGATCCGGGCTGCCAGGCGATCGGCGAGGAGTTCGGCGGCCACCTCGAACTCGTCCATGAAGTCTGAGCGTTTTAGGGCTTTGACTACCCGGCCAGGTTCCAGATCGGGGAAGAAGTTGCGGGCCACCTCGGGAGAAATCTCCTCCTGCTCATGGCGGAGGATCATGTGGGCGAATTCGTGCAGGATGATCTGCTGCCGGTGGACATCCGATGCTGCCGGTGCGTGCAGGATGAGGTCGACGTCGTCGAGGCCAAACCACAGTCCGCAGACCTTGTCGGTGGGCCCGGCCATGGGCTCGATGAGGATGGCGTTGCCGCGAAGCTTTTCAAGGTGGCGATGGGTGGACATCAAGGTGACCGGCTCGGTGAGGTTCAGGCTGAGCTCTGCGGTTCTTGCACGTTCCTGGGCAGCGACGTAATCCATGTAACGATCCTCGAGTTGCGGCGGGCTGAGACCGGGCGGCTGCCACCCACCCCGACCTCTGAGGGTACCAGTTCGGGTAGTTGGCGGCAGGTCAAATGACAGTCAGGAAGTGCGGTGCAAGTCTGCGTGTTCCATATCCAGCTTTCGTTCAACCTCCAGCAAATACGCCCTCCACTCAGGAGTGAGCACGGAGTCGCCGCCGGCGGCAAGCTCTGCATCCCAAATCTCCACGATCATCCGGTGCAGCCGGTCCTGCAAAGGGGCCTCGTCATCGGCTTCGAGGGTACGCTGCAAGCCGGCCACGCGGAGTGCGTGTTCGCGGATCGGCTGGACCATCTCGAAAGCTTCCTTCTCCCATCGGGCGATCCTCACCCTTCGGCGGTGGCCGGCGACGGCGGTCATGGTCAGTCCGATCCCCACATCAGCGATGCTCAGCAGCTCCAGCCCGTGATAGACGTCAGGGGTCATCCACGGCAGCGGGTCCACTCCGGGGAGGGCATGGGCGATGACACCGTAGGCCATCATGGCCATGGTCAGGCACCCGACGGTGCAGCCTGTTCCCACCATGGTGAAACCGCGGCGGAACGTGCCCCGCAGCCTGCGCAGGTAGGAAAAGCAAACCACAGCGATCTCCCCGCAGACCCAGGAGATGAAGGCGATTCCGGTGACGGAGAACAAAGCCCCGGTGATCTCACCTTCGAACTCGTCACCCCAGGTGGTCGTCGTGTGCGTGGGGCCGACCATCAGAAAGAACACGACGAGCAGGCCGAGGGCCACCAGCAGTGGTGACCGGCGGAGCAGGGTGTTGCGGGTTCCCGGCGCCACGGCATGGAGAAGCGCACTGCGCAGGAACCACAGGCCGAGCACCATCAGCATCTGCATGATGAGCCTGGCCAGGTTGATGCCGCCGATGGCATGGTCGACAGCGACGTAAACGTCCGGGTCGGTAAGCAGCGCGGCGCCACAAGCAAGTACGGCGGCGACGAAGACAGTGTCCTTGCGGTTCCGGCGCAGGACCGGGATCCGGGCACACGCCAGGACCGCCAGCGCGGCCGCCATCAGCAGCTGCATCATCCGAAGACAGACCCGAAATTTCCTGGCTGGCCGGCCGCGCGGCGCTGGGAGCGGCGGATGCGGGCCGCGAGACGGTCGGCGAGCAGTTCTGCGGTGACCTCGAACTCGTCCATGAAATCGGTGCGTTTGAGGGCCTTGATGACCCTGCCCGGATCCAGGTCGGGAAAGAAGTTGCGCGCCACTTCGGGCGCAAGCTCTTCCTGTTCGTGGCGGAGGATCATGTGGGCGAATTCGTGGAGCACGATCTGCTGGCGGTGCACCTCAGAAGCTGCCCTGGCGTGCAGGATCAGGTCCGCATCATCCAGCCCGAACCAGAGACCGCACACCTGGTCTTCCGGTCCGTCCATGGCCTGTATTTCGATGGGCCGACCGCGCATCTTTTCCAGATGGCGGTGAGTGGATTGCAGCGACACCGGTTCCGTGAGATTCAGTTGGAGTTCCGCGGTTCTGGCCCGTTCCCGCGCGGCGGCGTAGTCCATGAAAAGCAAGTCCTTTATTGGCAGGTGTGAGACCGGGGGTCTGCCACCCACCCCGACCTGACAGATTACCAGTCAGAGGCGCCGGAGAGACAGTCAATCAGTCCCTGTCGAGGCCCTCGGACTCCTGGGCTGGGGTAGTTAGCCTGGCGTCAATCAGGTCCCTGATTTGCCGAAGCGCCTCGGGCGACAATCCGTCCAGTTGGCGGGCGGCAAAGTTCCTGACCTTCTTCTCCCGCATGGTGGTGAGCAGCTCCATCTGGGCCTCCACCCGTTCCGGCAGTTCATCGTCCCCGTCGAGCAGATAGCCCTCGTTGACGCCGAAAAACTTCGCGAGGTTTTTCAGCAGCTCGGCCTTCTTGACCACGGGTCCCGTGCCGGCGCGCATGTAATGCCAGCGGGCACGGGAAAGCGGGGTCCCCGCCGTGTCCATGGCCGCGGCCACGTCCTTGAATGCGACCTTGCGGCCCTCGGCCTCGGCCGTGTCCATCAGGAGGTTGATCTTCCTGGCAAGGTCTGCGCTCGGCGATAGACCTTCCGGTTCAGTGGCCGTCATAGAGTTGCTCCTTCGTTGCCAGCCTTGGCTGGCACTGTTCCCCCAATACAGATTTCACTATGACACTACCAGAATTGGACATGTCTAATTACTTGGGCTTAGTCTTCAGGGACAGCAGAATTGGACATGTCCAATTTTGCTTTTCCCGGCAGGGGGCCGGGCGACTGTGCTGGGTGCAGTGTGCGACCGGAAAGGTAAGCAAATGGGGGTTCGAACGACATCGCGCGTCGTCATTTCATGTGACGGCGGGTCTCAGAAATGTCCATCAGATGCAAGGTTCAGTGCAGATTTCCACGTCACTGCGAGCATGCGACTGGCGGGGCGGGCCGGATGGGATTTGGCCGATCTCACGCTGTGCCCGGAATGCTTGGCCAATGGTGCCAGTCGATGCAGCCTTCCCGAAGGCGCGCAGCACCCCAACATCAGTAGCCCCCGGGCCGCCTAGCACCTGTCCGGGCATCATTCATCGGGGGATGCCCGGGCAGGGTCCGCTCATCGTTTCCGTGCCGGGCACTCGTCGGCAGGTCCCGGGTAGCTCTCTGACCAGTCAAAGTCCTTGAGCTTCTGGGCGGCCGCTTCAACCTCGGCATCTGTTTTGTCCGCCTGCTCCTTCACGGACCAGGCCCAGGTGCGCATTACGGCGCTGGTCACTTCCAGCTTGGCCTCGTTTTCGGCCGCTTGTTCCTCATGGCGGGCAGCTTCCTCGGTGAGCTTGGCGTGCTCACGCCCCACCAGCGAAGCCGTCGCCGGCGGCAATGGCTGCTTCATCTCGGCCGCCAGGGTATCGGCAGCCTCACGGGCGACCTGACCTTCGGCGGTGTGGAGCTTGTGGAATTTTAGGGCGCTGTCATAGCGGGACCGCTCCACCGGTACACGCATCATCGAGCCCATTCCAGGCATGGGTGTTCCGTTTTCCAGGGCCGCCAGCACGGCATCGGCCGTCCCTCTGCGCTGGCTGTCATTGCGGGCGCTCTGCCTGGCCCGTTCCAGTTCCCGGTAGATTCTGGCCCGGTCGGCCTTGCCCCGGACCGGGGACAGCACCACCCACGGAGGCTGGGTTCCCTCTGTGATGGCTTTCCGGTAGTAGGTGAGTTCGTTCAGTTTGGTCCGCCGTTCCTGGGCCTCAAGTGCGGCCAGGCCGGCGGCTGCATCCAGGGGACGGAAGTAGTTGTTTGCGTAGGTGCGGTCGTCTTCGTCATCCGTGTCCCGAAGGTAGGTCGGCAGCGCCGGGATCGCATCAGTTTGGATGCATCCGGTGCAGGTGCCGTCGCAGGGATCGCTGTAGCACTCCCGGTTACCGCCGCCATTGCGGGTATGCACGACAATAACCGGGTCGCCCGAATCCTCGTCGCGCTCCAGGTACGTGCCGTGGTGCCGGCCCAGGTTTGCATCTGCAATACCTGCGAGCTCGAGAATTTCACCTTCACTCAGAGAGGGATCCGGTTCGTAGGGACCGTGAACGGCTTCGTGATCGTCCAGCGGGCGGAAGAATGCACGGTATGACTCCTCGAAGCTCGCCTCGGCCGGGGAACCGTCGGCCATGGTCTGGTGTTCGAGGGGTGCCGGGATTTCCCCGTAAGCTGCCAGCTCGGAGATCGAAGACCTAGGCGCCGCCAGGGTGACGCCAGATTCATTGTGTGCGGTGGCGGCAAACTGGCCCCCGACGGGGACGCCCTTCGGCTGGCGGGTACGGTCAATGGACACGGTGAAGATCTCCTGGGGGAAGTTACTGGTTGCGGTTGATGTGGGCGAGGTTGCCCTGGGAGAAGTAGCAGTCCCGCTCGACGACCCGGAAGCCTCCCGCGTTGACTGCTTCGAGTTCGGGCAGGGACACATATCCCCAGGAGCCTTCGCCGCGGCCGGTCGGGTCCATGAGCCCGAAAGCCCTCCCGCTGGCCGGGTCAACCTCTGCGATGTACCAGTTGGCGGCGCCGCCGGCGAAGTAGTGCAGGTGGAACTTCTTCTCCTCGAACGGGATGTTTTCTGTGGCTCCCAGTCCCGGGACCTTGGACAGAACCGCCTTGGGCGCGTAGAAGTTGTGCCCTCTGATTTTTCGCTGCGTCTCGACAAGCTTCACCGGGGGCGCCGGCGGCGCGGGTGGGGCCAGCTCGAGCTCGTGTCCCTTGGCTACGTTGAATCCTCCGACGCGGGGGACCTGGAAGGCGAAGTTACCTCCCCCGATGGGGCCGAGGGATCGGCCGTGGATCTTTTCACCGGTGTCCGGGTTCGTCCAGATAACCGCGGTGTCGATCGGGGAGAGGGTGTCCTGGTGGATCTTCGTGGCCTCCTCGTCCACGGAGAGTTCATTGCCGAACACCTCGGCTTCGCCGCCGGAGGCCAGGGACACTACGATGATCTCGCCCTTGGCACCGACAACCGTTCCGGGGTGCCGTTCGCCGCCGTCCGGGTCCGTCCAGATCACGCGGGCGCCTGGAGAGGAGACCGCGCAGAGGTGCTCGTCCTGGCCTGTCAGGGCCGAGACTGCTGCTACCTCCAGGCTGGCCCGGTCAGCAGGGTCGCCGTCATAACTGAAGGAAGCAATCTCCGTTCCTTCGTCATCCACGGCGTAGATCGTGTAGCGGCCCTCTCCGTCCCGCTCGACGTCGAAGGGGCCATCCTCGTAGTCGAAGGCGAGGTTCTCGATGGCCGGCTGCTGAAGACCGGGGACGGCGTCCGAATGGGAGGTCGGGGCGAACTGGCCGCCAACAGGAATGCCTTTGGGCTGACGTGCGGAGATCTCGGTGCTCATGCCGATTGTGTGTACGGCTTCAGGGAAACGGCACAGTTCCGGAGTGCCAGCAGCCCAGGAAGGAAGGGGATCGGACTACCGCCCCCCCCTTCCTTTGGATTACTGGTCGACGGCTGTGACAGTCGCGCGACGGGTCCATCCGGCGTACTGGTTCGCGGCTTTCTGGGCAAGGTCGAGCCGGGACGACCAGGCCGGGACCCCGTAGTTGCCCAGGTTGTAGGTGCCCTCCTTCACAGACTTGATGTCCGCTTCGGCCTCGGTGATCGTTTCCTTGGCCCGGTGCATGGCCTCCTGGGTGTGCAGCTTCAGCTGTGGGATGACGCGGCCGACCTGCTTGACGTCGTAGTCGAGGGTTTCCGGGTCGTAGCACCCCTGGGTGTCGCCCTTCGAGTTGCCTCTCATCGTTTCCAGGATTTCTTTGCCGTCGGCTGACATCAGGTTGTACTCGAAGCCGTAGTAGACGGGCTCGCCCTTGTGGTCGACGTCGGGATCACGGTCGTCGCGGAAGCGCCGGCGCTTGGTGAACTTCGGGTCCTTCAGTGCCTCCTCGCGGGCCGAGATCGCGGCCTGGGCGCTCCGGATCCGGGCTTCGCGGTTGGCGATGACCAGTTCGGGGACCTCGGGGCTGAGCACAATGGCGTGGCTGTACTCCCTGGACTTGGAGGTTCGGGTCGCGACTGTCCCGTCCGGCAGGGTGACGCTCGTGGTGCGTCCGCGGGAGGTGACCTTAGGGGCGGTCAGGCTCACGTCGGGTTCGGAGTGGCTGGTGGCGGTGAACTGGCCACCGACCGGTATGCCTTTGGGCTGTCGTGCTGAAGTGTCTTTGGTCATGCATTATTTGTGTGCGGCCCGAAGATAAAACACCGAAGCCGCCACGGGAATGACCCGGGCGGCTTCGGTGGGCAGTGGCTAGACGCCAGCCGGTTCGAGCACTTCGTACTTGTCGTTTTTCGGGACGGTGCGCTTCGCGGAGTACGGCATGTCCCATTCGTCCTTCGGAACAAGGATGGTCCTGGCGTTGGCCTGGTTCTCCTCGTCGTCCCGGCCGTCCGCCGGAATGTCGTACACCGTCGCAGCAACCATGCCGGGATGGCCGGCCGGTGCGGTGTCGACCCTATGAACCCGGACGTGGGTGGCGGCGCGGGAAGCGAGGAATTCCCGGTCGCGCAGGATGTGGGATTCCTCCGCGGTGACCGGGGTGAAGTTCTTGACCCCGTACTTGGCCGGGTCCTTGCCGACGATGGCGTTGTACTCGTCCGGGTACCACTGGCGGGCGGTCTGGTGTGCGGCGGCGACGTAGTCGGCCGGCAGGTCCTGATGGTGGGTGACGGCGGCCTTTGACCAGGCGCAGTCTTCTTCGTAAAACGAGGAACGCTCGCGCCAGGCCGTGTCGACTTCCTCAGCGCGCTTCGGACCGAGTTTCAGACCTCCGTGGCCGGCGGTGTAGACGGCATCAATGCCGACGGCGAGGGCCTTAGTCTCCTGAACTTCGCCCCAGGGGGACTGGAAGCCGGGGGAGATGTAGGTGTGGTCGTAACCGGCTGCCCGTTCCCTGACCGCCTTCGCGTGCGCTTTGGCCTGGTCCAGGGAGTCGAAGTGGGCCTGTGGACCGACCTCGAGCGGGTGGCGGCCGCGGAAGTCGACGACGGTGGCTCGGGCGCCGCCTTCACGGATGTCGGTCGTGACCCGGGCTTCGATGCTGTCTGTGAACGACTTGTAGATGTCGGTGTATTCGTCACCGTCGAAATCCCAGTCGGTGCCGTCCGCGTCGTGGAAAGGCGTGACTTTTGTTGGCAGAGCAACGCCGGGCTCGGAATGGGTCGTCGCGGCGAACTGGCCGCCGACGGGGATGCCCTTGGGCTGACGGCTGATGTTTTCGGTCATGCCCTGTCTGTGTGCGGCGTCCGCTGAAGCTGCGCAAGTGCAGCCCAGAACGAAAACTCGCCCGCACCGAAACATCCGGAGCGGGCGAGTGATGGGGCCGAACGGTTATTAGGGCAGGGGCGGGAGGGACACGATCCGGATCTCGCCCTTGACGGCGGCCTGGGCGTCAATTGTCGCTGACTTGCGGTTGCCAATTATGTGCTCCGCTGGGATCGCACGGCCTCCGGGGGCATGGGCGTTGATCTGCGAGTTCAGATTGCCACTCAGGCGGTAAGAGGGATCATCAAGGCTTTCCCCGCTCGCGTCGTGGATACCGTCGACTCGGATCTTTCCGTAGGCATTCGTAGTGAGGCTGATGGTTTTGGCCTGCGTAAGCTCCGATTCGAACGTCTGGAAAGCTTCTATGACGACGATCTGGCTGTTCCTTCGCTCGTCCCCGTCCCCGCCGTCGCCCCCTGAGCCGCCCGTTGGGGGAAGTTCGCCACCGCTCCCGCCGCTGCCTTCGCCAAGGAAGTTGTAGCTGGGGTCATCACCGGTGTCACCGTCAAATCTTGAGGCGTTCGCCATGATGTTCGGGTCGTTGTCCTCCTCGGTGAAGAAGCCACTTTGGGCGGAGAGGGAAACCTTGGGCTCGGCGTGGGTGGATGCGGCGAACTGGCCGCCGGCGGGGACGCCCTGGGGCTGGCGGTTTTGGTTTGGTGGCTGTGTAGGTATCGGCATGCCTTCATCGTGTACGGCTGTACCGCAGAAAGCGCAGCAGCGGCGCCGGTCGCCTCCGTCGCACTGCCAGGCCTTGCTGGATGACATGGCTAGCCCGCTGACGGCACAGCCTGCCGACCGTCGCGTCGAGGTCCATTGCCAAAAATGTCACACCGTTCTCGACAAGGTTCGGTGCGGTAACCGTCTGCGGCCGTTCGCGGGGCTAGGATTCCCGTGGATGCGCTGTGGACCGACTTAGGAGAATGCATCAATGGGGCTTGACGAAGAGATCGCCAGAATCCAGCAGCAGGCGGACTCTGCGGCGAGCGAAACCGCGCTGGCAGCCGACATCTTCCGGAAGGCGCTGCGGACACTTCAAGGTGAACTGCGGGTGGCGGCACAGAAGCTGGCCGCGGCCGACGTGCCTCTCGTTCCGGTCCTGGCGATGACGGAAGACCCGCGCGAAGGGGACACCTACAGGTTCCCCGGCCCCGTCGACCACGGCAAACAGGCTTGGCCGATCAACGGCGACCTTGCTCTCACCCGCGAAGGCGTCCTTCTGGCGGGTGTGAGCCTGAACGGTAGACACCCTTCGATGGCCACACACCACGACAGGCGGTACAGCGGGCTGTGGGAAAGGGAGGCCGCCATCGGCCTTGAACCGGGGGAAACATACTTGGGCCACCGCGCCGACCAAGTGCCGGAGGTGGACTTGGATGTTGCGAGGCCCGTGATCTCGCACGGCTCCCGGGCGAACATCTCACCGCAGGGCAGCTTCCCGTTCAGCCTCAGGAACGGTGTGTTGTTCTACTCCTGTACAGACAGTGAGGCTAGTGATGGCCCCGCGTTGGAGATCCTGGCCAAGGGTGTCCTCTCGCTGCTGGCTGATCCTCCGACGCGCAGACCGCCTCTTTCGGGGAGGCCGCGGCCTAAGGAGAAGAAACCTTGGTGGCGTCGGTGAGGACGAATGCCTTTGGCCATTAGTCGTCGGCTACCCATCGGGTGCCGGAGGCACGCTCCACTACCACCTTCCATTCGTCGACACCGGCCACGTAGGGGAACGGCAGGTCAGGGTGGAACTGGCGGGCTGTGTAGTCGATGACGAACGACCCATCCCGGTCACCGGCGAGGATGGCGACGTGCTGGCCGCCCAGGCGGGCCCGGCGGATGGTGATCTCATCCAGCCAGTCGGCGCCGAATTCGGCAGCGCCGATTTGTTCGATGACCTCGTTGGTGGCGGCCCAGCAGTTGCCCAGGGCAAGCCGCGGATCGCCGAGCTCCTCCAGCCGGACGGTGTGCTGGCGGGCCGGCGAATGGTCCATGATCTCCAGGTCGGGGTACTCGGCGAGGACGTCACGCGCTGCCTGCAGCCGGCGGGCATGGATGGTGGCGGTTGCTTGCTCCAAGTCCAAGCCGTCACTTGGAGCAAATTGGGAGTTGAGGGTGATGGCCGGCTCGGCCCGAACGTCGGGGATAAAGCGGCCGGCGGCGCCCCGCGGGTGGTCTGTGGCAACAAAGCTCATGCCAGAGGTGTGTGCGGCGGGCCGAAATGGACGCTAGCTGATGCCGCCGTTGCGCATCCAGGACCGCATCGCATCGATCCTGCGGGCGAGCTGACGGTCCGGAGTGAAGGACTGCCAGTTCTCGGTGGCCGCCTTCTGGAGCTCAAGGTCCGCTGCTGCGCTGTCCAGGTACCCGCGCGAAGCCAGGCGTCCGATGGCCGGGTAGGCGATGACGCCTCGGGCATTGCGGAGGCTTCCGAGGTCCTTGGCGATCGCGACAGCTGCCACGTCAGAGATCCCCGAGTGGTCGTTGACCATTGCTGTCAGCTCGTCGGGCTTGACTCTGAGGCCCGCGGCGCGTGCTGTGTAGGGGTCATCGAGAACAGTGGAGCCCTCGACGCGTTCAACCAGCAGCCGGCCCAGGTTTTCCGATCCGAAGGAGCCGTGGTCGGATTCGTTGTGCAGCTGGACGACCTTGGTCCGGTTCCACGCAGCGTCCACGATCTGAGCCTCGGTGAGCGGGCCATCGGGTAGCTGAGCAGAGCACTCGATGCCAACCTCATCCCAGCCTTCTTCCGCGGTGATGTCCGCTTCGTACCGGGTGGCGAGGAAGTCCTCGATGACGGCACCGTTCTTCTCGAACCAGGAGTCCAGCGTGTCCCCGTGCAGGCGCGGATCGGCGTCGGTGATGAGGACCTTGAGGTTCACCGTCTTGGCAGGGGAGATCCAGTAGCCGGCCCCGTCATCGGAACGGTTCACGTTCAGGGACTCGATGACGTCGCCGTCAGCCAGCTCCTGGAAGGACTCGCTCTCGCCGGGGGAGATGACAACGTCGCGGGTGGTATCAAGCAGGAGTGTCGACTCGGCGTGGGTGTCGGGGGCGAACTGCCCGCCGGTGGTGATCCCCTTGGGCTGCCGGTTCTGAGATGTCGTCATGCCCATCATGTGTACGGCTCTGGTTCCAAACGGCGCCGGCAGCCGGAATGGATCTCGTTTGGGGTGAATTCGGCGCTCTACCGGCCACTCCCACCGAACGACCACAAAACGACCACCTGGTCGAGTGGGAAAATCCGCGGAATACCGGGGAATATAGGGCCCCTACTACTACTACTCTACTTAAACGACCAGAAATAGAGATATATATATAAGGGGCCCCTTGTTCTCTCTTCCTAGAGGGCCCCCTCCTCTTAGTTAATACACTTTCCCTTCCATATAGGTGTCCCCTCCCAGGTCGTTTTGGTCGAGTGAGGGTCCTGGACAATGCAAAATCCGCGCCAGCGTTGGGATGCGGGGCCGTTTCGCTACCCTACCGCCGGTAGGTTCCCGAACGTTTGAACGACCGGATACGGTCGAGCGATTGAATTTGTGAGAGACGTCCGCTTTGACTCATGTGATAACCTGAGGAACGATATTCCGGCCTCCAGAGACGAGGGTTATCACATGGCTCCCAAATGGGGGCCTTTTTGCTTTCCCGGGGAGATTAGGGCCGGTGTCGGAAACTGTCGAAAATGTGCGTCCCGGGTCATTGTGATGACGTGGTTGCTGCCGTCGATTGAGCCTTTTGTGGGAGATCCGCGTGAAAAGTGGAGCTCAGTATGAAGGGAACGCTTCCTGACATGGCAGAAGCCGCACCTTTCGATGCGGCTCCCGAGGTTGCTGAGGTGCGTTGCTTCTAGGCGGCGGCCATCTCCAGCAGAGGATAAAGGGCGGCCTCCCAGTCCTTCCACTCCCGAAGCCGCGGAGCTTCCGCGAGGCTCCGGTTGTAGGACTGGTCGAAGACGAGGTGCTGCCAGGTCGGCACCATGTTCCCGGTGATGCCCGGCTTGTCGTCGATGAGCACGTCCCCGCGGACCAGGGTCTTGTCGTGGGTGAGGATCACCCGGTTCACCCAGCGGCTCCCCAGGTGCTCTTCAATGGAGGCTAGCTTCTCGGAGGCGCAGGTCGCGTGCGTTGCGAAAGGCGTGGAGCAGAAGAAGACGTTCAGCCCGGCCTCCTCCATTGCCAGGACGGCGTCGATGGCCCCGGGCATGGGTTCGAGGTTCCGGTACAGACCCTCCATGTTCATTGCCTGCAGGAGGATGTCACGGTCACCGCCGGGACCGCAGAGGTGGTTGTAGTCCATCTGCTGGCCCAGGGGCACGATGGGGTAATTCGGGTCCAGCTGAAGCAGGATTCGGTTCAGGGCGTTGCCCCAGTCGAAGAAGCAGCCGTCCATGTCGACGAGCGTGATGGGCCGACCTACGAGGGGAGTAATCACGGGTTGCATGTGTGCGGCATTTCCGAGCAATGTCTTCATGGCCGGACAATAGAGCCGGGGTGCGACATTTAGGCACAACGCCGTCTGAAATAGGGCAACCGTGCTCCCGTGCTGACCGGCAGGCAAGTAGAAGGAGGCAGCCCTGGAGTGAACCCGGGCGGCCTCCTCTTACGGTGTCAGGCTACGGCCGCCTGACGGACGGAGCTGGAGTTGTCGGCCGCGACGGCGTAGAAGGCGGCGGTGTTGGCCAGCAGCTCCCAACGTTCCCGGTTTTCCTCCTGGCCGTTCTCTAGCAGATCGTCCTCGTCGCTGTAGTCGGATTCCTCGATGAGGAGCTCGTACTTGTGCTCGGGGTTCAGGACATGGCCGCTGTCGGCCCAGTGCTTCATTTCCTCGTGGACGGCGAAGCGGATGAGCTCGATCTGCTTCTCGCGCTGGTCGCGGGGGAGATGCCGAAGGGCATCGTCCAGAAAACGGACGGCGTCAGCCCTGCCATACGGAGCCTCCCCGTTGGTGAAGTACACGGAATAGGAGTTGCGGATCAGATCGGAGACATGGGAGGCGTTGATGGCTGAGCGCACCGAAATCTTCGGCAGGGCCTCCAGCTCTTTGCGCAGGCCCGGACCGCGGTCCGCTTCAAATGCGTAGTCGAAGTCCGGTCCGTCAGCCGGTGCCGGGATGAGGGACAGGGCTGGTTCGCTGTGAGGGGCGGGAGCGAACTGGCCTCCGTTGGCGACGCCGGCAGGGACACGGTTGGTGAGGTTCTCCATGTCCCGTATGTGTGCGGCACGCAACCTCTGCGTCGACGGGCTGTAATAGTCCGGGACCGGCCATAGGCTGGGGTCGGCAGAAGCCAGTGACGTAAGGAGATCCCGTGAGCGACGACAACCAGCCAGGTGAGCAGGACCCGCGCGCCTACTTCATCATCCGCGACCTGGCGGCCGACCTGGTCGACGTCGTCGACGAAGTGCAGTTCCAGCCGCTGTTCCGGAAACACCCCGAGATCCTCTCCGTCGTCGCCCTGGTGCCAGGAGAGCATTTGGCCGGATACCACGACGTCTGGCTGACACTCTGGCGCGGCCATCGCGACGGCACCGGGCAAGACAACAGCGAGTCGCCGCTGTGGCTGCGCATCGACCAGCTTGAGGCCAGAAGTGCTGAGGACTGGGTCCAGCCTGTGGATGCGAGTCAGGCCGGCTACGGATTGTCACTACCGGAGACCGGCCGGCCGGAAGGTCTGCAGCGATGCGTGGACATACTGCTCAAGCTGCTGGATGTGGCGTCCCCGGTACACCACGGTCAGACCGACAAGGATCTGGTGTACGGGGCACTGAACCAGACCCTCGAAGAGGGGTTCACCGGGCAAAGCTTCGAGGGCGGCCATCACGGAGCGGAGGACAGCCCTGTTGCCGAGCTGGAGCAGCTGTGCGCCGACAGCGACCTTGAATCTGTGGAATTCGAAGAGTACGGCGTCCCCGGCGCGGGCGGGTTCGCCACGAAGACCTTCCTGGACATCGGCGATCAGCTGGCCATGAAGGTGTGGTCAACGGCCGACGGGACGGACTGGATCGACGTTGCCGGCCGCGTGCAGTCGATGGACGCGCCGGAGCTGGTGTTCCCCGGTGAGGACCAGGAGGAAGCCGACCTGGTCGCCGCAATGGCGGAACAGCTCGCGGAGATCCACGACGTCGCGGCCGCCATCTATGAGGAACTTGACCCAGAGGAACCAGGCACCGTGCTGGATCTGCTGAACTCGGTCGCCTACGCGGCCCTCAACGGCGCAGCCGAGATGCACGGCCCGCATGTACAGCCCTGGCACCGGCTCGTTGACCAGTTTACCGAACACTGCCGGCTGGGCTTCCTGGCGGGCGTGATGCTCGAGGAGAGCCCTTTCGGGAACCTCAACATCCGCGCGACGACATTTGATCCCGCCACGCGGAAGACCACCGACCTTCAGGTCTACTGGAAGCAGGACGATGAAGGCGAAGTGCCCGAGCACTGGCTCTCGGTCGGCACGGCAACCGGTCCGGCCCACGACGTGGACCCCGAGTATCCAGAGCTCCTCGCGGATGTCCCGTCGGAGAACAGGGAGCACATTCGCCATGCCATCAGCCACCTGCACGAAATGGTGCACCTGGCCGGCAGCGTCCTGGAGGCCAAGACGGCGGAAGCCAGCAGATTCCTGGAGAATCGGCAGACTGCGGAGTCCGTACCGGACACGCTCCAGCACATCATGATTCGCAGCACGATCGAGGACACCATTGCAGGTTTGAACGGTGTCGCCCTGCTTCACACCGGCGCCATGCCGGACTAATTCCCAGAGGAAAGGGTCGCGTACGTCCCGGCTATCTGTGGAAATACCATTCGGCGCCCAGCTCTCTACCCGTGGTCACGAACCGTGCCAACCCCTCGGTAAGCGACAAGCTGACCTGGTCCGAAAAACCCATGTGGGGAGTGACTGGAATCGGCTCGGGATCCTTGCTCTTGAACAGGCCTCCTGCGACCCTCCGGTCATAAAGCGCTCCATCGGCTCCTACGGCAACGTAGTAGGAAACGTTCCACCCGGAAATCGAGGACTTGAACATTCTTTGCTTCTCACCCGGGCGCGTAATCAGGGGAGACGGGGGCCGTGTGGTGATGCGCCCAGGGGCGATACTCCGTGCAGCCATGATGCGGACAAAATCTGCAAGGGCTTTGCTGTTTTCTTCCACCAGCACGGCATTATGTTCAGACACGGCCCTGGCCCTATCCGCCTCATGCCGTTCGCCTGCGCTAATAGCGTCTTCGAGTTCCATGGACAGATCCTAGCCCTCAGCCCGGGCGGGGTTTGAGGTGATCCGTCCGGCCTAGACGCGCTCCATCGGAAGGGGCTCCTAGTCTTTGTCCTGGCTTCGGAGCTGGTCCCGCAGCTGCGCAACCGTTGTGAGGAGGCCGTCCCTTTCCCCGATCAAGCGGTCGCGTTCGCCTTCGAGGGTTTCCGCACGGCCTTCGGCCTTGTCGGCCCGTGAACGCTGGGTGGTCACTTCCTGTTCAGCGTCGGAGGCTGCCTTGAGTGCTTTGTCCCGCTCATCCTCGACCTTGCCCAGGTCTTCGGCCATGGCGTCGGCGTCCTCTTTGGCTTTGGCGATCTTGGCCTCCCAGCCCGCGCGGGCCTCGGCGAATTCGGCGCGGGCGACCGTGACTGCCTCGCGCCACAGGGCGGCGAACCGTGCCTGGACAGCTGCCGGCGCCTCCGGCACGTCGTCGTCCTTAGACTGTTGTTCGTTCCATGCACGCGCCGCCTCCGAGGCGATGGCCATCCGGACACCGGACCGGTCACGCACGGAGCGCGCCGTCACGGTGAGACCCTCCGCTGCCAGGGATTCGGCTGCTGCGACGGCCCGCTCTTCAGGGGTCTGTTCTTTCACAGGGTTACTCACGGAAACAAGGGTAATGCCGTTACCCGTTACCGGCGTTACCAACACGCCATCTTTAACACCCTTGTGAGGGCCTGCCAGGCAGGCGGTTAGCCCCCGGACGCCAGCGCCACCAGCTCAGTGAGGCCGGACTGGCCCATGCCAACCAGGGTGGAGCCGACGCCGAAGATCGCGTAGGCGCCGATCGGCACCAGCAGCAGCCATTCACGGACGGAGCCGGCGTGGCCGAGGACGGGGATGGTCATGTAGCCGTTGGAGTGCCAGCACTGCTTGATGACCGGCAGGTTGCGGATCGTCTTGGGTGGCTTGATGGCGAACGGCCAGGCCAGGTTGCAGCCCTCGGTGGTCATCATGTCGCCGAGGATGTGGATGATGACTCCGATGCCCATCGCGATCGGGAACCAGTTCTGTTCCTGGGGTGCGAAGAAGGTAATGAAGGCGCCGACGCTGAGCCCGACGGCCCACGGGGATTTACGCATCCGGTCCGGAATGATCTTCAGGGCTTTGGCGGCGAAGGCGACCAGCAGGACCGAGAGGATGCCGGCGCCCGGGTAGATGGTGCCGAACCCTTCAAGGTCGAAGGTCCAGAGCCCGGCAAGGAATGCGACCAGGACGAAAACGACGATACCCACGATGGAGTGGGTGCCGTGGCGGTGGCCGCCGGAGACTTTGCCGATCCCGGCGCACATCACGTTGGACAGCGGCGGCAGGGAGTGGGCGATGGTGGCGTTGTGGTGGTCGGCGTCCGGGAGCATCGCAGCGCCTGCGGTGACCAGGGCGCCGGTGATGATGCTGACCGGGCTGACGTCGAAGAGGCCGAAGCCGATGTCCATGCTGGCGGGCAGGAAGGCGAGCTTCTCTGCGGCCGCGGACAGGTCCAGGTGGATGTTGGTGGTCAGTGCAACCCAGGCGGCGGCGCCGCAGGCTGCGTGGTGGGCTCCCATCATGGCGGCGGGCAGTCCTTTCACATCGGAAGAGTCGGTTTCTTCCCCTGATGTGTGCGGCCCAATGACAAAGGGTCCCCGCCCGGTCAGGCAGAGACCCTTCAGTGTCCAGGTTGTCAGCGTCCGCGGAGGCGGTCTTGGATGTCGCGGATGTGGGCGTCAGTCGCAGTCAGGTCGACCATGACATCGCCGGCCCGGCGCCGGGCGGCGGTGTTCATAATCGGGGTCTTGTGTCGGCGCAGGTTCTCGGCCTGCTCTTCGGTGATTGTCACGGTGGCTGCTGGCCGCCTCAGGTTGGCCAGGATGGCCGGATCCGTCGGCGGGACGTCCAGGGACAGTGCTGGTTCGGCGTGCTCGGTGGCCGCGAACTGGCCGCCGGTGGGGATGCCGCGGGAAACGCGGGACTGGAGTGTGCTCATGCCCGGTCTGTGTGCGGCTGTTGCTGTCCTCGTCATGGTCGTCATCGTGGTGATGATGACAGTGGTGGCGGTCTGTGCTGTCAGCCCTTCTTGAGCCGGTTCGCAGGAGGCAGTTGCAGGTTGGTGGAAAGGATGCGCAGCGCGTCCATTGCGGGGAGCCTGTCCGCGGGGTCGAGGAGCTGCCAGGACCGGTGACCCGGGTCCTCCAGTGCCTTGTGGAGGGTGAGGACCCGGGACTTGTCGCTGCCCTTCATTTCCTGTGCGGTGGTCAGCGGTGACTTGATGGTGGCGCACAGCACTACGGCGTCGTCCAGGTGCCGGTCCCTGTCGCGGGAGTCTTCCCGGTAGGCCGCGCCTTTTAGGACGAGAGCACCGAGGGGGTTGGGAATGCTGATGAGCACGGGCTCGCCGCCGTCGACAGTGAGCCTGCAGTTCACTGTCCGCTGCAGCGCCTGGGTCCCGCCGGTGACCTGGAACGGCTTGCGGCCGCCGATCGTCGGGACCTTTGCCTCCGGCATGTGGTCGGCGATCATGACATCGATCTGCTGCTTGTCGCGGACGAAGCGGTGGGCAGGAGCATCGTGATCAATGGACGCCTGCAGGGTGTAGCCAAGCTCATGGAGTACGGCGGACACCGACGTCGTCGTCGCTGCTCCGGTTTCGATGTGCAGGACGATGTCGACGTCGGCGGTCGGACGGGAAACCGCCAGTCCAGCGGCGGCCGAGTGCAGCTGGACCATGAGCCCGCCCACAAGAGTCCACTGGGTTGAGGGCAGGGCGCGGGCAAGTTCAACGCATTGCGGCCACGGAGTTCCCCATCCGCCGGGCGGGACAGGGACGTCCCACACAGGCCGGGTGTCGGATGTTTCCTTCGGTGTCTCCTCGGCGGGCTCAGCCATGGAGAAGCTCGTTCAGGACACGTTCGCCGGCGCTGCGTTCCCGGACGGCCAGCGAGTTGATGAGGTCGACAGCAACGGCGGCAACGGGTGCCTTCCCGCGCTCGAACGGTTCAGCGAACTCCACTTCATGGAGGATGACGTTTCCATGAGGATCCTCGACCATCCCGAAGGCATCGGCGAGCTGCTGAGCGTCGCCGGCCATGACGTAGCCCTCAGCGATTCCGCTGCCTCCCGACATGCCAAAGGATGCCGCGACGTTTTCGTCGGACATGCTGGTCTGGCCCGTGGGAATCAGGTGCTCAATCACCAGTGGCACCCCGTCAACGGTGATGCGGTAGCGCCGTGTCTTGTCCTTGTTGCGGGCGAGGATGGCAACCTCGCCGGCGTCCATCTTGCGGAGCCGGTTTTTGAGCCTGGACAGCTCGGGGGATGAAAGCCAGGTGGGTCTGATGTCGGAGAGCAGGGCAAGGGCGGCCCAGGCGGTTTTGGGTGCCCAGGCCCTGCCGCGGCGGGTGCCGGAGCTTGCTAGACGCTCCACGGATGCAGGATCGATGAGGATGGACCGGCCGACCTTCCCGGTGACAGTGAGCTGTCCCGATCCGGTCAGCTGCCGTACCGATACCGGAGTGATTCCGAGGCGGTTGGCAACCTCCTTGGTGGTGAGTCCTTCGTTCGATGGCATGCACTAATGCTTTCTTATCGATGTAATTGTGTCAAAGCGCTAATACTTCTTTGAAAAAGCAATAGTGCCAACCTGTATGCGCCGCTTTTATTCGCGTGCAGGGCCCGCTTTCCTCTACACCTCGCGTGCGGGCAGCTCGAAGTTGACGGTGACAGTGGGCTTGTCCAGCCAGATGTCACCGCGGTCCTGGAATTCGAAGCGATGCTCATCGGTGCGGTCGGGCAGAGAGAGGTACGCCTGGGTTCCGTCGGAGCGGCCGCCGTCGGGAATGCCGGAGATCGTCCAGACCTGCACACCCTCCGGGTACTTCACCGGAGGAGCCCAGCCGATTTCACCGAGTGCTTCGACGACGGCATGGGCAGGCGACTTCGGCGGCAGCAGCTCCTGCGGGATCTTCAGATACTCCGAGTAGGGGGTGTTGCCGATGTCCTTCAGACGCTGCTCGTGGCGGCGGATCGCGCCCTCGACGACGTCGACGACGTCCGGCTCCACGTCAGCCTCGCTGTCCTCGTCTGGAATGGTGGCGGTGTCCGCAGCGTAGGCGCCCTGTTCCCAGACCCAGACCTCGGACCAGTATTTGCCGCCTGCGAGCATGTAGTCCCCGACGTTGGTCCGGACGTCGCCCTCGACGCGGAGGATGGTCATCTTCTTGCCTTCGTCGATTTCGTTGCCGTTGTCGTCGTGCTCGAGGTAGCCGACGCGGGCGAGCGTGCCGACCGGCAGCGCGTCCCACTGTTCTTCGGTCTCGATGTATCGCAGTTCAGTCATGGGCCAAATGTGTGCGGAGACAGCTGTTCCCCTGCCCGGAGCTGCCGGACAGGGGAACAAGGTGGTGCTTGGGTGGTCAGGCGAAGGGGTCGTCGTCATCGGGGACGAAGCGTCTCTTCGGTGTGACATCCGCGAACGGATCATCGTCCGCTGGCTCTGAGGGCGTGGATGGAATCCCCCCGCCTTCGGCTGCAGTTGATGAGCGGGCAACCATATCCTCTTCCATGGCGGACCAGTCCGGTTCAGCCGGCTCGCCGGCAGGCTCCGGCACCACGATCTCCAGGTCTTCAAGCGGACCCGCTGCGCCGGTCAGGCCGAAGAACGCTTCGATCCCGTCCAGGTCGGCGGCGGTGAGTCCCTTGTCAGGGTTGGGGACCACCAGGAGCGCGTCCACCCCGGCTGCCTCGAAGGCGTCTTCGGCGATCTCCCGATAGGTCAGACCCAGGATGACGTCCTCGGTTGCCAGCTCGTCATCGATCCAGACGAGCCTGCGGACCTCCGGGTTCTCCTTCAGCCAGTCCAGGGCGGCATCGATCTTCCACCACCCTGCTTCCTCGGTGTTAGCGATGAGGACATCGGTGGCGCGGGGAAACAGGTGCCCGAAGTTGTCAGGTGCGTCATCCTCCCAGCTGGTCAGCCACGCGTGGGTGACCGGGACGGCAGCGAGACGGGACATGATGGCGGTGTCGAACATGACTGTCCCGTGTCCGGGGGCGGCAAGGTGATCCAGGCCCTCCCGGTACGTGAACGGTGCAATGACCCCGTCGACGTCGATCAGGAGGGCAGCTTCGGTGTCCACTGCGGTCTCGTCCTGCTCCCAGACGAGCTCGTCAGCGTCAGCTGGCACGGAGGGCTCTGCCGGAGCTTCTTCCGCTGCGGCAGGGATGCTGTCCTCGTCGGTGCCCAGGTCCATGTCTGACCAGTCCAGGTCGTCGAGATCGAGTTCGATCTCGCCCAGGTCCACCACTGAGGGTGCGGGACGAGGCGCGGCGGCTGCGGCGGCAGGCATGTCGTTGGGGGCGTCCGGCAGCTTCATCATGAACGGTGCCAGGTCCAGCTTGTCCTCCTCGCCGAGGGGGTCGATCTCGGCGCTCAGCTTCTCGCGCAGGACGGCCTGCTCGGCCGGGTCGTACCAGGCCTGGATGGCCATGGCGGCGCCGGCGGTGGTTTCGAACAGTCCTCGCCCCGGCGGGATGGCGTCGCCGAGGTCAGGTGCGTCCTGGGGTGCACGGAGCGCGGACTGCTTGTCACCGTAGGTTGCCTTGCCCATCAGGAGCCGGGACAGGTTGACCTTGAGGTCACCGGCGCCGGGAATGGTGTCGAGCATCTTCGCGGAGAGTTTCTGCGTTGCCAGGAACAGGGTGACGCCGGCGGACCGGGCTTCGCGCGCGATCTTGCCGGCGTACACGCCGATCTCCGTCTTGGCCCGGTTGGTCGCGATGATCATGTCCCGCTCAATGTCCATCTCCGGGTCATCGCTGGCGGGCGGGACGGGGTCCTGGCCCATGAGGGAGGTGAACTCGTCCAGGAGGATGACTATGTGCTTGGGCCGGATGTCGGCGGGCAGGTCACGGTAGTTGCCGACGCCGTGCTCGGTGTTGAGGTTCTTGCGGCGCAGGACCTCGGTGTAAATCCCCTTCATCATCGCCGCTGCCTCGAACGGAGTCGCGGTGAACGCTTTGGAGTAGGGCTCAGCGAACTTGAAGTCGGCGCCGCCCTTGGTGGGGTCAGCGACGTACAGCTCGTAACCGCGGATCAGGGCGCCGAAGGCCAGAGACTGCAGCAGCACCGACTTACCGCCACCGGACGCGCCGGCAATCAGCAGGTGCGGGTCGACCTTGAAGTTGTAGGACACCGGCTCGCCGTCGACACCCGTGGCGAACGGGATGAACTCGCACTCAAGGATGTAGTCCCAGTCGTAGCCGGCACGCTCGGGCATCGGGTTCACTTCGCAGGCGAGCAGCTGGATGGCGTTGGCCCGGTTCTTGACCCGCCGCGGTTCCACGAAGGAGTTCCCGGAGTTGGCTTCGAGTTTGGTGCGGACGCCGGTGAAGGAGGTGAAGTCCAGCCCGGTCGGCAGGTCGAAGTCCAGGATGGAGACCTGCTGGTTGCGGGGCATGTGGTCAACGTTGGTCAGGACCGGCATGAGCCCGCCGATACCTGAGATGCCGGAGTCCAGGAAGACCTGGTCCCAGTTCAGGGATTCAAGGTACTGCTCGTGGCGGGGGCTTGCCAGCTGCAGGCCGGGCTTGGTGGGCCTGGCGCCGACGACGATGGTGCAGCCGTCCTGGGCGGCCGCTACGCGCAGCCACTCCGCGGCCCAGTGCTGCTTGATCCGCTGGGCCATGCCGCGGACATCGTTGAGGGTGACGCCGCCGTAGAGGCGCAGGTCGATCTTCCAGATGTGGCCGCGGGAAGTGTCCTTGGTCAGGCAGGTCGCGGAGGCGATCTCGGGACGGTCGGCCAGCTTGGCAGCTTTGAAGGCCTGGTTGATGAGGCCGGCCAGAACCCACTTGGGAGCATCGGAGCCGCGGACCGGGGCCAGGTCATCAGGCTTGGCCGGCACAGCTTCGGAAGCCCAGTAGACGGTAAAGGCCTGCGGGTGGCGCTCACCTTGCCGGCGGCCGGAGCCCTGGTACCCGGTCATGGTGAGGAATGGTGCGGCGTTCAAGGTGGAGGGCAAGGCGTGCTCGAACAGGAAGAAATCGTGAGGGGTCATGCCCTGACGGGTGATGAAGGCAAGGCTGTTGACGGTGACACCATTTTTGAGCCGTGCGGTGTTGGCGGTGGACGCCTCCATGACCGGCGGGTTGGCCTTGTGCTTGGGGGCAGCCTCGGCCCAGCGGTTGTTCCACTGGTCTTCGTCGGCGAGCTTCTTCATGTCCTTGGTGCTCAACCCGCAGTTTGGATCCCATTGCGTGTCGGCATCGAGCAGGGCGCCGGCGTACGCGCAGCCAAGACCGTTCTGTGCACGGTGGTCGATCAGGACGTGCGCCTGCAGCGCCTCCTGCATTTCGTTCCGGCCGTTGGCGCGGATATAGGACGCGGGCGGGCCATCGGGCAGGTACCAGGTGATCGCCCAGACCGAGCTGCCGGCGGGGGCTGGCGCAGCTGAGTCCTCGTCGCCGTCCTCAGTGCCATCCCCAGCGCCGCCCGGTGCAGACGGCACGGTGAGCAGGTGGACATCGTCGATGACGGGCCGGGAGTAGACACCGTCGGCGGCCCAGGCGATCGCGCAGCGGACCAGATGGAAGACGACATCCTTGGGTGTGGCCGGATCGGTGATGTCGGGCATCTGGTCAGAGGGCCAGCGGACGATCTCGAAGCGGAGCGGGTGCTTGGTGCCGGGGACGGGCTGGTTGTTGGAGTCAAGGTTGGGTACGTCCAGGACAGCGAACTTCGCACCGGTGCCCAGGGTCGGGCTGATCTTGTCGGCCATCACCCAGAACGGCATGGCACCTGTCCCTGGCGGTGCGTCGAACGTGTCGATGGTGGCGGCGCCGACTTCCTGCCGGTCAATGAGCCGTGGTGCAGGGTCCTGCTTGAGCATCTCCCAGCGGGACTTCCATTCCTCGCGGGCGGCGACCACGATGCGCCAGTGCTCCAGGGCTTCGGTGATCCAGGCCCGGGAGAGCAGGGCGAGTGGGCCGCCGGTCAGGCACAGTGCCCAGATGGCAGGCTCAGGGATGGCTGGGACCGAAGCGGCCGTGGTGGCCAGGGGGAGCATGACAGTGGCGACCGTGCCGACGACGCCGCCGACGGCGATGCCGCCGATGAAGAGGCCGATGACCTTGGCGAGGTTCTTGCGGGCTAGGGCGATGAGGGAGTCGACGCGCGCGCCGGGGTTCTCATCGTCGGCGACCTGGGTGCGGCGGCGGGAGGCGCTGAACTGCGCCACGGAGATGAAGGCTGCGGCCGCGTTGATCCACGGGCCGTAACCCTGGGTGTAGGTCTCATTGACGACGGGGACCAGGAAGGCGGCTGCGCCGGCCCAGACAGCGACCAGGAACGACAGACGCGGCTTGAGCCCGGGAAGCCAGTCCGGGTTGGGAAGGGCGAGCTTGAACTTCAGGTCCTCCCAGAGCCGGTACCGGTTCATGGCGGCCTGCTCACCGGGGTGCGCCGGTGACGGGTAGCCGCGGGCATCCTTCTTGCCGGTGAACATCGCCGGCGGGTACATCCAGGCGGAGACGAGCAGGCCGGCCCAGATAGCAGCGATACCCGGGTAGCCCTGGTAGATCGCGTAGCCGGCGACCGCCACGGCGCCGAGCATCACCATCGGGGTGATCGGTTTGCCGGGTGCCTGATTCCTGCGTGGTGCAGCCATGATGGCCTTTCCTTGGTGAAAGCTTCCTGGGTTCTCTATGCGCCGCGGGACCCGGCGGCGGTCAGTCCTGCATGCTGCCGGGTCACGAACGAGGGCGGAAGGATCAGGCGAAGGGGTTGTCGTCGGCGTATACGTCGACGCGTGCCGGACGCACCGGGGTTTTGAACTGGTCAGCGTCGGACCAGTGCGGTGCCGGCTTGGTGGCGGCGGGTGCTTTGACGAGGAGTTCCTGGAGTTTGCGGACGATGGCCGGATCGGCGGAACCCTCTCGGACGAAGGACTTCACGGCCGGGACGATACGCAGTCCGTTGACCACCTCGGCACCCGGAACGGTGAGCATCCAGGTGCTCAGGGGCTGGCCATCCCGGGAAGACCAGACGACCAGGCGTGGGGTGAGGACGCGGGCGCCTGTGCCTTGGAGGAATGAGTTCATTGCACGGGAGACGTACTCCTGGGACTTGCCGATGTGCGGTGTCTTCTCCCAGCCGCGGCGGTAGCCGAGCAGCGACCAGTAGAAGCCGGGCTTCCACATCTTCGAGTCCATCAGCAGCACCGACTTGCCCGAGACGATGGCGTGGTCGATGTTGGCTTTGAAGCCGGGGATCGGAATCCGCAGGTCGTGCAGGACGGCGGCCTTCTTACCGAAGCCGTTCAGCAGCGCCTCGGTTTTCTGCTCACCCCGGGCTCCGATTTTCGCGACCGACTCGTTCACGGCCCAAGAGGAGTCCTGCAGTCCTGTCGCCGCCCGGCCGTAGATGCCGTTCATCAGGACCAGAACATCCGGACGACGAGCCAGATCCCGAGGAGAACCACGATGGCGCCGAGGATCTTTCCGCCACTGGCCGAGGCCATCCAGTCGTCGATTTCTTTCTTGTCCTTGGCGGTGCTGTCCAGGACGCGGTCTTTGATTTTCTTTTCGCTCATGCCCTGAAACATGCGTAGGCAACGTGGTCATGGGGTGGTTGCTGCGGTGAAATCCGGATGCCGGTGGTTAGGCTGAGAGCATGGGCGCTTCGGCAGGCAACGAGGAGAAAGTCGTCAGTGACTGGCTGCGCGACGCCCTCGAGTCCGTGCACCGGAAGCAGCCGGAACTTTGGCAATGGGGCGTGGGGGAGCGTGCCCGGGTCGGGCAAATATTCCGGGCACTCTACGAGACCGACCCCTTCCTCGGCGGATGGGACATCGACCTGGAATGGAACCGGGAAGGTGCCCATGGAGGTCCTAAACGGCAACCGGAGAACAGCAGCGGATATGGCACTCCGGACATTGCAGTGCACCATCGCGGCAAGAAGGGCACCGAGCACAACCTGCTGATCGTCGAGTTCAAGAACGTCCACAGCCACGGCCGCACCAACTACAGAGACCGCCGGAAGGTCAGATGGTGGATGGAGGAGTTCTCGTACCGCTTTGGCGCCGTCATCGCGCTGGGTCCCTCGCTGCAGCGGTTTAGGCCGGCCGGAACCTGGCTCACACTTGACGAGCACGGCAAGCCAATCGAACGGCCCTGGCACTGAGGACCGGTTGCGCTCACCATTCGATGCGAAGCCGGCGGGGAAGCTTTGCGTCGCCGCCGTTGCCGATGGCGGCGCCGAGTGGCCGGCCCTTGGTCAGGTGCGGCTTGGCGGGCGCGGGGTGCGGAACCTCGGCCTGTGCACGGTCCATCGGGGAGCCGATGAGTGCGGTGTGGTCGCCCTTGCGCAGCCAGTGCGGTGTGGCGGCGAGCAGCTTGGAGTTGTCCAGGACTGCGGTCGCGTCGAACGTGTGCCACGGGGAGAAGGCGTAGTCCATGAGCATTCCGCGGCGGGTCCAGCGTTCGGGGCCGGTGGCGTCGTTGATGGCGAAGTCGGCCTCAAGGTTGAAGAAGCCTTCGCTCATCAGGTGCCGGTCCGGGAACCATTCCTCCCAGTGGGCGATGCCGATGCGCGCGGCGGGGGAGTCCTGGCCGCGGCCGGGGAATTCGCGGAGGACTTTCGAGAGGATCCGGTAGATCTCGTGGCGGGGGTCGGTGCCGGTGTGGCTGGAGCGGTCCGGGTGCGGGGCGGCAATGAACACGACGGTGAGGCCCGACGTTTCCAGGGGGCGTTCGGAAATGACCTGGGCCCAGCGGCGTACCTTGTTTTCGAAAGACGTCGAGGCGGTCGCGGTCAGTTCAAAGACGATGCGCATGCCGTCGTGCCGGACGATGGTGCCGTCGGCGCGGCGGCCGTCCGGACGGGTCAGCTTCTTGCCGAGGCCGGAGCCGGCGAGCAGGTCGATGGAGGACAGCTTCTCGCCCAGCACCGCTCCAATGTCCAGGTACTCGGCGGCGCGCAGGCCCAGCTCGGTGGAGAGCACGTTGTGCCGGTCGTACTGACCGCCCGTGGACCACGGCTGGCCGGCGGTGACGCTGAGCCACTCGGGCCCGGTGAGCGTGGGCTCAATGACCTTGCTGAACGCGTCGGAGTTCGCGGTGCGGAACACGACACTGCTGTTCATGCCGGGGTTGGGCCGCAGCTTGTTCGCGTAGGTGCCGACGTCGACCAGGTCCAGGGAAAAGGACGCAGCCATCGAGGAGTAGTTGGGGTCCAGGAAGTATCGGCAGCCGGTCAGCGCTGCCAGCTGCTCAGCGGAGACGGTCCGCCACGAGTCCAGGACACCCCAGGCGGCGAGCCGGTCCGTGCGTCCCCGGTTGGCCGTGGCGATGCGCAGCGCCTCGTCCTCATCCAAGAGCAGCTTGGCGTTGACCGGGGAGATGCCTTCCTTCTTGTGGTGCCTGGCCATCGGGCCGGTGATCCAGTTTGCCTGGGAGCCCGGAACCCACAGCCGGTCCCAGTACGGGTCGCGGCGGTTGTGCATGGCCAGCTCGTCGATCGGGTTGGCCGAGGGCATCATCTCCGCGTGGATGCCTTCGGCGGCTGCCCTTCGCTCGGGTGTAACGGTTACCAAGGGAAAGCTCCTGCGGGTTCATGGGTGTAGCCCTGCGCTGCTGCGTAAGTGGAGATGTCTGCTTCGAAATTGGGGAGCTTGACGATGAACGCCGACTGCCGGCGCTGCTCGACCTCGGAGCGGACGACAACGTGGAACGGCTCCAGATGTTGAATGTCCTCGGTCGTCCATTCGCTGCTGGAGCCGACGTTGGCGGCCACCTCACCGGCTGTCGTGACGTCCGTCTGCGCGAAGGAGATCAGCGTCGAGTAGGTGAGGAAGTTGTTGCGCAGCGCGGCACCCAGCTGTTCCGGCCGCTGGGTGGCCAGGATCGCCCGGATGCCGTAGGACCGGCCCTGGTCGCGGATCCATGCGACGACTTCCGGAGAGGTGCCGGCCAGCAGCGCAAGCTCGTCTGCGAAGACGGACACCGATCGGCCTGCCTCCAGCCAGCCCGAGCATGTCCGCTTCATCGCGTTCTGCATCGAGAACATCAGCAGCGAGGAGATCTGCTGGTTCTGTTCGTCATCCAAGAGCACGCCCGACGGCGAGGATCCGGTGTTGATGACCACGGAGCGGTGGCCTTCGAGGATGTCCGTCCAGCTGACCTTCCGGCGTGACGGGCTCCACCAGTCCTCCATGATCAGGAGCTGTTCGAACTTGTTCCGCGGCGGTTCCAGGAACGGGCGGCGGGCCGACTCGGTGCGGTCCTCGAAGAGTGAGGAGATGGCGATGTACGCCTGCTCCAATGTCTGGTCCGGGGTGCCGCGTTCGCGCAGCTTGATGCCCAGGGCTTTGATGCCGGTGGCGAGCTGTACGGCGATTTTGTCGGACGTGCCGGCGAGCAGCTGGAAGGCGTAGTAGAGCGGGGACATCCCGTGTTTGAGGATGCGTTCGTCCCGGTCCTCGATGGAGTCGATCACCCGGTCGTCCACGGCCAGGGCTGCGGTGAGGATGGCCACGATGGTCGGGAAGGAACGGGGGCCGATCGCTTCGGCGCCGAAGGTGTACTTCAGAGCGTTGGTGAAGAACACGGCCTTGGCGGCGTTGTCGCCGGGGACGGCGAACAGGTCGATGGCCGGAGTGTGGGGGTCGGCGACGTCGATGGTGAGGATCTTGTCGCCGAGAGTGTGGGCCCACTTCACGTACTTGGCGACGCCGTCACCTTTGGACTCGAAGGCGATGAGGGTGTTGCGGCTGCCGGGGTAGCCGGGCTTGCCGGACGGGTTCACACGTTCCAGGCAGTGCCAGCCGAAAAGGGAACGGACCAGCAGGGATTTTCCGGAGCTTGGCTTGCCGACAATCGCGACGCCGAAGAGCATGGCGGCTGCGGACAGGTGCGCCGACCCGTCATCGTTCATGCCCAACAGCGGGCCGATCTGCTGCAGCATCACGGGGGGAGTGGCGCGGGCCCGGGTTGCCGCGGCGCCGGAGACGGCGCCGGCGTGCGGGGAGACCATGCCGACGACGACGTTGGGGCCGACCATGAACGTGTCCGGAGCCAAAGGGTAGTCGCCGTCCGAGGCGGGGACGTACTTTTCGAACGGGACTTTCTCGTCGCCGACCCGTCGGGTACCGCGGATGGTCTGCTCCTTTCGTGGCGGCCGGGGGCGGCCGCGACGTGCAGAGGGTGCCGCGAACACGGGCTGGGCCAGGCGGTTGCGGAGCTTGGTGTCCGGGGAGGCGATGCGCCCGGCCAGCGCGGCCAATCCAAGGAGCACGGCCACACCGGAGAGGCCGTAGAGGAGCGGGGCGATGCCGGCGGGAATGTAGGTCGCGTACTCGGCCGGCAGCTGCGGAAGCCCGAAGAGTGTCGCCGCGGCCAGCAGCAAACCGACCGGCAGTCCGAAGAACAAGGCGTGCTTCGTCGGGGCAAACTTCACGCCGGAGTCCAGATCAAAACCGGGCAGGCCGGCGGTGACCTGGGAGAGCAGGGACGTCACTTCATCCTTCGTGGAACCGCCCGCGGTGATGGAGACGACGACGGCCGTCGGGGATGTGGAGTGGTGCGTCGGGACCGCGGTGCCGAGTCGGTTTCCGAGCCATGGCGTGTAGAACTTCCGCTCCTTGTTGGAGGGTTTCCGCATCGTGACAGCGACCCAGGAACCTTCGGGCATCGCGTTGGCCAGGATCCGCGGCAGTTCGGTCGGGTCGATGCCGGACTGTGTCTCGCGAAGCGCCGGGGACGGCCGGTAGTTGAGTGTTCCGATGGCCGGGGTGTCACCGAGATCCTCCGGCATTTGCGCTTCTTCGGCGCGGGCACCGACGGTGTGGGCCAGGTGCAAGGGGGCGTTCGTTCCGAGCGAGGCGGCAGGCAGGATCAGGTAGCCGTTCAGCCCGCTGGACTCTCGCCGGGTCAGCAGGGTGGCCTGACCGGAATTGGTCGCGGCCGAGGCGAAAGTTCCGGCACGCTGGGTGAAGGTTGTGGGGTTTGTGTCGATGCCGCCGGCTCGTGCCAGGCGAAAAATGCGCTGCTCCATGCCCTGGAACATGCGTAGTTTCCCGGGGGACAGCCCCACAGACCCGGCCAGGCGGATTTAGGGCTTTTCCCAGCGCCGGATCGGCTGCAAAAATCCCCGAATCGCCCGAAGCCGGGATTGGGCGCCCAGCCCCTCTTCTTGCCTATAGAACATATGTACGGCTGCGAACATGTCAGACCGCCATGCGCAAGCGATCCGGTGTCTCCAAGACGGGTCCCGTAGCTCTTCCGCTGGTACTTCTTCTGTGTGCGGCTGCCCCGCAGATGCGACGGCCCTTTCCAGAACTTTCTCCCAAAAACTCTTGGGTGGTCCCATGCTCGGCGCATGTCACCGCTGGTGTCGCTTGCAGCGGGCCTTTAATGGCCTGCGGCCGGCAGTGGGTGCCACCCGGCATTGGTTTGTTGGACGCCGAATGTTGTGGCGGGGTTTGGCCTGCGGCCGGCGGTGGGTGCCTGGCACACATAGAGGGTTGGTGGAAGTGACTGCGTTGGTATGGGGCTGCGCCCCGGTGGTGTGGGTGGCTGAATGTGTGGACTGAGGGCCTTGGTGGATGCCTGCGGCGCGGACGGCGGGGCGCCACGTTTCTCGTTTCGGTGCAGCGCACTGCGAGACGAATTGCTACGCAATGGTTCTTCTGCCTGGACGAATCGAAGCGCCTCATCGTTTCTTCACTGCGAGGCCAGCAGCGCGGAGCGCCGGTGTCCACTTCGTTCCCCAACCCGTGAACATTCCGTCCACGGAACGGCGGCGAAGCCGCAGAGGAACCGTCAGCTAAGCATCACGGGCGACGTCCCGCTTACGGCCCGCCGCAGGCGACACCGCCCCAGGAACAAGACACCGCAGGAGGGGCCACCGGCACGGGGCGAAGCCCTGAGAAACACACCGGCCAGCGCAGCGGCCACGAGAAGCAGGTGGCGCAGCCACCGGGGAGAACACATCGAGCTTCGGGACGAACCACGACACGGAAGACGAACCGCTGACGGCCCGCCGCAGGCGACACCAACGGTGGAACAAGGAACCGACGGCAACAAGCCACCGGCCCGGGGCGCAGCCCCCGTCATCATGATGATCTACATGACGATGAAACATCGGACGGCGGAGCCGGGGAAGGCGCAGCCTCCGCGCAGCGGAGACACCACGGACAAGGCCGCGCAGCGGCCAGGGCAACGAATCGAAGTACGAGCCGGGAGGCGGGTCGAGAACACCACGGGCCGCGCGCAGCGCGGACGCGGAGCGCAGCGCAGCACGGACCACAGAACGAAGGACAACAAGCAGCCGCGGCGAAAAGCATGCCGCGGAGCGCGCGCAGCGCGCGAGCAGCCGGCCGCAGGCCAGGAAACAAAAAGAAGATCACGACGCGGGGAAACGAACCGAAGAGCAGGACGGTCAGCGAATCGGGAAACACGAAGGGCGAGGGGCGAAGCCCCGAGTCCTCTTAATATGTCTGTCCAACCGCTGCCACCACCTGTTTGCTCGACGGCCGTTCGGATTTTTCACACCGGGTCCACGGCTACCGCCGGACCATCACAGCGCACCACCTATCGGCGGCGCGGGGGTTGGGATGCAGGGGCTATCGCCTACTTGGCGGTCGTGCTGACGTACTGCCCGTTCTCGACGTTGATCATGTCGCCGGTCCGGAACTTGCGGCAGTCGGCCTTGCGCATCGACTGCTTGGTTATCTGGCCGGTGTCGCGCTTGATGGAGACGAAGCATTTGGTCTGCGTCTCTCCGATGTCCATAACTTCGGCGACACCGTTGTAGTTGACCGAGCCCGGCTCGTGGTTTTCGGCCGCATCCGGGGTGAGGAAGCTGATGGCGAACCAGGCCGCGAGGGCTGCGGTCACGGCGACGAACACCAGTCCTGGACCTCGAAAGAATTTCTTCGCGGCGCTGGGTCCGTCCGGCTGTGCCGGTGGACTTGGTTCATGCGGGTGATTGTTCACGGGTTCCTGTTCGGGGTTTCGTCTGGAGGTTGTCAGCGGGCGGCGCGGTCCAGGGCGGCCTTGGCTTGGGCGATCGCCTGGCGCGCTTCGCGCAGTGCCTGCGCCTGGTCGGAGCTCGGTCCGGTTCCGTCCCGCCAGTCGGAGCGGAGTTCATCTTCGACGTCGCCGAGCATGGCGAACGCGTTGGACCGCATCTCATCGAAGGTCGGCAAGTACTCAGCCATGCAGTGTCCTCTCGTCGTGCTGCCGTCAGGGTTGTCCGGCTCTGGCAAGACTAGCGGTGCCCATCCGGGTGAGTGGCCTGCGGCTTCGCTCGGGACTATCAGTTACTTGCCGGCACTGATGGCGTCTTCCCGGATCGCGGCACTGTGTGCGTCCAGCACCCGTGAGGCGGCGCCATCGTGCCGGCAGGTCAGGGCCAACAGAATGTGTTCTGCCGTGATCTCTTCACCCTCGCCGGCTTCGGTCCATGCGAGGTCGAGGACTTCCTTGGCTGCCGGAGTGAAAGGCAGGTGCCAGTTCCCGGGCTCGGTCTCGTCGCGGACGGTGTGATCGAGCACCGAGCCATGGCTGATGCCGAGGCTGGCGAGGATGCAGTGTGCGCGGCTTGCCGGAGCGTTGTCTCGTGTCAGTGCAAGCAGGAGATGTTCGGTGCCGACGAAGTGGTGGTTCAGGGCACGGGCCTCGGCCTGGGCGTTGATGATGATGCGCTTGGCCTGGTCGTTGTACCGCTCAAACACGGGCGCCCTCCTTCTTGGCCGCGGTCCTCTCCTGGGTTCCCAGGACACGGGTCATGAGCCGCTCGGTTGTGTACTCGACGCTGCGGCCGAGAATAATGTCATGCCCCCGGGAGTCTTTGCCTCGGTGCTCAGTCGCATGAGGTGTCATGATGCGGACCTGAATGCTGGCGCCGGGCACGTTACCGAGTTCTGCCGCAGCGGCGAAGGCGTCCGGGTAGGAAGCAAACTTTCCCCAGGAGGAAGGCTTCGGGTACATCGTGCAGACGTCGAAGAACTCGCCGTCGGCGAGCTGGATGGTGAAGGGGGCGATCTCCTGGTCGGGGTGTGCTGTTTGTGCGGCGGCAAGGTCCGGGTAGATCTTGGCGCCGTTCTTGAAGATGGACTTACCGACCGGCACGTAGACGTCGCAGCTGCGGGCAGCTGTCGGGGACGGCGCTGGCGTGGAATCCTGGATGGCTGCTTGGATCATCAGGTCTGTGATGCCGAGCCGTGAGAGCGCGGCACCGGCGGCACCGGAGCTGTTGCGGGCAAGGCCGGCGAGCAGGTGCTCGGGTCCGACGTGGTTGTCGCCCAGGATCATGGAGGACCTCAGGGCGTACTCAAGGACCTGCTTCAGGTTTTCACTGAAGGGGAGGCGGCCGGTGTCGTAACTGGTGCCGTAGGTCAGTTCCGCCACTGCCTGGGCCGCGATGGTTTCGGGGGCGATGCCCAGCGCGGCGATCACGGCTTCCGTCTTCGGGGAGATGCCGGGTGCGTTCTTCCACTGCCGGGTGGCCGGGCCGTAACCTCCGGTGACGGCGAGGAGCAGATGTTCTGTGCCAATGTGGTCCTGATGGACATGGTCGGCGATGTCCTTGGCCGCGAGCAGGGCGATGCGCGCCGTGTCATTGAACTTCTCAAACATGGGCGGCTTCCTTCCTGGCGGGCACGGTGTACTTGGCCGGGAACTGGTCGGCGATCTCCTCGGTGCGGATCGACACCCTTTTGAGGATGGTTCGGGTCCAAAAGACTTCGCCGTCGATGGTCTTCTTGCGCAGGCTGCCGTGGTCGCGGGTCAGGATGCTGCTGCCGTCTTCCAGGGCGTCGGCCTCATCGAGGGTCACGAGCTGAACGGGGACGGGTTCGCCGAGGCGGATCTCGGTCGCCGTTTCGATTTCAGTGTCGCCAAGATAAACGTGGTAGCCGCCGACAGGGTAGTTGTTGCCGCCGTCGACGACGACAGCGTCCCAGCCGCCTTTGTGTTCCAGGAAGGGAACAACGACAAGGCCGGTGCGCGGCATCAGCAGGACAAGTCCGCGTGCTTCGTGGGAGTAGCGGAGTCGGGGCAGGGACTTGCAGTAGTCGGTCGTGGAAAGGCCCATGGCACGGGGGTCAGGTGTGTGGCTCATGGCCGTCATGTGTGCGGAGTGAGGTGGGACCCTCACCGAGGACCGGTCAGGTCAGGACTTCGACCCGGGTTTCGAACGGAACGGGTTCCCAGACGATGGTCTCGGCGAGGGTCACTTCGATTCCTGCGGCTGTCTCCGCGGTGACGGCTTGGACCTTGGGGACGACGATGTGGACGCTTGCGCCTGCGGAGTCAGCAGCGTTGCGTGCCCGGTTGAAGTCCAGGTGCCGGCCGGCGGCGGCCACGGTGAGCCCGCCGCCGTTGACGGCAACGAAGTATTCGCCGCGCTCCAACCCGAAGCGGATCTCCCGGACCTCCTGGCCGTCGGTGGCGTCCGCTGCAGCTTCTTCAGCGGTGGCCCGGAGCGGATTCGCATCGTAGCGGCCGTCCTGGCCGACGGCGGTGAAGCCTTGGAAGATTGCCCCGCCAGTGTAGGACCGGGCGAAGTGGGCAGCTATCAGCCGGCGGAGGGCGGAAGGCTTGGCACCGAGGCCGGCCAGGGCCTGGCAAGCCACACTCTTCTCGGCGTCAAGGAGTGCCATGGTGAGATGCTCGGGGCCGATGTAGCCGTGGCCGGAGCTTTCTGAGAATTCATTGGCCAACTCTAGGATGGTGCGTGCCCGCGGTGTGAAGGGGCTGTGTCCGGAGGGTGCAACGTTCCCACGACCGATGATCTCGACGATCTTCTCGGTGGCTGCCTTGTACGTGATCTCCAGGTCGGCGAATGCCCTGCCGACGATGCCCCGGTCCAGGATCAGCGCGAGGAGCAGGTGCTCGGAGCCGATGTAGCTGTGGGCGAGTTCGCGGGACTCGCGCTGGGCGAGGACGATGATGTTCCGGGCGTCCTCGGTGAACCGCTCAAACATCCGGCTCCTCTTTCACGTTGTCCTTGGTGGCTTCGAGCCAGTCCCGGATGGATTGCTCGCTGTGCCAGCCGCCGGTGTAGCTGTTGTCGTTTCCGCGCACGTAGTCGTAGAGCTTCGGATAGCCTTCGGGGCCATCGAACTCGACCAGGTAGAGCGTGGTGTTGCCGCACGATTGTTCCGCAGAGCAGCACCATCGCTTGATGGACTGGGGAAGGTCGCTCATCGCTTTCCTTTCAGGGCGGCGGGCCGAAGCGTGGCGCTCCTGTTGTCGGTGTGGGTCAGGCAGAGAGCACGAAGCGCGGCTCGGGTTCCGTCGCCGATGGCTCCGGTGCCGTCATCAGATCGGTGAGCTGGTCGCCGATGGCTTCAAGGGTGGTGCCGCTCTGCGCGATGGTCAACGCAGCGACGGACTCGTCATCGACAAGCAGGGACTGGAGCAGGTGCCCGGACCGGACGTTGCTGTCGGCGCATTGCAGGGCGAAGCGGACGGAGTTCTCCAGGACCTCCCTCACACGGGGTGTGAACGGGATGTGCCCGTTGGTCCTGGTGAGTCCTGCGCCGATGATTTCGATGATGTGGTCGCGGGCGTCGCCGCGGGTGACAGAAAGTGCGGTGAGGGCCTGGCCAGCGGGTCCGGGGTCGCGGGTGAGGGCGAGCAGCAGGTGTTCGGTGCCCACGTAGTTGTGGTTCAGCATCCTGGCTTCCTCCTGGGCGAGGACGACGGTGCGGCGGGCTGAATCGTCGAAGCGTTCAAACATGACGGGATCCTTTGGGCTGGCGGGGAGGTTTCTTGCCCATCATGTGTGCGGCGTAGCAGGCGGCCCTGCCCGGTTCTATGGGTGCGTCAGGTGCCTGGCGTCCCAAGCCGCATCTGGAAGTCGGCCGCCTCGATCAACTCGCTGTAGGCCAGGAGGATCTCGAGTGCTTCCTTGGTCTGCTCTGTGATGTGGAAGAACCGGTCGTAGGCGTTGGCTGTGGCATCCCGGACTTCTACTGCGGTGTCGACCATGGCGTCGACGTCGCGGATGTGGCGGGCGGAGTCGGTGAGGCCGCGGGGGTCACGGGAGGCGATGAGTTCCCGGACGCTATTGGCTGCGTCATCTGCCTGGGAGGACAGGTCCTCGTGGCCGTCGCGGTCAGCGTCGACGCTCAGCTGGACGTAGATGTCCCGGACCGCCTCCAAGGTGACGGTGTCCCGCATGAATTCGAGGCGATGCGCGATCTTCTCCGCGCTGACGATGGCAAAAGGTGAAGGCATGGTCAGTTCTCCAATTCGGAATGGGCCGAGACGAGGGTGATGGCCACGACGTCCAGGACGACGTCGTTCTCACTGGCCCGGTTACGGGATCGTGCGCATTGGGCCATGAGGCGGGCTGTCACGAAATCTTCGTGGATGGTGTGGCCGATACTCCGGCGTGCCGTGTCAGTGACACTGAGTGAGGCCAGGGCGTAGCCGGTAGCGCGAGGCGGGTTGATGTGACTAAGTGGCGTCCCGGTTACGGGGTCCTGGTCCAGCATCGTGACGACGGCGACGGCGAACTCCAGGTCAGGGACGTCGCTGTTGGCCTGGCGTTTTTCTGCCTCGTCACTTGCGGTGGACAGAGAGCCGAAAAGGCCGGCGTCGGTAAGGTCCCAGTCCAGGTCGTCGGCGCGCCACAGGATGGCGAAGAAGGCTGGATTATCCATCGGTGTCTTTCCTCTTGATTCGGTCCAGGAGGGACACCGGCTCCCAGCAGGGAATCGTGCCCATGACGACGGGGAAACCGTTGCTGTTCGCTGCCGTGACCTCCTCCCGAGGTGCCGGAGTCATGACGGTGATGTTGCCGAGGGTGCCGTGCGGGCCAAGCCCTTTCGCCGCCTCGTAGGCCTGATGGTAGGTGAGGAAGTTCTGCGGCTCGTCCCGGCTGTAGGGGTCGTCGGGGCACCGGGTGTCTTCAACACGGAAGAACTCGCCGGGTCGCAGCGGAATTGTGAACTCCGTGGAGGGGCGCGGCGGCTGAACGTTCAGGGGCGACGGCATTAGCTCACCGGTTCCCACATGAGCCGGGCCGGCAGGACGACGGCCTCGTGGTCGGTGATCAGCCGGAATGATCCTGCCATGGGTCCGGCGAGGACTCCGAGGAGGTTCGGGTCGATGACCTGCAGCGGTGTGTCCGTATCATCGACGATGATCGACTCAAGGGGCAGGTCCCGGAGTTCCGAAGGCTGGGTGAGTGTCCGCACAGCTACATCACCTCGGTGATCGGGAAGCCGCCGAAGGCGAGCATGACGAGGCAGGCGGAAAGCCCTCCGGCGATCACGAACTTACGGACCTTTTCGAAGGTGCCGTGGTGGCCGGTGGGGTGGTTTCTGTTCATGGGACCCATGTGTGCGGTAGAGACGAAAAAGGTCCCCGGCCGCTGAGCCAGGGGCATCTCCATCTCCTAGTCGGTGCCGGACCGGAGCTTCCTGACGTGCTTCTCGGCGTCCTCAATGTCCCACAGATTGTCCTCAGGGTGTCCTGAGATACGGCCGGACTTGTATGTGGCGCGAAGACCGGCGAGGTGAGCTTCAGCAAGGGCGAGTTCAATGAGGCGGGGGTTGCGGATGATGGCCGGGGTAGGGGAGGTGTCTGCCTTGTCCCGCCGCCGGTGCTCGGCCATAGTGAAGCCCAGATCACCCAGAAGCAGTGTGGCCAGGAGGGAGACTGCGAACCATTCGACCGGCCAATGGAAGACCAGCTGCCACCCACAGTGAACGGCGATGATGGCCAACGAGACGGTGTACACGTTCACCAGGAGGAGGGGCTTCGTCTTAGCCATCAGTAGCCAAGGATCCGCTCGGCACGGGCGAACAGTGATGCTGCCAGTTCTTCCATGGCGGCCTGCGGTTCTGCCGATGATCCGGTGGGGTTGGGTACAGCGGAGCGCCATTCACTGGGCGGCAATGACAGCAGCTCGGTCCAGGTCATGGCTGCGTGGTTGAGGACGCTGACGGAGGCGTGTGAGTTCTTGTCCAGGGCGGTGTTGAGGATGCGCACCTGCAGAATAGTGTGCCGGGCCGGCATTCCCGGGTGGGGGATCTGGGCGTGCGCGGTCTGGGTGAGCCGGGCGGAGAGAGGGTCGCGGCCGTAGCTGGTATCCACGATGTTCAGGTCCATGATTCCTTCTATGCAGTTTCGGCTTGCGTGGCTGGACGGTTCAAGAAGCGGATGCGCTCCGGAATGGAGATGGTCCGCCATTTTGTGTTCCGGCCCATGACGACCGTGGTTCCGTCGGCGGCCAGGGCGGTGACGTCGGTGTAGCCGTCCGGGGCGACGATGGTGATGCGGGCGATGGAGCCTTGTTCTCCACAGGTGAGCGCCTTCCTGTAGGCGTCCCGGTAGTGCAGGAAGTTCACCTCAGAGCGTTCGCCGATGCGGAACATTGTGGTGTCCCAGACGTGAAAGTATTCACCGTCGTTGAGGACGAGCTCGACGTCATCCTTGCCGGTGCCCGGTCCGATGTCAGGGTGTACGGTTCCGTAGGCGTCATTGAAAGGCTTGAAGAGCAGCTTTCCGTCAGGGTCGTAGGAGAAGAACATCTCAAGAGTCCTGACGTGGCCATAGAAAATTTCCATGCCCCTGATGTGTGCGGACCCCTGCATTTGGGTCCCCAAGCCGCCTAACTTCGGAGGGGGTTGACCGCCGCGTCGCGGCGACGCTACTTCAGGGTCTGACCGCCGCCAGGCCATTCGACCCTGGCCAGCGGTGTCGCCAGGATCAGCTTCCAGCACCCGTCGCACGGCTTCTTCGTGGTGGAGAGCGTCGAGCCCTCCATGTCCGCCCAGCTGGCACGGATGATGGCATTGGCCTCGGCGTGGATGCTGATGCAGGCGCCCGGACCTGTGTCGTAGGAGCTTCCGTAATCTTTGCCGACACTGGCCCGCGGGCAGGCACCGCTGGTGAGGCAACCGGCCATTCCCGAAGGGGCTCCGTTGTAGCCGGTCGCGACGATACGCATGTCAGCGGTCATGATGACGGCCCCGACCTGTGCGCGGGAGCAGTCGGCGCGGGCAGCGACTGCTGTCGCGATGCTCATCGCCCAGTCGCTCCAGGTCGGTCGCGGATCCGAGGCGGGTGCGCCATTGTCTGCCAGAGTGGCTGGTTGTTCAGTCATGTGCAGCACTCACAGGTTCCAGGACTTGTCGGGGTCCGCCAGGTCATCGAAAAGTTCGAGTTGTCCGGTGTAGCCGGTCAGCTCCCGGAAGTGGGCGATGACCGAGTCGTGGCTGCGGTGGGTAAAAACCTCGGCGCCGTCGGCGTAGAGGATGTGCACTTGCCGGTCGTCGTCCAGGCCGATGACGTAGTCGGGTTCGTGCCGGCGGTCGATGATTTCGCGCAGGACCGACTTGATGCTGGTCGCGTCGAGGTGGGTCAGGTGGCTGAAGTCGCCGTTCTCCCAGCCTTGAAGGGGAACAGTGTATTCAAGGGTCTCGCGGATAGTGACGTGGTCAGTCATCGATGTTCTCCGGGCCGGTTCCAGCTGCGGCGGGGGCCGGGGCCTGGTCGAGCTTGGCCTGCCGTGCATCGTAGGTCTTCTTGAGGTCCGCGGTTATCCACTGGTGGCTCATTGCCTGGGTGTGGGCATCCTTGTGTCCGGCCGCGTATGCCTGGGCGAGGGCTTCTCGGATGACGAAGACGGTGTTGCCGGCGTCGGCCTGGGGGCTGCTGATCTCCCGCACCACGGCCTGCAGTTGCTGGTCGAGGTGGGCGGGCATCGGGGTGTAGCTCATGGGTTCCTCGTTCTCACGGGTGGGCCGGTGCGGAGTTCGTCGGCGCGGTGCTGGAGCCATCCCACATCGGTGGTCATGGCGTGGAGCGTGTCGTCGTTGTCGATGCCGGCGTTGTAGGAGCGGACCCGGATGATGTCCACTGACGCCTGCAGGTCGGTGGCAGCGTCAGTAAGTGCCTGGGCGGCGATGAAGGGTGCGGCCGCGGCGATCGCACCGGCGAACAGGGCCCAGGTGCCGTGCTCGGAGAGCCAGTCGGCCTTGCTGACCCCTGGCGGTGGGGTGACTTCCCGCATCGCTTCTTTCGCGGCTTCGAGTGCGTCGGCAGGAAGGCTCATGACTGCTCCTGTTTTGCGGCTTTGCTCTCGGCCTGGATTCGCCAAAACTTGTCCTGGTCGTCGAGGTCCCCGAACCGGAACACTTGGGACACGTCATCACCGAGGGAACCGCAGTGGTCAACGACGGCATCATGGCTGCGGGACTCGAAGATCCGCTCTCCGTCCTTCAGGAGGTAGAACAGTTCGGCTTCCAGGTCGCAGTCCCAGGAGTAGTCGACCTCGTGCCGGCGGCCGATCTCCTCACGGGAGACCACCTTTACGTCCTGACGCTCTTCGCCGTAGGAGTGCTCGGCCTCGTAGTCGTCGCGTGGCAGCCGGACGGTGAATTCCACGGTCTCGCGGTAGGTGATGAAATCGGTCATGCGGGTCATGTGTGCGGCGCGGCGCTCAGGTCTCCCCGGATCTCGGAGCCGTACCTCTCCGGGAGCACCACGGATACCTCCCCGGTACGATGCGGGACGTGTCGCTGCTGATTAGCGTGGTTGGCATGACAACCATCAAGCACTCCGATCGAGGATTTTCCTCGGATCGCATGCGCCGCGTCGTCGTGGCCCTGATGCTTCTTGAAGCCCTGTCCCTTGCGGTGATCTCGGGACTTCACCTCTCGGGCGTCATCGCCGGCGGCACGAAGCCCTACAACCCTCAGGCTGCCGGGATCGCAGAAGCAGTTATTGGCGTGGTCCTCGTGGCAGGCGCCGTGATGGCCATGCGCAGTCCGGCGCGCGGGCGCACGGCAGCGATGGCGGCCACCGCGTTCGCCATCGTTGGCTTCCTCGTCGGACTTGGTTTCACTATCAGTGGCGGCCAGCCCACTGACGTGGCCTATCACGCTACGGTGCTGCCCCTTCTGGTCTTGACCCTGGCGCTGTCAGTCCGTTGGACCGGAGCCCGCGGTCGCTCCGGGCATGCCCACGCCTAGCGGATCAGGGTGAACGCAGGCTCGGCACCGATCTTGGCGAAGTGGGCGAGCAGTTCGGCAGAGCTGTATTCGCCCTCGTACCCTGGCTCCTGCCAGTAGTTCACCCCGTCAGTTCGCGACGAGGCGGTGCGGAGCGGGCCGCCGTAAGGCATGATGCACAGCGCTGTGAAGGCTTCCTCAGAGTTCAGGTCGTCCTCGGTCCTCAGGACCCTGGGCCCCACCGGGAGCAGGTTCTCGGGCTCCCGCGTCACCAGCATGAAGCGCGCTTCATCGCCAAGGTTGGCGAAGTCGGCGAGCAACTCGGATGATGTGAAAAACTCGTCGGTGCCCATGGCGGTCCACTCGTTTTGGCCGTCCCTGCGGCTGTAGAAGCCGTAGGCGGCGGACCCATCCTCTGTGACGAGGCACAGCGCGTTCGACGCCTCCTCGGAGTCCAGCTCCTCGACGGTGGTCAGAATCTTCGGCTCAGTCTTGGCCAGGATTTCCCGGACCTTCTCGGTGGCCGTGGACAGGGGAGCGCCGTCGTAGGCGAAGTGCTCGAATTCTTCGAGCATGGCAACAAGTTCGGAGCGTAGGTTCATGCGGGCAATGTGTGCGGACAGGTCGTTGCCGCTCATCGGCGCCAGGCCCACACCCGTTCGGTCTCTTTGAGTGGCTTGCCTGCCGGGCCTTTCGTGTAGGAGGGCACCCAGGTGATGCGCCGCTGCGCGTGGTGCTTGCCGTAGGCCTGGTTCCGCCAGTGCCCACGGACAATCCACCGGTGCGTGTAGACCCGGCCCGTCTCGGACTTCTCCCCGGTTTCGACATGGTGCGGGGCGCGCAGGTCAACGACGGTCACCGTGGCTGACTGGCCTTTTTTGGCTGCCTTCCGCGCAGCAGGGGTCTTCGGGGCGGTCGTGGTCCGGGCCGCTACCGAGGGGTTGGCCATCAAGTGGGATGCAGCGGCCAGGAACTGCATCATCCGGTGCGAGTTCGCATCCACGCCCTCATCCTCGGCGGCAAAGAACCTGTCCGCGTGACCGCGGAAGTAGCAGACCGGTTCAAGGGCGGCTTCGTAGAGCCGGCCGGGCACCGCGTCCCGGCAGTAGGACTCGATGAAGACCATCTCCTCGAGGATCGTCCAAGTCAGCACATCGACGGACAACTCCATCTCAACCTGACGGGCATCAGAAGTGACGATCCACGTCTTCAGCGGCGGCAGGGACTTCTCCAGCACCATGACACCGTGGGTGGCCGGCAGATCGGTTTCCGGGGTGAAGCCCGGCACGTCGCTGGCGGCGTCCACAGCCAGGGAGACCATGTCGGCGGAGACCCAGAACATTTCTCCGGCGGCCAGTTTGCGGGCGACCTTCCGGTCGTAGGAGATCTGGGTCCGGACATCCTCGGGCAGGTTTTCCGGCTTGCCTCCGAGGGAGAGCGCGAAGGAGGTCGGGACGTTGACCTTCTCGTGCATCAGCACCGCACGCACGTCGGGGACGCTGGAGACTCGCCAAGGGATGTCCATCAGATGTGCTCCTGCTCCTTGCCGGTCGGGTGGAACTCTGCCATGTAGTCGCGGTACCGCCGGTTGGCTTCCTCGATGCCGCCGTAGTTGTAGCTCGGGACCATCGAGGACACTACCTGGGCCAGCCGGCCGAGGCGCTGCTCAGTGTTTCGCGCATTGCGGGCCAGTGCGGCGACGTCCATAGGGTTACTGGGAATGATGGCGGCCAGGGACGACATTTCACCGCTTACCCGCATGAGCAGCTCGTTGCGGGTCAGACGCTTCCTGCTCATGCCCGGCCCTTGGCGGCCGTCGCCCGCTGCTCCGGGGTGCAGCAGTCGCAGTCGGCGTCCGCGAGACCGCAGCCGAAGCCTACCTGCGGGCACCCGTCGTAGGGGTCAAGGATGCGGCAGTGCGGGCACGGATTGTCCGTCTCGGCGCAATGCTTCAAGGCACCGCAGATGCAGTCGGCCGGGTTGGTGCTTGCGGGCATCTCCCGGATCTGGGCCAGCCTCCTCTCTTGGGAGGTAGGAAGGGCCAGTATCTTCTGGAACTCCCGGACCTGACGGAGGTCTTCCGGGCTGGCGTTATGCATCGCTGGCCCCCGGCGTGGACTGCAGAACCGCCAGTGCTTCGCGGATCTTCTCCGCACCGCTGGGAAGGGGCCACAAAGGCTCGATCCACACGATGCCGTTGTGCCCGCCCCTGTTCACCAGGGCGCCGTTCTGCCACTGGTCCAGAACCCCGGCAATAGTCTTGATGGCTATGGACTCAGCTGACCCGCCATGTCTGGTGACCTGGGCTCGTGCAGCCAGCTCGGCGGCACCGCGGTAACCGGCAGCGATGCCCGAATCGATCAGGGCCTGATCCCGGTCCTCGGCCGTCCATTTGTCGGCGGCACTGTCGTGGGTCCCGGCGCGGGTCGTGAGTTGGGTGGCGAGAGCCTTCAGGTCACCCCAGCCCGCAGAGGCCAGGGCTTCGCGGATCCGGCCAGCCAAGTCGAGGTGTTCAGGGCCCGGTTCGTTTCCGCCGGCGGCGACCCGTCCAATGATGCCCAGGACCGGATCGGTTTCGGGTGTGGTCATGGCTTTCCTTTCAGGAGGGTGACAACGGCGTTGACGATCATGGTTTGCTTGATGAAGGTGTCGGGTCGGGGGCGGCGATCTCGTCCCAAAGTTGGTGGGCCTCGTGAACCCGCGCAGGGTCCACATTGAGCTCCTCGCCGATCCAGTAAGCGAACTCCATGCTGTGCGCAAAGGCCGCTTGTTCGGCGGGCACCATCAGAAGTGTGGCGAACCAGTGGAGGTCCGGCCTGGTGTTGGGGGTGTCGCTGAAGTCGTAGTACTCCGTGCGCGGGAAGCCATCGAACTTCATGTCTGTGACACGCGCGGCGATGGTCAGAGCCAGGAGCTCCTGGCGGCGGTTCTCATCATCCTCTTCCCGCCACAGGACCTGGAAACCGGCCGGCGGTGGCAGCAGGCGTGCACGGGCGCCAGGGAACAAGTCCGGACCTGCCCTGGAGACCCAGCCGCCAAGTCGTTTCACCTGGGCCCGGAGGTTCACTGGTCGGGCCCCGTCGTGCACGTTCCAGCGCTCGATGAAGCCTTGCGCGGCTTGTGCGACGAAGTACCGTCGGGACCGCTTGACGAGAATGGCGATGACACCCTGAGCCGAATCCCCGTCTGGTTCGAGGATCTCCCAAAAGTCACCCACGTAGTCGCTGTCGTACAGCGGCTCGGCCAGTCTCCCGTCGCGCCACAGCTCGAGCTCGTCGTAGGGGTTGACGCACAGGCTGACCGGTGAGCCGTCCAGATCGAAGACCACTCCGTCCCGGACTGCGATCCGTTGATTGGTCATGTCGCCTCAGACCCGTGGCAGTACCGGGCTGGCGATTTCAGCCCAGAGCTGGTGGGCATCCTGCACGGTGGCCGGATCCACCAGCAGTTGGGACCCGACCTCCTCGGCGCTGGCCAGATCCGCGGCACGCGCCGCGTCAGCCACAGGGACGAGGAGCATCGCGGCGAAGTAGTGTGCCTCCGGATGGGTGTACCGGGCGTCGCCGAGAGTCAGGTCGAGGGGTCCGCGGTTGTGGCCGTCCTCGTAGCTTTCCCACTCCAGGTCCGCGATGGTCAGGGCCATGAGTTCACGGTGACGAGCGTCGTCTTCGCCGAACTGCCGGAAGAGGGTGATGTCGCCGGGACCGTGGACGCGGGCGGTACGCCCCGGGAAACGTGCCGCGTCCCGGTCAGAGAGACCGCCTGGTTGAATGACGGTGCCGCCCATGGAGCGGAACAGGGCCCGAAGGCTGACGTACCCGGCCTCCTCGTGCAGGTCCTTCTCCACGATGAAGTCGCGTGCCTTCAAGGCCGTCCGGTACCGTTTCGACCGCTTCACCAGGACGGCGACGACGGTCGGGTCAACCTCCTCGTGGAGAGCGTTCGTCGGATACGGGCGGACGACCTCCCAGTCTTTGCCAACGAATTCACCAAAAAGGATGCTGTCGGCGTGCCTGTTTCTGCCGGACTTGAGGTTGAGATCGGCAGCCCCGGTAGACCTGACGCTGACACGCTCTATGCCGTCGAGCAGGAAGCGGACGCCGTCGCGGACCTCGATGAACTCAGACACTGGCGCTCCTTGCCATGCGTTCGGCGTAGGACCGGCCGGCAGGAGCAGCGTCCAGGAGGTCGGTCAGCAGAGAGTACGTGAAGTCGGCGTCCATCTTGTCCTCCGGAACACCGTCCTCTGAGAGGTCGATCTCACGGTCGAAGCGAAGCGTCGAGAGCAGGTCGTTGACCGCCACGATCGACTGATGGCGGTAGCGGTCGCCGAGGGTCAGGAGGACAAGGCCCTTGCTGGCGCAGAGAACATTGCGGCAGGTCCAGCCTGGTCCGTCTTCCCGCCGGACTGCCTGGTGGCTGCCGATGGACTCGGCGATGCGACGGACGGCATCCTGCTTCTGGACGTCCAGCTCACTCGGCTCGGAGGTCATGGGGTCCCTTTCAAATGGAATTGGAAAGCTCTTTGACCTGTCATGTGTGCGGAGCAGACCCTGTGCCTCCCCGCTACTCGTCGCAGCAGCCCGACGGGCCCACCGAGTACAAGCTCCTGCCAGTGGTGCTGTCCACGACGACGCTGCAGCGCCCGTTGGAACAGAGCCGGCTGACCGGGGAGGTCCGCGCCTGCCTTTCGGCGACGATCCTTTCCGCCTCGATGGACCGCGGGTCGCCCATCGGGATGTCCAGCATCGCGGAAAGCTCATCCCGGTAGTAGGGGCCGAGGATCCAGGGACGGCGGCCGGCCAGCTTGATCCGGCGCAGCTCGTTTGCATGGCGCCGCCGGGCATCGTGCTTGCGCCTGCTCACCGGACGCCAGCCATGGCGGCGGAAGCCGGAGCAGCGAGTTCCCGGACCGGCTCCAGCTTCACACGCAATGCCTCCCGGGCGACGCTGAACAGCTCCCCACGGACGGAAACTTGCAGTGGGAACCCGGAACGGACGCTGAGGCTAATAGACCCGGACTCCAGCTCGACGAACAGCAGCCGGCCCTGGACTTTCAGGTGGAATGACAGGCCCTCCCATTCGGCGGGCAGGCGGGGGTCGAAGAACGGGACATCCCCCTGGTCGCGGAGTCCAGCGAAGCCGCTGACCAGAGAGCTCCACACCCCGCCTGCGGAGGCGATATGCACGCCGTCGACAGTGTTGCCATGCGTGTCGTCAAGGTCGATGAACAGGGCGTGGGTGAAGTGGTCCAGCGCCGCCTGCGCGTAGCCAACCTCGGCGGCCACGATGCCCTGGACACAGGCGGACAAGGTGGAGTCGCCGGTGGTGATGGGATCGTAGAAGTCGAAGGCGCGCCGTTTCTCCTCGGCCGTGAAGTCCTGCCACTGCAGGAACATGCCCAGAACCGCGTCCGCCTGCTTCAGGACCTGGTGCCGGTAGATCACCAGCGGGTGGAAGTGCAGCAGCAGCGGGTACTTGGAGCGCGGCGTTTCCCAGTCCCACGGCTTCAGGGTCATGAAGTCGTTGTCCTGCGAGTAGACCCGCAGGTCCTCGTCGTAGGGCAGGTGTATCCGGGCCGAGGCCTTCTCCCACAGCTCGCGTTCCGTGTCGGTGATCTGTGGATGGTCCAGGGCCGCCGCGGCGCGAAGATTGAAGCGCGCCATGACGTTGGTGTAGAGGTTGTCGTTCACGACCGCGGTGTACTCGTCAGGGCCGGTGACGCCGTGGATGTGGAACTGGCCGTCCTTGCCGAAGAATCCGAGGGAGGCCCACATGCGCGCAGTCTCCACCAGAAGGTCGGCGCCCATTGCTGCGGTGAATCCAGCGTCGCCGCTGGCCCACATGTAACGGTTGGTGGCGAAGGCGACGGCGGCAGCGATGTGGAACTGGGCGGTGCCGGCGGCGTAGTAGGCGCTGGCCTCCTGCCCGTTGATGGTGCGCCACGGGAACAGCGCGCCGTCGATGTTGAGCTCCTTGGCCCTGCTCCTGGCATCCGGAAGCATGTTGTGGCGGAACTCCAGCACCTGGCGGGCAGCTTCCGGGTTGGTGTACGTCAGGTAGGGGAGGAGGTACACCTCCTGGTCCCAGAAATAGTGGCCTTCGTACCCGGAGCCGCTGACACCCTTGGCCGGGATGCCGGCGACATCGGCGCGTGCGGTCGCCTGTGCCAGATGGAAGAGGTTCCAGCGGATCGCTTGCTGCAGGTCGGGCTGTCCGCCTACCACGATGTCCGAGGTAGACCAGTAGTCCCGGTAGTGGGCCTCGCTCTCGGCGAGGATTTCGGTCACCGGCTTCAGGGCTTTAGCGGCGGCGTCGGCGAAGTCTCCGGGGCCCTCTCCGGTGGCGTAGCTGACGCTCTTCTCCAAATGGAACGGGGCGTTGGCGGCCAGGACCAGGACGTAGCGGACACTGCTGTCGTCCTGGTCTGCGACGGTATCGAAGGGCTGGACTTCGACCGACGTCCAGTGCTCCACGGCCATGCCCACCCGCTGCTTGGATTCAGCCGTTTCCCAGGCAAGCCGGAAAGAGCCTCCCTCGCCTTCGATCCGCAGGGGCAGCAGCACCCGGCCGGCGTGGCGCCCGGACCGGCGCGGGTCATGCTCGGAGTGGTCCTCCACCGGCTGGTCCTGGCGGTTGATCACGGAGGACGTGATGTCCGCGTAGACCTCGCGGTCCGCTGTGAGTCCCAGGGAGATACCCAGGCAGCCCCGGGACTCGAATCCCACGGCCCGCCGTTCGGTGGTTGTCACCGTGGCCCCCGACCGGCATTGCCAGGTGATGCGGCATTCGTAGATCCCCGTGGTGAAATCCACGCAGCGGCTGTAGTCCAGGACGGTGGATTCAGCGAGGCTGAGGATTTCGCCGTCGATGATGACGGTGAAGTTGTTGGCATCGGGGACGTAGAGGATGCGCTGGCCGGTGCGGGCGAAGCCGTAGGCGTTCTCGGCGTGCTTGATGCCCCAGGTTTCGTGGAAGCCGTTGATGAAGCTGCCGGGCAGCTCGGCGTCGGTCGAGGCCCAGTGGGCGCCCCTGACTCCGAGGTGGCCGTTGCCAACGGCAAAGAGTGTTTCCAGGGTTCCTTCGCTGCCGGGCTCATGGCTGGTTTCCAAGAGCTTCCACGGGTCGTTGGGGAAGCGGGTTCGATCGGCGGTGATGAGGGCCATGACTGTTGAGGTTCCTTAGGTTTTGGTTCTGAGGCTGGGAAGCGGAGGGGGTTAGAGGAGCTCGTTGAGGTCTTCGACCACCAGGGTGGCGCCGGCGTCCAGCAGCGTCTGCCGTCCGGCTCCCCTGTCCACACCGATCACGGAATGGAAGCTGCCGGCACGGCCGGCCAGGACTCCGGAGACCGCGTCCTCGACCACGATGCACTCGTTGCTGGGCACGTTCAGCAGCTGCGCCGCGTAGGAGTACGTTGCTGGGCTTGGCTTGCCTGGCAGGTTCTGCGCCGCGCCGACGACGCCGTCAACGACTATCGGGAAATATTCGGCGAGCCCGGCAGCGAGCAGCACGGCCGGGGCATTTCGGGAGGAGGAGACAACGGCGAGTTTGAGGCCATGCCCCCTCGCAGCTTCAATGAAGCGAACGGAGCCTTCGTAGGGCTGTACGCCGCCGGCCCTGATGATGTCGTTGAACACATGGTTCTTTCGATTGCCCAGACCCTGGACCGTGTTGCTGGCTGGGTCGTCGTCGGCTGGACCCTCCGGCAGCACGATGTTGCGCGATGCAAGGAAGTCCCGGACGCCATCGAATCGGGGTTTACCGTCGATGTGGTCGAAGTAGTCGCTTTCGCGATAACGGGATGCCGCGGGAAGGTCCTGCAGGTAGCCGTCGAAGAGCTGCTTCCATGACTGCTCGTGGACAATTGCCGTCGGCGTAAGGACGCCGTCGAGGTCAAAGAGGATGGCGGAGGCGCCGGTCCAGCTCTGGCCCGTATCCCCGCCATTTGAGGGGGAGCTGGCGACACGCGCCTGGCGTGTAGAGTCGGCGGTCATCGGCGGTCCTTTACCTTGGGCTTGCAGCTGTCGGGCCTCATGTGTGCGGAACCACAGAGACTACTCACCGGTCGTTGCCCCCGTCAGCTGCCGATGCCAACGTGCTCGGTCAGCTCTGAAGGCTTCGGGATGACGAAGTCGTGCTTGCCGGCCGGGGCGAGGATGGCCAGCTCGTGCAGGTACTTGGCCGCACGCTCGTTGAGGTTGATGTACCACCCGCCGACCATGAGCTGGTTCCTGTCCAGCCCGGTGCCGCCCTTGATGACGGTGCCCTCGATCGTGAAGAATCCGTAGCGCGGATGGTTGAAGCCGGCACTCACGCGGTCGCCCTTCTTGATCTCCGCGATCGTGGCCGTCAATGCCTTGGTGTCGCGACGGACCTTCGGTGCCGTTTGGTCGTCGGCGCGGGCGATTGCCGCCTCGGAGAGGGCTTGTTCCATGGTGTCTCCTGCTGGTTCGTGTTCAGTGGTGTGCTCGGGGCCGTCGGATACACTCTCGGCCAGTTCGGGATCATCCCCGCGGGCTTCTGACGCAGTGGTGTCCGATGCTTCGGACTCCTCGCCGGCGGTGTCTGCCGTCTCGGTGATGGCCGGTTTCGGAAGCTGCTCGGCTTGGTGGCGCGCGAACACGGACACCGCACCGACGCCGGCCGGTCCGTCGGGGGCTTCCAGGATGGTGCCGCAGGTGTCCCCGTTGCACCGGATGCGGGTCCCGGCTTTGTTCCAGGTGTATGTGGAGTGTTCGGTCAGGACTGCCGTAGCGTCGTCGATGTACATGATGTTCTGGCAGATGGCTCCGAGGCTGATCATTGTGTCTCCTCTTCGACGGTCGCGAACTCCCCGACGATCAGGTGAGTGGTTGGTCCGGTGACGGCCGGGTCCCAGGCAAGTGGCCAGGGAAGTGTCAGGACGTTGGGGTCGTTGCCGTTAGGCGCGAAGAGGTTGTGGAACTGGCGTGCCGTCCAGTCGACATCGATGAGAGCACCGTCCCGGGACAGCCGCACCCAGGAGTGGTAGTCGGCGCGGGGCTCCACGGGATCCGAAGCGCGGAGCACGACGGCAATCCAACCCGATTCACGGGCGAAGGCGGCGAACTCGGCACTGACGGACTCGCAGGCCCAGCCGTCTGTATAGGAATCATCGTCGTCGCTTATGTAGGGGTAGCGAAGCCAGATACCCAAGCGGGGATCGGCGGCGATGTAGCTCCGGAACAGGTCGATGAGCTGCCCGGACAGGTCGGGCGCGGTCATTGCTTGTTCTCCACAGCAGCCAAGACCCGACGGGTTGCCGCCTTGAGGGCTTCCTGCTCGGGTACGGACGCTGTCGCGTAGAAGATGCCGAGCAGCTCGTCGCCGATGTAGCGGGCACCGCGAACGATCGAGTCGTCATCGTGGATCGCTTCGTCCTCGGCCTGAAGTTCCCGCATGGCATCCTGCAGGCGCCTGCTCAGGTCTCCTGCATAATCCAGAGGCTCGGATTCCTGCCGGATTCCCTCCAGTTGTTTCGCCCTGGCATAGCAACGGAGGTGGAACTGGCGGTCATGCTCAAAGCGGCGGACGGCGCGTTCCTCAAGCGGCGTGATTTCACGCAGGGCGTTTGTCATCGGTTTCTCCGGCAGGTTGGGTGCTTTCGTGGGTTTCTGGTGAGGCACATGGGTTCCCCTAGTCCTCGACGATGCTGCGCAGGCCCGCTTCGCCGCCGGTGTCGACGGTCCGCAGGACGAAGGCCACCAGCGGCCAGCCGGTGGCGATCAAGGCACGGTTTTCCTCGTCGGCTTTCGACCAGAGATCGAACAGACCGTAGGTGAAGCCGCTGGGCATCGTGCCTCCGGGCAGCCGGAGGTAGCCGAGCAGGTCCGCGGCAAGGGAGCGGACGACAGGGTCGTAAGGGTTGCGGCCGGAAGGGTTCATGCGCCTCATGTGTGGGGCATGAGGGTGATCCCTCACCGCGATCCTTAGACCGGCTCAGCCTCGAGGTACGGGAGTGCGGCGATCAACACGAATCTGGCCCGCTTGCGCATCAGGATGTCCGGAGAGGTGAAGTCGTTGATCTGGGACCGCAGCTGGTTCGCGCCGGCCTCGACTGCAGCCTCTGTCAGGGCGGGCCGGTACTCCGCCTTCGGGACATCCACGGGTGCGCAGCCGGTGAGAATCTCCGCGACGTGTGCATGGTGGAGCTCCAGCGCGTCGGTGTACCCCTCGGACAGGAACTCTTCGAGTCCGGTCAGCCCCGGGTCTTTCTGTGTCCACTCGGCGTACTGAACCTTCCGGCAGGAGCAGTGATACCAGACGGCTCTCGGCTCGTTCCAGCCGTCGCCGTCCTCATCCTGGATGAAGTCGTGGACGGCGAGCCGGTCCTTGAGAGTGGAAGGGTCCGGACGGCTGTAGCCGAGGGATGAAAGTCCTTCAGCGGCAGTCTCCAGCGTCGCCTGCGACAGACCTGGAATCAGCCCGGCCAGATGGCCGGTCAGGATGTCCTGGGACGTGAAGCGACCGTCGGGTGGCACCGGGGCAAAGTCCTTCGTTGCGGGCTGTTGTTCGGTCATGGGCCTCATGTGTGCGGCGCATGACTTTAGCCTGAGCACAGGGCCGCTGCTCTTCCCGATGAACGGGCCTGGTCCAATAGACCAGGCAGGCCCTGTCAGGGGCCGGGCAAAGGGAAGACCGGAGATCAGATCAGATGACGTGATCTCCGGTCTTCCGCCCTCGACAGCAGTTACTTGGTGAGGACGGCTTTAGTAGACCCACCGGTCTTAAGGAGGCTTGCGCCACCAATGAAGAACTTTTCACCGGGTCCGCTGTGGTCAAGGAAGACGTTCTGGTCCACAGTGGTGGTGAGCGTTCCGCCTTCCTTGCAGTGAACGGTCACCTCCACCTGACCAGCCGCGGTTGCATCCAGGTATGTTCCATCAGCGTAGGTTGCGCTCAGGGTGACGCCCAATGCGTTGAGCTCGTAAGGCTTCCCGGATGGGCTGCATACCTCGCCCTTGTCGGACTTCCATGTGTTAGTCAGCCCGTAGGTGGGGTAGCTGTCACCATCGAGGAGGTCAGGAGCGTTCGTCAGGATCGGGTTGCCGAAGAACTTCTCGGGACCGTTTGCGTCGATCTTTTTGTCGCCGGTCGGTGCCTTTTCCCAGCCCTTCTTCATGTCTTGAATGCCCTGCGGGGTTGAGATGGGCTGAAGTTTCGGGGCGACCTGACTGTTCCAGGTCTCGGCGGTGGGTTTGAATCCTTCGACCGTGTACTCCGGGTGCTCCTCCAGCATGATCTGGAGCGCAGTCACTGCGGTCTTCTTGATGTCCGCGACCTCGGCAGGAGTGAAATGCTGATTCTTGGGGACGTCGGTGGGGAAGAGGTCAGTGCCTTCGATCATCGGCGCATCTGCGATCTTGACCTTTGGGGCCTCCGGCTCGGCAACAGGTGACTTCTGAGCGGCGACCTCAGTAGGGCTAGTCGAGCAACCGGTCAATACCAATCCAGCCAGTAGGCCGGAGAGTACGAGCGTCTTAGTGCGTCCTGCAGTGTTCATTTGTCCCCCAATTGGTCTTTGGCATTACTGCGTTCTGGGTAAGAATAGCTTTGACCTGCACTTTTACAGGTGACCGGTCACCCGGCCGCCCCTCATGTGTGCGGCGCCACCGCTGTCGCTGGCCGTGCAGCCTCCCGCTTCGCGGCCCACAAAGTGCATGCTTCCTGCATGGTGATGGGCTGGGCGCCGAGACGGATTGCCAGCTCCCGCTTTGAGTCGGTGACGTCGAAGTGTTCCTTCCAGATGTGCCCTGGGTTCTGGATCCACGACGGCTTAAGGCCGAGCTTCGCTGCGAAGTCGAGCAGTTCCTCTGTACTGTCAGCGGTCAGGTGTGACCATCTGGCCTGGATACGGCCGACCCGTGCTGGCATTCGCATGCTGTCGACGTAGACGGTCACCGGCCGCCCCCATTCCAGGCATCGTCGGAGCTGGGTTGGGCCGCAGGCACCTGGGGTTCGGTCTCGCCGGTGCGGCCAAACCCCGCAGCGCGCAGCATGTAGGCCGAGACCCGGGCCTTGTCCCAGTCGGAGCCGAACCCCTGCCACCAGGCCTGCCGATGGGCGTCTTCAATGACCCGGGCCATGGCAGTCAGCTCCTCATCATCCCGGATCTGGAGAATGAGGTCGTTTGTGATCTGGACGGTCATGGGTGCGCCTCCGGTTCGGCTGTTTCCTGGCCGGGAGTGACAAAGCCAGATGCGGTGAGGGCGGCGGCCATCTCGTCGGCGACGTGGCGGTGAAAATCGCCCCGTCTGCTGACCGTCGTTTCGATGAGGCCGCACTTGCATCGAAGGTTGAAGGACGGCTGGGATTCGTGGCGTTCCAGTTCCGACAGGATGGCCGCCGCCAGGGCTCCGTCGACCTGGGAATCATGGATGACGCAGCGGGTGTCAGTGGAGTCGCTCATGGGTTCCATGTGTGCGGAGCGGGTCCCTGTCGTCACCGGTCCGTGTCGCTGGTTACCCGGCGCGGGTCCGGCAGGCCGGCGTCGATAGCTGTCTCGGTCCCGATCTGGTCCAGGATGGCATGGATGTGCATCGGCACGGAGTCGAAGTCGCGCATCTCGCGTTCAAGGTCGGCGATCTGTGCCACGACTCTGGTCAGGATCTCGGTGTGGTTGTTCCCGGCAGTTTCGATGATGCGCTCCTGCACATACCGTTCCAGCTCCTGGGCCCGGTGCGCTTCCAGTGACAGGTGCATTCCGAGAGGCATCCCGCATTGGCACGTTTCCTGGTGATAGACGCGCCCGTCAGCGTCACTGACGGAGATGTCCTCGCCGTAGCCGGAGTGGAGCTCGTCGAACTGCTGGGCGGTGATGCTCATCGGTTCACCGACACGGCGCGCTGGTGGACGGGGATGACCTTCCAGACTTTGATGCCGTGTTTCTCCAGCGGACTGAGGATCTGGATGGCGTCGGGCGTGCCGACGCACCCGCTGTTCTTGGTGAACCACCAGGCGTCTCCCAGATCCTGGAAGTACCAGGTCTCGCCGTTCCCGCTGGTGGTGATGAAGAGCTCCTCGGGTCCGACGGCGACATCGACGTCGCTCAGTGGAAGCGGAAGGGAGTCTGGGTTCACCATCACTACGGTGCGGCGCCGCACGGAGTCGTCGATGACGCTGATGAAAGCGCGATAGGTGCGGGTGCCTGCCGGCTGGGTGTTCACGTAGTCGGTCATGGGCGTGATGTGTGCGGACTTGTCACCCGCGGTCATCACCCGCCGCTATTGGCCCCGGTGACAGTCCGGTCCGCAGTCCTCGGCGGGGATCAAGTATGGGGCGAGGCTCTCCGGGTCGCCGTTTGTGTAATGCACGACCGTTCCGGCGTGCTCGCCGTCGGCCACTTCGAACGTGATGCTGAAGTCTGAGACTTTGAGGACTCTCCGGTGGCCGAGCCCGTACTTTTCCTGATCGTTCAGGCCGTCGGAGAAGTAGTGGAGCAGGGACCCGGGCACGACCTGCGCGGCGATTTCGGTGCCCATGGTGGCCAGGGCGGCCGTGTAATCAGCAAGCCACCCTGCCGCCCAGCGCGCCAGTGTGTTGAAGGGTCCACGTGCTGGATCCCCGCCGCTGGCGACCAGTTTCAGAGCACGCCGGATTTCATCGTGCCGACGGTCCTCGCCGGGTGGAAGCGGAGGCATCGCAGCTAAGGCCATGTCGAAGTTTTCCATGACGTCTCGGACCGGCGGGAAGTCCGGTCCGGCGAGGGACTGCATGGATATGTGGCCTAGGGCCTTGGCGTAGTGGCGAAGCAACGGGTGTTGGCGTATCGGCATGGTGCCCCTTCGGTTTCGGTCGGTGTGGAGGAACGTGCTCGGCAGCCCCGCTTGGCCTGGGAGTCTTATGCCCGGCCCAGGTGGGACGGCAGTTCGATCGTTTCTGGACTCAGTTCGGGCCTGGCGCGAAGGTATCGCAGCGGATGTCTGAAGGAGCGGCCGGACCAGGCGACATCGGCGGACACCTCCACGACGATGGGTTCGACCCGGGTGAGGTGGACCGTTTGTTTTTCCTTGCTGAACCGGTCAAGGATGCCAGAGCTGATTTCATCCGGCCAGGGATGGCCATCACGGGGGATATGCAGATGTGCGGCCAGGGCCTTGGATGCTGCGGCGCTGAGCGGGGATGTCCGGCCGACGATCCAGAGCCGGCCCTGGATCGGGAGTCCCGCAACCACCGCCGAGGGGCGGTCCCGGCGGCCGATGACGGCAGCGCAGACGACGTCTAAGACATCACGGTGCTTCACCTTCAGCCACTGCCTGACCCCGCCTTCATAGAGCTGCCCGGAGCCTTTGACGACCAGGCCCTCGATGCCGGTTGCTGGCATTTCCTCAAACCAGACCGCCGCCTCGTTGGGGTCAGCTGTGATGGGTGAGAGGTGGAGCGGGGGAGACCAGCCGCCAGCGAGTTCTTCAAGCAGCGTCCGGCGGTCCCGAAGCGGGATTGCGCGGGTGTCGTGGCCGGCGACGGCGAGCACGTCAAAGGCTGCGAAGGATGCGGGCCGCTCCCGGGCGAAGGCTGGCAATGCCGCTTTTGAGGTGATCATCCGCTGCTGGAGGGAGTTGAAGTCGAGCCGGTCATTCGTCCAGATGAGCGCCTCGCCATCCACGATGCATCCGGGCGGTACTTGTTCCTCGGCGGCGGTGACCAGCTCGGGGAAGTAGCCGGTGAGGTTCTTGCCTTGCCTGGACCAGAGGGTGGCACCTGCATCATCGAGGACCAGGGCCGCCCGGAAACCATCCCATTTGGGTTCGTACAGTGAGCCTCCGGGGAGGGCGCTGGCGGCGGGGATTTTGCTGACGGCCTTGGCTGCTGCCAGAAGTAGCGGGGGACGAAGGCCCGGCGGCAGGGCAGACAAAACTGGTTGGCCTCAGTCCTGGTTGAGAAGGAATGACTCGGGTGCGGAATCCCGGCGCCGGATTCAGTATAGGGTTCCGGTCGGCCGGGCCGCCGGCTGGTGCGTCCCGCCGGCGGCCAGGGGAAGCTGCTAGCCGGGGACGTTTCGCGGATCGTTGCCGTAGCTGTTTTTGGCGCCGATCGTGCCGTCCTGGTTCTTGATGACGTGCTCGACACTGTCGTTCTGGGCCGCTTCCCGACCGGCCGCTACAGCCTCATCCTTGGTGCTGTACCCGGCGCCGAATGCTCGGTCAGTGCCTTCCCGCTTGTTCTTCCACGTGCCGTCTTCGAAATACGTCTCGATGTCGCCCTGTGCCACGATGTGCCTTTCGGTCGGAAGCGCTTACGATCGCCACGATACACAAGGCCCGGTCGGCCGCCCCGGATTTACCCGGGACGACTCCTCATTCGCCGCCGTACTGGTCGTTGTCGTTGAGCATGTACTGAAGGTGGAACTGCTGGTGGTCAGCGAACACCCGGTCGGCGACCGGGGTCGTGCTCCGGAGGACGGGGATTTCCAGGGAGTCCCCGCAGCCGCGGCAGACGATCTCATCGGTCCACTTCCAGCTGTACGCCGGGTGAAGTTCCTTGATCCTGTCCATGCCGTCGCTGACTGCCGCCGCGAGCGAGTCGAGTTCAGCCAGATCCGCTGCGCTGACCAGACTGCTGAGTTCCGTGTGTTCGAGTGTCATGGCCCCCCGGCCTTCCGTGATGCTGATGGTGCTCTTGACACTCATGTGTGCGGCATCACAGAAAGATCTTCACGGCGAAACCGGCCCGGGGGCCCGTTGACTCCTAAGCCCGGATGCCGAAACTGAAGAACGCCTTAGGGTCGTCGGTGCCGAGCAGGTCGCGGTGGAATTCGATGGCATCGACCGGTGTGGTGTCCACGAAGAGAACGGCAACCGACGAGGAATGCACCACCGTGTATCGGGTGACTCCTTCAAGCCAAGACAACACGCCGGTGTAGTCCTCCACGGCCAGCCCGTCACCCAGGAGCCCCCGCTTGGCGAGAAGCTCCTCGACCTGGTGCCAGGCCCAGTCCATGAGCTCGTTGATCGCTGCTTCCACGGTTGGAATGCTCATATCTCGATGGTGGCACCGGCCTCCGACATTCAGGTGGAGACCATGAGGTGTGTCGCGAGACCGCTGCTGGGCCTGCTCAGTCCCGCTGCTTCTTCGCCCGGCGGCGGTCTTCGCGGGCGACGCGTCGGGCCACCGGGGCAACGATGTTCACGGCCGGAGCGACGTCGGGTTTCTTCGCTTCGAGCCTGCGAATGGCTTCCTGGTGCGCGGCTATTGTCCGGTCCGCTTCCTCCTGGGGACGTGGCGGAAGGTTGGTCTTACCGGCCTGGCGTTTCCGGATCCGGGCAATGATGTCTTTGCGGGACGCAATGGAATCTTTGACCGACCGTTTGCGGCGGGCCAGATCGGAGGCGCCGTCGTCTTCCAGGCGGTACAACCGGGCCCGGACTGCGACCTGAGGGAATCGTTCAGCGAGCTGCTCGCCAGGTGCGATGCGGATGCCGAAGTAGTCCTCGGACCCGGGGCGCGGCTTTGCGGTCACTGCTAGAAGCTCCCGCTGTCGCCGCCACCGAAGCTGCCGGAGTCGCTGTAGCTGGGGCTGCTGTCGTAGCTGGGCGTCGGATCTGGCGCGGTGTAGGAGACAGGCTCCTGGGCGCTGTAGGCGGGTTCGGGCGCCGAGTAGGACGGCTCAGAGGACGTGTAGGCGGGTTCCACATGATCTGCTGCCGGCGCCTCCTGAGGCTGCTCGTTGCGGTCCTCGTCGTGCGCCTCATGGTGGTGGCTGTGTCCGAAGTTGTTCAGTGCCTCCTGCATCAGGAGGAGATTGACCACGTCAGATCCGGAGGTGTCCTGCTGGGGCTGCTGTCCGTGGCGCGTCCCGTAAGGGCCAGGCACTGCCAGTGGCCTGTCAGTGCGTCGCGGGGCGTAGTACGCGCCCTGGTGGCTGTCTTCCTTCCGGGCTGTCTTTCGTGCGGCCTCCGCGGCAGCCTCCCGGCGGCGGTAGAAGCTGGCTGCGAGAAGGGCGGCGGCGATAGCGGTGGTGCAGGCAAGTGCGATCAGGATGATCAGAACTACGGGGTTGTCCATGGAAAGCCTTCTGGTCGAGGCGGGCAGGGGTGCCCGCAGGGCCCATGTGTAAGGCAAGCCGGCCATCGCTCCCCAGGTGAGGTCAGAGGCCGCTCAGCGTAAGTGGACGGGCATTCTCACATGCCTTGGTTAGCGGCCGGTGATCAAATCAGGGGCTGTCATGACGCGGCTTCGATGGTGATGGTCTCCGCAGCGGCGCGGGGTTGATGAATCCTGCAGGGGGAGGGCGTATTGCAGACCCCGCAGTGTGGAACCCACCGACGTCCATAGGTGATCGGCATGTCCCGCCGGAGCGGTTCCCGGTGGGCTGTCCGGGCTGCGGAGGCCATCAGGGAGATGATGAACGGCAGGGGCGGCGCTTCCGGGGTCAACCGCGGCGCGGCCTTCCTGGCCCGGAGTTTGCCGTTAGCGCCCGGGACCAGCAGACCCCAGTCGTCCGGGAGCTCTCCGGGCTTGACGATGGACGCGTCGGGAACGACCAGCCACCAACGATGCATGTACCGTTTGATCGCATCAGCCTTGGTCGGGTCCCGAAGTTCGGTGAGCCAGTCGGCGCGGCTGACCTTTACTTCGTGGCCGTGCAGGGCGAGCTTATCCCCGTGCGCGTTACCACCGTATTTGTCCCCGGCGACGAAGTCCGCGATGCGTCGGCCGTCGGCGTACCCGGTGGAATCCTTGACGTGTTCCGCCCTCACCCAGCGGTCCGAGATGGTGCCTCTGCGGATGGCCGTGTAGCGGTCCAGCAGGAGGTCGAGCATGTCCCGTTCAGTCGCCACGACCGCGGCTCCCCTTCGAGTGTCGGCTCTTTACCGCAACGGCCAGGGTCAGGCCGAGAACGATGAAGAGAACCGAACTCGCCAGCAGGGCCGCGATGACATTCTTGTCACCGTCAGCGGCCCCGGCAGCACTTGCGGCGAAACCCAGCGCCGAGGCGGTGCACATCATCGCTGCAATCACCCATGTCCAGATTTTCAGGAGTGCCGGACCTCTCCGGGACGTGTGCGTCATGACTCCCCCTCAGGCCGGGCAAGAGCCTTTCGAAGCGCCGCGGCGACTCCTGACAGAGTGCGTCCGCGCATCGCATACCGATCCGCTACCATGCTGGTCCCATGGACGCGGGTGTAGTCGGCGGTCTTTTGGAGGCTCGCTGCCTGTTCGTCCCAGTCGGCGGCCAGATCCAAAGCCGCATTGATGGCTTTTTGCTGCTCGAGGACGATCGGCGGCAGCAGTGTCTGTGCTTCGGCCGTAACCGTCACGCCGTACCCCACAGAGCGTCGGCGTCCTGCTCGATCTTCCACGGCGCAAGGCGGTCAAGATCAGCGAGATGGTGCTCGACGGCCAGCTGTCCGCGCCTGTAGTGCATTTCCTCGCGGTTGACGTCCCACCACCATCTGAGGCGGCCAAAGAACCCGTACCCCTCCTCGGGGCTGGGAGGGCGAATGTACGCCAACTTGAGCTTGTCCTGGTGGACTCGGTCGGCATCAACGCGCCGTCCCGCGCACAGGTAGACGATCTCCAGGCGGTTCAGAACCACCCACGTTTCCGCGTACCGGCCAGCGAACTCCCGCAACAGGCTCTTGAGCCGGAGTGCCTGGTGGGCGCAGACCAGCGGGTCCTCGGACGTGAAGGGCGGGTCGGTGATTCCGCCGGGCTGGGCGAAGGGCCAAGTGGTCATTATTTCTCCCCGATGCTTTCGATAGCTGCCACCAAGTGATCCGTCATGATGAACGACGGTGAGCGCCGGTCTCCGACCGCGAGTGTTTTCGCTCTCTGGACGACGTCATGCAGGACGCGGAGGAGTGCAGTGTGGCGGTCCTCGTCGATGACTGCCCGGGTGTTGACGCGGTAGTACGGGGTGCGGGTTTCTTCGTCGAGTTCGTCCGCCCGGGTCCGCAGCCAGTCGGCGCAGCCTCGGATCATAATGCGTTTGAATCGCGGGGGAACGGCAGGATCGATGTCCATGTCGCCTGTGATGTCCGACAGGGATGCGGCATCGAAGTGTTCGGCCGTGGAGCGCAAGGCTGCCGCGGTCCGTTCGCGGACCAGCGACGCCATCGCCGCTTCATGATTGGCCGGCTCCAGGTAGTGGTCACCGAGGGCTGCGCGATACTGCTCGATGAAGTCGGGGACGCCAGCGGCCTGGGCGGCGGTACGGGATTCGACGTCCCAGCTTTGGTGCAGCGCGGAGCTCAGGTCGCCGATAGCGTCAGCTTTGATGGCGTTGAATTCGGGCAACGTCAGTCGCACCCGGTCATCGGCAGCGTCGATGGCGGCCACGATAGCCGCGCCGCGGGCCAGTGATTGTGCGCGGGTTGCACCGCCGATCTCGTCCCAGCCGGAATCGTCGGCTTCAAGACCACGGCTGAGGTTGAAGTCCGCACGGGCGGCAGCTTCGACGCGGGCCGCCGTCATCAGGCTGCCTTACCGGCCGGCACGGACTGAAGGCCGCCGGATTGGGTGGCGGGTGCGATGAGGCCTGTTGCCTCCGCGGCTTTCAGGACGTCAGTGATAGTGCCGCGGCCAACGAACCGCAGTTGGGGATCTGCCTGGTAGATCGCGTCAATGCGCGAGTCAGTGGTTTCCATGGCCGCTATGTGTGCGGACACGACGGCTGGCGTCACCGGGCGGGCAGGATGGGCTCAAAGTCGTGGGCGATTTGGGCACGGAATGCTGTGGTCTCGTCGAGGATGAGGCGCAGTTGATCGTCTGCTTCCATGAACAGGGAGTCCGTAAAGGCGCTCTGCCATTGCTGCCGGGCGGCTGTTCCTGAGGAAAGGCGGCGCCGGAGAGGCCGCTTCGCCCAGGCAACCTTCGCGGCCCGGCCAACGAGGGTGCAGGAGCCACTGGCAATCGTGGCGTAGTAATCGGATTCCTTGGTGCGGCCCAGCACCGCCAGGACGTCGGCGTAGCGGCCTGCGTACTGGTGCAGCAATTCCGGCTCGCCCCAAGAACCAAGCACGAGCCCGCTGAGGAACCCGGTCTGGAATTCGAGGCACTCGACGTCGAGCTGGGTCAGTGCCGCCACGTGGTGACGCTCCCGTCCGGATTGGTCATCCGGTGGGCGTGGACGTCCATGTGGTGGTCCTTCTCGCAGGTCAGGATGACCGTTCCGGCCTCCGCCATGCCCGCGAAGAGGTCACGGACAGCGGTGCAGCTGGGGACCTGCTGCTTGGAGCGGAGCCGCTTCCGGACCTCGGCATCCAGGCTCGCCTCGACTGTGAAGTAGTGCACGTCCCAGGAAGGCTCGGGTGCCCCTATGACATGCAGGCGGCTCGGCAGCTGGACGGGCGGGGCTTCGGCGCTACTCATTGTCGGCGCCTCGCCAGTGCGTCTTCTGGCCCTTGTCGTTGATCATCAGGTGCGCACCGCGCTTGTCATGACCCGCGGGCTTGTGGCAGGTCCAGAGCATCTTGCCGGCGAATTCGGGCAGTTCACGGAGCGGGTCGCGGACCTTGTCGCAGGTGGCGGTGTCGGCGGGAGCTGTTGCTGTCATGCCCGTTATGTGTGCGGATCCACCGCGGAACGTCTCCGCTCAGGCAGCCTCCTCGTAATCGAGGCTTTGGGCCATGCCCGGTGTCCAGCCGTTCGCTTCGGCTTTCCGGAGAGCCCTGCGGACGCGGATGCGCTGAAGAGGTTCGGCTTCCGGGGGCACCGTTCCGTGAAGCCTGTTGTAGAGGACGTTGATGCGTTGCCGCATCTCGTGGGTGGTACCGGAGCCCCGCATGAGCTTGTTGAATGTCTGGACGCTGATCCCGCTGCGGGAGGACAGGTCTTCCGAGCACCAGCCCGCTGCGTGCAGTGCCATGGTCTGCAGCCTGGGTACCGCTCCGTCGACGCGGGTGTCCTTGCTGATCGGCCGGCCGGCAACGTCCTTGTAGCTGATGGCATTCAGGGAATCCAGGGTGCTGGCCAGGATCCGCTGGACCGTCCTGCCGCCCGGACCGCTGAGGATGTAGTGCAGGTTGCTGACACGGACGCCGCAAAGATCGGCCATGGCGTCCATGGTCAGACCCGCAGCCCGCAGCTGGATGATGCGTTGGCGGGCCAGCTCGGCACTGGCCCACTTCTTCGTCCGGGTCAGGTGTGCAGTGGACCGGTAATAGTCCCGGCTGGCGGCAGCGCACGGGGTGCAGCGGCACTTGTGGTAGCCGTACATGTCCCTGGTTCCGTGATCGTGACGGGCTTTGGGGCAGTCGCATTCGGCCAGATCGGTGGGACCGGCGGCGGTAGGGCTTGAAGGCATGGAAGCCATGTGTGCGGACTCCGCCTTCACAATCACCGCCTAGTGCGCTCGGGAGTACCTGGCATATTCGTGGTCAGTGGCGGTGTCAGCTGTCCAGCCGTTGGCGATGGCGCGGTTCCTGGCAGCGGTGGATGCTGCGCGTTCGGACGGGGTGCTCAGCACTGGCTCTGTCCCCCGTACCTCAGCGTAGAAAGAATCAATGGCGGCGCGCGCGGCCTCGGTAATGTTCTGGCCGGCCAGGAGGGCTTTGATGCTGTGCCTGCTGACGCCGATCCGCTGCGCGATCATGGAGCTGGGCCAGCCGAAGCTGTAAAGGGACTGGACCTGGCTGCGGGAGACGTCCCCGTTCACAGGTCTGCCGCCGGGGCGGTCCAGTGATGCGATGTCTTTGAACCCGATGGCGTTCAGCGCCCGGAAGGTGCTGGCCTGTACCTTCTTTGGCTTCCTGCCGCCGCGTCCATTGACGGCGTAATTCAGCACTTTGGGACTCATGGCGCAGAGCTCTGCCATCTCGAGGACGGTGATCCCGGCTTCCCGAAGCTTGGCGACCCGGGCGCGGACCAGGTCAGCGTCCACCATCTCCCGTCGGGACCGGTGCTGTTTGGCCAGCCTGTTGTACTCCGCATTTGCCCATTTGCAGGGGGCACAGCGGCAGCGGTGGTACTTGTAGGTGCCGTATTCGCCGTGTTCATGGCGCTTCCTGGCCCGTTTGCAGTTGCAAATAGCGAGAGCAGTGGGGGCGGTGGCACAGGGGCTTGAAGGCATGGAGATCATGTGTGCGGACGGCGGGGCAAGACTCACCGGACAAGAGTAATCCCCGACGAGAGGATCAGCTCCGCGCCGGGGATTATCGGGGCGTGATGTTCAGGCCGTCCGGGGTCCGTCGAAGTCGCGGGCGACCCGGGCCAGCTTCCTGACATCAGTGATGCGGGCATCCATATGCTGTCCGAGTTCCCTGGCCAGGCCGCCGACACCCATGACGATCTCGATGGCGTCCAGGACAGCCACGGAGACGGCGAGGTGGTGGCGGTGAGCGAGGGACCCGGCGGTGCGTGCTTCACCGGCCCGGTGGGCAACGACTGCCTTGCGGAGAAGTTCGTGCAGTACCGGGTCGGAAACGATGTTCACGGTGGCTGCCTGTGGTGTTGCTTTGAGAGGGAAGTCGATGATGACGGTCACTGTCCGGCTCCTGTCTGGATCTAGATGCACCTGTGCCCGCTATGTGTGCGGCCGGGACTGAACCCGTCATCAACAGGTCAGTGCTCGTCGTGGAGCTGCCACCGTCCAGGGTCGATCCTGTGGGCGAGGACGGCGCTGGGATTGGCAGCCAGAGCCGCCGGCAGCTTCGCCCGGGCCGCGTCGAGTGTGTCGAAGGCGTCGATGTTGCCGTGGATGTCGAGCCACCCGTCATCACGGCGCGTTCCGATGCCGAACTGTTCCAGCGGCTTGTACAGCAGGATGATCGGTTCGTCCGTGGAGCCGAAGAGCTCGCCGTCTGTGGGCTGGGCACGCCATGAAGACGAGTGCCAGGACCGTGTTCCGTCGATGATGGACAAGGTCCATGCCGTGCGGAAGTTCGTCTGGATGGTGGATCGGACAAGGACAACCGAATATTGGGGCAGGGACGCCAGTTCCTCGAGGGACTCGATGGCGGGAAGCTTTTCGTGGAGCAGCACCTCAGTCATCCGTTCCTCCGTTGCTCGTCAGGAGACCGGCTGCCTCAACGGCTGTCTGGTTTTCGGCAACGGGAGTGATGCAGCCGGTGTGGATGTGCACCAGGTAGCTGGTGCTGTCGAAGGACTTCTCCTCGAAGTTCAGGACGGTGTGGGTGACGCATCGAAGGTCCGGGTAGCCGAAGATGGAGACGCTGCTCAGAATGGGCGCGGTCCCGTCGGGCCCGTTGGAGCCAAGTCCCAGATGGGTGCGGATGATCTCCGTTGCATCTTTGCGGTCGCTATCACTCGTCATGTCAATGACGTCCCCGGCGAGGTCGCCCACGTAGAAGTCACCAAGGTTGTGGGTCATCTCGTCCGCGATACCGGCCAGCCGCGCAGCAAGCTGCTCGACAGCGCACGCCAGGTCCTCCACCGGGAAGTGGCTGGCAAGGACCAGCTCCATGTCACCGGACATGCGCCGGTGCTCGGTTACCTGGCTGGCGAGGTCCTGCCAGTTGATGCCGACGGAGTCAAGGATCGTGTCTATCGAGGTCATGCCGAACATGTGTACGGAGAGCTCCCGGACTCTCCCCGCAGCAATTGACCACTTGTTTAGTCGCTGCTGTAGGTCTGCTCGGGCCACCTCCAGCGGCCGTCAGGTTCGATGCTGTAGCGCATCTGGCCGAACAGGATGTCACTCGTGCCGGCCGGGTTTCCCCCGCGAGCTGCGTAGAGGGCCTTGGCCTGGAGGCCGCGCCGTTTGAGGTCCCTCAGAGCGCACCACACTGCCGCTGCCGCACCGGCCAGGGGAATCCCAATCAGCGCCCACTGACGTAGTCCGAGCCAGTGAAGGATGAAGAGCGGTGCCACACCCGCAAGGGCAACGTAGATGGCCAGCCCGATCGTCAGGTTGAGCCGGAGCTCCCAGTTGGGTGGGCGGTTGTCGATGTCGTAAAGCTCATCATCAGGTGAAATCACAATGCCCTTCCTATCAGGTCGGGGCGTGCCCTGGTCGCTGGGGGTCATACCGCGGCCCGCCAAGCCCTGAAGATGCTGGACTGGAAGAGCTGGTCCGGGACCCATTTCCAGTGGTTGTAATCGGGGGCCTGCCCCGAGAGGATCGAGGCCACAACGCCCGAAGGATTGGCCAGGTGGTAGGCGGCGGCCCAGGACGGACCGGCGCTGATGAGCTGCCACGAGCCTTCCATGGTCAGCCCAACGTCAATGCTGAAGCCTGGGGGCCGGTGCCAGACGGTGCCATCCAGAACAACCTGGGCGAAGTGCATCGCGGCAGCGGTCCGGTCCTCGTCGGTGCCCTCGTAGGCGTCGTCCCGCTTGCCCGGCCTGGTTGAGGTGGCGATACGGGTAGAGGCGGACAATTCTCCATCGGCGATGAAGACCCGGTAGCGGTCGACGTAGTTGACCGGCGCTGAGGCAAATGACATGCGCGCCGGCCACCAGGTCCTGCAGACGGTACCGATACTTGCCGACCTCGGCAACGAAGGAAGCGGGGTCTCTGTAGGTCTTCTCTTCGCTGACAGTCCCGTGCTTCTGCTCGGCGAGACGGAACACGCCGGGGCCGTTCCAGTCGGTGAGGAGCCGGCCTGCGGTGGTGCACAAGACCTTGCGGCCGAGCAGGTGGCCCGGGGCGGTGGACAGCCATGACGGTCCCGGCGAGAGGAGTGGCAGTTCGACGCCTGCGTTGTGAAGACGGGTCGCACCCTCTGTGCCGACCCAGAGGGCGGTCCCCTCCATGGTGGCGGGGACGTGGTTGCTGGTGCTTGCCTGGACGGTCAGGACGCCCGAGGACGCCAGGTGAGCCGCGGCCGCCTCAGGCGCATGGGTTTGGCCGAGGACAAGAAGCCTGTCGTAGGTCATGACGTTCCTTTCGGGAGCCAGAGCACGGTGTATGTGGCGCCGTCGCGCAGCAGCCGTTCAGAGGATTCGGGCCAGTCAGTGTCGGTGGTGCAGAACCAGCGGGCCAGCTTCTGGCCGCCGATCAGACACCACCGCTTCTGGTAGGCGTGCGGGTTCCCGTCGGGGTTCATGATGATGGCTGTGATGGGCAGGGCGTCGAGGGCGTCGACAGTACCCAGAATGCCGTCGTCGACCATCTCCGGTGCTCCGGCGATGGGGTCCCATACCGTCAGCACCGAGTCAGGGCGAAGGTACGGATGGGAGCCGTTGACGAGGACCGCGCCGTTCTTCAGGTGATGGATCGTGTCGGCCTGGTACGTGTGCAGGTGGCGTCCCTCGCGGGCGGACTTGTTGGCGTTCGGGTAGGTCAGCGACCGGAAGTACTGTCCGCGGTGTTCGGAGGTGAGCTCACCGGCCAGGATGGTGCGCGGAATGCTAGGCATCTTTGATCTCCCCGGTGTTCTGGCGTCCTTCGACGAAGGGGAGTACTTCGACGACGATGGCGCGGTGGGCGTCTACCCAGGAAGTCCTGGAATCGTCGCGGTTGGTGAAGCGGCGCCAGGAGCCGGTCCTGTTGAGGTGGTCCATGTTGGCCAGCTTCACCTTCACCTTGATGTCCAGAACCTCGGCGGTCATGATCTCCGGGTAGCGGCCGCCGGTGACGTAGGTGACGACGTCGCCGATGTTGATCGTCGCTCCGCGGGCGTCGGTTGCAGTGATAGCCATGGACATCATGTGTGCGGCGGCGGACGGAGGTCTCTCCGGAACGGAAGAGAGGCTGCGCGTCAGTGGCGGCCCGGCTCGATCAGGGCTCCCGGGACGTCCGCAAGGATCTTCAGCCAGCTGGGAGGCATCCGGCCTTCCCGGGCCTCAACGCGCAGGCGCGTTAGTAGATGAGCCAGTGCACTTTCCGGCGCGGGGGCACCCTGTCTGGGAAGTCTGCCTTCGGCAGCATAAAAGGCCGCAATTTTCGCAGGTCTGTCCGTGTTGCCCCGGCCCCACGAAGGGGCAGCCAGCAGGGCGTTGATGCGTGCCGTCTGGGATTCGGTGATGCTTGGGTTTGCTAGGAGCTTCCTCAGACGCAGGCGACTAAACATCGGTTCGGCTCCTCGTCCGGCCGACGGGAGGTGACCGTGACGTGCGACATACTCTTCGAGCTGTGCGACATACCCGGACGGGATGAAACGACGCTTTCTTCCTGGAAACTTGGAGCCGGTCCGCGCGTGGGTCTTGCACGCCGGCGTGTACCCCTCTGTCAGGGCCTGAGCAGCGGTCCTGGCTCGGTCCGCTTCCTTAGGATTGGTGGACGCCGTGCCACGCACTGCCCTCGCAAGCCAACGGCTGAGTGCCGGCACATCCGAGGACGGGAGATGGCCGTTTTCGTCAATGTATTCGCGGAGCTGCTGTAGCCGTTGGTCCACGGAATGACGCTGCCTGGGCGCGGTTGTCGTGGCCGCGCCGGGGATGCCTTCGAGCACCGCCAAAGCCTCCTCGGAGGCCTCCCCGGCCCGAATGATCCCGCGGAGCCGGGTGAGGTAGCCGGCAGCTGCGTGCTCCCCCTCTTTCTTTTGCCGTGGAAGCCTCCCGTGTTCAGCATGGAAGGAGGCCAATCCCTTGGCGAGGTCGACGTCGCTCAGTCGCCGGGCGCGGGGTTCGAGGGCGCCGGGGACGGTGCGGAGCTTGTCTTCCCGGTCCTGACTGAGGGTGTTCTTGCGGGCATGTGTGCGCTGGATGTTCAGCCAGTTGGCGATGCGAAGTTCCTCGGCATTCTCGCTGCGGCGCCGCGGCAGGGACTGATGTCCCGTGAACCAGGCGTTGAGATCCTTGAACGAGGCTTCCCAGCGGGCTGGATCCACGGGCTGCTTCGCGCGGAAAGTGAGGGACTGCTCCTGTTCAGCGGTTGTCAGGCGCAGTGCCTCCAGCCTTTCCCTGGCTGCGGGCTGCTCACTGTCCAGCAGAGCTCCGGGGATCGTCAGCAGAGTCTCCAGGTCGCCAATCCGGGATATTCCATTGCGATAACGGCTACGCAACCTATCGAGCCGCCAGCAGAGGGAACGCTCAACCGGGTCCGGGTTCCTCGGATTGCGGGGCGGCCGGCCCTTGGCCTGGGCCCAGTCGATCAGGTCCTGGTTGTCCTTCGACCTATCGGTGATGATGGGTACTCCGAGGGACACAAGCCGGGCGACGCGTGGAGCAGTAAGGATCCCAGTGCGAGCTTTTCGCTTCTGGTCCCGCAACCAGTCATGGAGACGTGTCTCCTCCTGGTTCGGGCCGCCTCTGCCCGGCAGGTGCCCATGGGCTTCCTTCCAGCGGACGACAGACGCAAAACTCTCGTCCCAGCGGTGGCTGTTCGATGGCATGGCTTACTTCTACCCGTCCGTTCTTTTGCGGAGCGCTGGTTGGCGCCGGCGTTCCTCGGCGCGTTCCGCTGCCCGGTAGTACCGGCGCAGCTTCCTCAGGTTAGTCACCTTCTGCGGGGACCAATGGAACTTACTTGCCAGCTCGGCCATGGCCGGGCCGTCCCAGCCGACAGCGATGCCGTAAATGCAGGCCGTGTCCTGAGAGGCGCCCCAGTCCATCGAGCTGAAAGTCATCGCGGCGTGCAGGGCGCCCAGCGGGTCGGTGCCCGGTGTCTTGGCCATCTAGCCCTCCTTCGGTTTTCGCGTTGCAGCCTCTTGGGCTTCCTGGGTCTGCTTGTCCTCCAGGCAGATGATCCGTTTCAGCTCATCCTGCACCGCGAGGGAATCCGGGAAGGTGCCCATCATGCCGTTGTCTTTCCATTGCTGGTTGAGGGCGCCGATGGCGTCGCTGACGGTCTCCATGAAGAACAGGACGTAGGCCTCGTGCAGCGGCACGGCACGGGTCCATTCCTCGTCACGCGCGTAGGCGTCGAAAACGTCCTTGGACGCGGCGAAGATGCGCTCCGAGTAGGGGACTTCGGGCCGGTCAGAGGTGTGGTCAATCGGAAACACTGGGTGCCTCCGTGACCGCTTCCCAATCCCCGGCGATCCGGCGGCGCTCGACAGTGTGGCCGTTCTTCAGCACGAGGGTGACCTGGTTTTCGTCCAGGTCCAGCCACGTGTTGTCCCAGCCGAGATGGTGCCGGTACTGGTAGGCGGCCGGCGTTACTTCGGCCCGCTCCAGAATGGTGTTCAGTCCGCCCAAGATGGACTGGACGTCAGGGTTGGGGGAGGTCGCGTGCCGGGCCGCGAGGGCTTTGAGCTCGGCGATAAGTTCTTCCATGCCGGACATGTGTGCGGAGCAGCGTGATCGGCTCCCCGGCATTGCCCCCCTAGCTTCTTGGGACAGAGGGCATGTGGGAGGACCTTCTCCGCATCGCGGCCCGGATGCTAAGACCCAAGAACACAACGGTCAGGATGGCGAGGATCGCCAGCACCGGGTTCACCCAGAAGGGGACTGTGTCGTATTCCGCGTTGCACTTGTTGTGCAGCGGGTACAGCTGACCGGGTTCTCGCCAGTTCAGGTGCCGGTATACGCGGTCGTAGGTCTGGCCGGCCGCCGCGCAGGTCTCATCGATGTCCTTTCCGGCGGCGAAAATCCCGACGAAAAAGACCGGCCCCAGGCAGAGGAACGAGAGGACGGCCAGGCCGAGCCAGGCCACCGGGCTCTTAGGCCATGCCACGGGCTACATCTGCTGCCAGTGGACCTTGATGGCCTCGGCGATCGGGCCCTTGGCGACATCGACAGTCAGGACGACCGGGGCTTCGCCGTCGTGCTCGATGTCCCAGTTGCGGTACACCCTGCCGCAGGACGGGCAGAGCGTGTGGATGTCATCGTCCTCAGGCCATGGAGCGAGGCCGGCGGGGACTTCGCCTTCTTCGATATGGACCGGGTAGCCGTCCGAGTTGGCCGCAATCAGGCCCTCATCAGAGGCGGAGTTGCCGCAGACGCAGGTCAGGCTGGCAACGTCGTTGTCGATGCATTCAGCGATTTCAGTGTCCATGATGTTCCCCGTTCGAATCGGTGTTCGTGTCCACCCTAATGTGTGCGGAGGCGCTGCCGGTGCTCCCCACCCTGGAACGAGCAAGGCCGGACTGCTTTGATCCGTTGACCGAAAGCTAGACAGGCGCCCGCTCTGTGACGTCACGAACCACTGGCCCGACGCCGTTCTCGGCGTTGACCGGCGTCGGCGGAATCCACCGGGTTTCATAGGCCCAGTCGACTCCCTCGATACCGCTCCTGGTCCCGGTGATCTTGCCGGCAGCATCCCGCATGGCGACGCGGACCCGCCTATAGTGGGCGCGCCGGATGTGGGGCGGCATGCGCCAGCCGCCGTCTGAGATGCCGGAGCTGGACGGGCTGCCCGAGATCTGGCGGAACGCCGATCCGACCCTCCATCCGAGGTGCCCGATCCTGGCGTCCTTCATATGGTGCGGGCGGGCGACACTGGCCGGCGGGAGCCAGTCAACATCAGGCTCAGCGGATGCCAGGTAAAGCATTAGCTGCAAGGAGAGGGTCGTTATGAGCGCTGCCGCGGCGGGGTCGCCGTCGAAATCCCGGCGCTGAGTTGCATCGGCGATGTAGTCCCCCAAGGTCTTCTCGCCGGTGACGATCTCGCCGCGGCTCAGAAACAGGACAGGAATGGCCCCGGGAGGGGGAAATCCATCGACGGTGACTATCCACGAGCAGGAGATGCCTTCGGCGTCCTGGAGGGGCTCGTGTGTTGTGCTGTCTGCCGTGACACTGATGCCTGTGGCGACCATCCCGATAAACCGGAAAGTGCGATTGTGGAGGGTCAGGACGATCGGGTCAGGTAGCGAAAAGCCGATCGCGCCGTATGGCATCCTGTCCAGCCAGTCCTCGGCGACCGTGATGTCGGGGTTGGTGTCGGCCAGCGCCAGTGCGAAGTCAAGGTCGACGCGGAGCATCACCGGGCTTTGCTCCCATTGCTCGAGCTTGCCAATGGCGTGCGCGGCCGACTCCTTGCCTTGCTGCCCCAGCATTTGCGACGTTGAATAGAACGCGTCGATGACGGAGGAGGCATCCTGGATCTTGATGCTGCGCGCGTTCCCGGCGCCCTTCTTGCGGCGGCTGGCTTTTCCCATCCCGCAACAGTAGCCAATCTGTCGGTGCCGGCGCCTCAGGCGGCCTGTTCGAGACTCTGTACCTCGGGGAGGACTCCGGGCAGCGTGCGGAGGGTGCTTACGCGCTCCGGGCTCAGCCTGCCCCGCCGGTACTGGCGGCGCTGGACGGTCAGCCAGCTGAACAACGGATGGCTCCAGTTCCCCGGCAGCGCGCCGTCGTGGCGGGAGGCATAGTCCTTGAGTTGGTCGAAGTTCCGGTTCCAGCTGTACTCGACGATGCTCGGATAGGCCAGGATCGCTTTGATCCGTGCGGCGCGGATGTCGTTGAGCCGCGACCCTGTGCCGAACGGACCATCCAGATGGTAGGTCCCATGGACGTAGTCCTTCAGCCAGGACATGGCTCGGCTGGAAGGTCGGTAGCCGTTCTCCCGGACGAATTCCTCGGCGAGGGCGATGCGGTCATCAAGGTCCTTTTCGGCATAGGACGGCGCGGTGGCGAGTAGCGCGGATATGGCCTCATGCCGGGCCCGCAGCCGTGGCGACTTCCTGGCCGGATCCAGATACAGGTTGTTGCTGACCCAGGCCCGGAGCTGGACCTCGCGGGCCGGCACCCCTTTGCGGGAGTGTCGCGGGGCGTAGCCGTTGACCTGGATAAAATCCCTCAGCTCGTCGAGGAGGGCATCCTGGTCGGGGTGGGTGTCCAGCTTCAGGGCTCCGGGGATTCCCGCCGCCCGTTCCCGGAGCTCGGGCTTGAGGGTGCCGCGCCGTTCTTTCTGGCGGAGCGTGGTGAACAGGAAGTTGGCCAGGTACTTCTCGGCAGGGTCGGTGGCGTTCGATTTGGGCAGCCTGCCGTGAGCCTGCTGGAACCGATCCAGCTCTTCGAGGGTCTCGGCCGCGGTACGCCGCCTGGTTGTCGGGCTCATCAAAGCGGGGTTCCCGCAGGCAGCGGGCGGGCGCGGGACAGGAAGAGCCCGTCGGGCCGCCACGCCCAATGGTCGTTACCCGGCTCCTGGGCGGCGAGGACCGATTCGATGACCCCGGCCACCGGCGCGTGGTAGATGTTCGAGGACCAGGCGGCATTGGCTTCAATGACGGACCAGTTGCCGTCCTTGTCCTCTCCGACGTCGAGGCTGTATCCGGGTGGCTGGTCTGCGCCCATGGCGTGGACGACGCGCTGGGCGAAGGTGGCAGCGGCGGAAGCGTCAGGGGAGCGGGCTGGCTCGTAGGCGTCCCAGGTGATGGTCACGGTGCTGTCGTGGATGCCGGGAACGGTGGCCAGGTAGAAGGAAGCTGCGGTCACCTTGCCGCGGGCGATGAAGCACCTGTATTCACGGACGTACTCCATCGGGTCGGAGCCGATGACGTGCAGCGTTTCATATCCGGTGGCGAAGTCGAAGGCGGCGCCTGCAGTCCGTTGGAAGATGCCCCGGCCGATGCGCAGTCCCGCGGGGATGCCGGCGTGCTTGTGCTCGGCCAGCTTGTAGAACTTCGGGTCGGTGCCCCGGTACGGCAGGTCACCCAGTTCGCAGGCCCACACGTCGCGGCCGAGGAACTCTTTAGGGATCCGGGTCAGCCAGTCGGGACCGGCGGACAGGAAGGAATGATCCGAGCCGCTCTTCAGCAGCCTGGTTGCCCAGGCGCCGGAGCACCACAGGGCGGTGGTGCCGTCCAGTGTCGGAGCGTCCAGCCCGAGGCTGTGCTCAACGTCGACGGTGCCGGCGGAACGCAGGTCATCTGCAAGCCAGCGGGCGCTGGTGACGACAAGGAGTTTGTCGTAGGTCATGAGCGGTCCTCGTTCCGGACGGCACGCTTGCCAGCGCGGCGGGCCCGGCGGCGAAGGGAAGGCTTCTGGTCCCCTGTGTGGCAGTAGACGCAGCCGCCGTTAGCAGACTCCGGGCAGGACTTGTCGGAGTGGGGCCTGCCGCGCCGGTCCCGGTCGCTGCTGCTCACCGAAAAGATTCCTGTGCTGGCTGGTCGTGTGGTGCATCGAAAGAGACAGCAGAGCCGGCCAGTGAGATGACTCCGACGAGTAGGGCTCCGAGCAGCATGCGGGACGCTACCCCGGCGGCATCCTCTCGCTGCAGGAGGCTCCGGATCACGCGGACCACCGGAGGGCGATGACCTCGCGGATGCTGAGGCTGCCGTCGACGGATCGCCAGGGCCCATTGCCCTCGCAGGTCATCAGTTCGAACTCGATGCCGGGCTGGGCGGCCAGGACCCGCTCGGCGTACCGCAGCGCACCGTCCTCCGTGGACCAGACGGAGATGCCGCCGGTGTCCTCGGAATACGAGGAGAGAAGAGCACCCCACACCTGGGCCGTGTCAACGGTCAGGGGGAGCGCAGCTGAACGGCGGGGGCGGGTCAGTGTGGTGGTCATGGCGGTCATGTGTGCGGAGATTCCGGCTCCGCTCACCGCATCGGGGTCAGGCGGCGTGGGTCAGCGGGACGCGCGGTTTCCGGATCGGACGGGCGGGGATGTTGAGGGAGGGGGTCGGAGCTGCGACCCCCTCCGGGGACTGCTCAGTACCGAAGGTGTTGCGGGTCGTCCGGTACAGGACGGAGCCCAGCCAGATGAACATGACGGCGGCGAAAAGCCACGCGGCGTAAAGGTGCAGGAGGTCGAGGATCATGAGCCTCATGTGTAGGGATGGCGGCCGAACGCTCATCACAAGAGAGCAGCCCCGCCGGTCGGTGACTGGCGGGGCTGCAGGGATGGGTGAGTGACGGTCAGCGCTGCACCGGCAGGTGGTCGGTATGGCCGGTCAGGTAGTCCAGCTCGGCGAGCCTCTGTTCGAGGCGCGGGATGGTATCGGCGGCACCGCGGGCCTTGGCCAGCAGGTCCTCGGTTACGGCGCGGTCCTTGGACCACTTGCCGACGATGTGGGCTTTCTGGCTTTCGTCCAAGGCGGTGGCCGGAGCAGTGCCGAGGTGTTCGGACAGGATGGCCTGGCGGTCCCAGGCGATGTCGAGCAGGGCGTGGGCGCCGACGGGCGCGATCAATGTTGCTGTCATGCCCGGAATGTGTGCGGCTGCGAGCCGATACGTCTTCGGCCACACCGGGTCAGGCGTTGGTGGTGCGTGCGATTTCTGGAGCGGGACTGAAAGGCCCCGGCTCTCTAAGCGTGTATCGGCCGTATAATTTCTTCGAAGAGATGTTCACATGTGGATAAAGCTGTGTAGAACACATGTTTGAATGTGGAAAGGTGGTGGACGATGCGGGCCGTCATCGTATCCGCCCTCACCGTGGTCGGTCTGGACGACACAGGCCCCTTGTATTGTCCCGTGGCTGTTCCGGCAGGCTTCCCCAGCCCCGCCCAGGACTACTTCACCGGCCGGATCGATCTGAATGCCCACCTGATCAGGGACATCACCTCCACCTTCCTGGTACGGGTGTCGGGGCACTCCATGGAAGGCGCAGGCATCTCCGACGGCGACGAGCTGGTCGTGGACCGGGCGATCACGCCGGTTGACGGCAATGTCGTTGTCGCCATCGTCGACGGTGAGCTGACCATCAAGCGACTCCGGCTCGAGCACGGGCGCGTGAGGCTGGCCGCCGAGAACCCGGACTACCCGGACCTCGTCGTCCCGGAACTGGCCGAGCTTTCCATTTGGGGGACCGTTACCCGGTGCCTGCACCATGTCTAAGGGGCCGCAGCGGATCGCCCTGGTGGACGTGAACTCGATGTACGTGTCCTGTGAGCGCGCCTTCGATCCCACCTTGGAAGGCAAGCCCGTCGTCGTGCTGTCCAACAACGACGGCTGCGTGGTTGCCAGGTCCAATGAGGCCAAGTCCCTGGGCATCGAAAACGGCGACCCCTGGTTCAAGCTCGCAGCCGACGCCAAACGCACCGGCTTGATCCACCGCAGCTCCAATTACGAGCTCTACGGCGACCTTTCGAGCAGGGTCATGGAGCTCCTGGGCCGCTTCTCCTATGACCTTGAGATCTACAGTATTGATGAAGCATTCGTGGCGCTCAGGGGGAGCGCCGAAGAGCTGCACCGGGTCGGCCGCGAGATGAAATCCGCCGTCGCAAGGCACGTGGGACTGCCCGTCTGCGTCGGCATCGCGGCCACGAAAACGCTGGCCAAATTCTCCAACCGCCTGGCCAAGCAAAACCCGCACATGGACGGCGTCTGCAGCTATGACCTGCTGCCTCCCGACACCGCGCAGGCCGTGATGTCCAAGGTCCCGGTGACCGGCATCTGGGGGATCGCCGGCAGGCTCGGCAAGAAGCTGAACGCCATGGGGATCTTCACGATCGCCGACTTGAAAGCCACCGACCCGGTGGTGATGCGCAAGAAGTTCTCGGTCCTGATGCAGCGGACCATCATGGAGCTCAACGGGATCCCCTGCATCCCGATGGAGCATGAGGTCGCGGCAAAGCAGCAGCTCATCTTTTCCCGGTCGTTCTCGAAGCCGGTGACCTCCGCGGCCAGGATGCATGAGGTGATGGCGATCTACGCCCAGCAGGCCGCTATCCGCCTGGCCAAGGACCATCAGCAGACCAAGCTGATGTCCTGCTTCGCCGGCACTTCCCACTTCAACCAGACAGCCGCCTCGTTCCCTTCTGCGACCGTCAAACTCCCGGCGCCCACCGCTGACCCGGTTCTGCTTACGAAGGCCGCCACGGGGGCGCTGGAGGGCCGCATCGTGGACGGCGTTCCCTACGCGCGGGCCGGGGTGATGCTGATGGACCTCTCACCGGCCGGCGCCGCGCCTCAGCTGCCCGCATTCGCCACCGCACACGAGGAAAAACACATCGGGGCGCTCCTTGGGGACATCATGGAACGGTTCGGAACAGGCTCCATCGGTCTCGGCCGCGCCGGAATGGTGGAAGCCCCTGATTGGGGAATGCAGAGGAAGGCCCTGTCCCCGCGCTACACCACAGAATGGGATGAACTGCTGGTCGTGAAAGCTGCTTAGAGGAGACCGTCTGGGCTCAAAGTTCTGGCGGGCCGGACTCGACGGTCCACGCCGCCTCAGTCCCCGCTGCTGCGACGTGCGCTACCCAGCGCTGGTGGTCCGCCTCAATAGCAGCGGTCAACCCGGCGAGGTAGCTGTCAAAGGGTCCGCCGGGAGCCTCTCGTTCGAGAAAGGCAATGGTTTCGCCCACCGGGTACATCATGGAACCAATCCGCTCATCGTCATTGAGGAAAGGCTCCAGTGCAACGACGAGCCGACCACAGATCGGATGACTGGTGTCGAGCGACCGGAGATGATCCTCGAGGTCGTAGAACCAGTCCTCCGCGTCGGGGTGGTCCTCCGCCTCCTGGTTGAGGTAATCGCCGAGGTAGTCGCGGGCCTCCGCCGGGGTGATCGTGGTCGTCATGCACCTGATTCTAGGTCTGTCCGCCGGCTGGCTTTCGGTCCCACCGTCGCAATCGCGTAATGGTCAGGCCGCTTCGAGGGATGGGAGCAGTCCGCTCCCTTCAGGAATATGGAAGGCTGTGCGCCAGGGCCGCCCGAGGGGGTCGTTGCCGGAAGGCACGGTGGCACCGTCCAGGACATGCTCGCCGTTCAGGTAGCGGGTCAGGGTGATGGCGATACGGCCGTCGTCCAGAGGCCTGGCCGACTGGAGGTTGCCGGACACCAGCCGACCCTTGATGTCGGTGAAGTCGGTCTGGACGTGAAGTCCGTTCAACTGGGCTGCGAGGGCGACGATGGTGTCGTTGGGGATGCGGCGGATCTGGATGTTCATGTCACGCCATGTGTGCGGAGGCTCGTGCATGGGTCACCGCGATGCTCCGGCGGGTCGTCGTGCCTGGCGGTCAGTCCCGGCCGGTATCGTTCATGGCGGGGGTAGGGGACTATGGAAAACGACGTGACGGACCGTCTCTGGGACAAGTCGGTGCAGGAATTCATCCAGGCGTGCAAGCACGAGCAACTCCGGGACGTGAGGCTGGGCTACACCGTGCTCGACGACACCCGGAAAATCCTCAACGTCACCGCTACCTACGCCTCACGAAAACGCGGCCCGGTTTCCGTAGGCTACCGCTGGGCCGAGACGAAGCAGGGATGGCTGCCTGAGGTTTTCGTTGACCTCCACACGGCGCCGGCCGGACTGCCCGCAGCGCCCAGGATTCTTGCGTGGAAGTCCCGGCTGTGGCGGGAGCGGGCGGGCGTTCGAACAGCCCTTGAGGCGGTCTCTTTGATCTTCTTCAAGGCCACGGCTGTGCGCAACGACCTCGGCACGATGCTCACGTCCCGATCTCCGGAAAGCAGCGAGGTGGTCCTGGAACAGGGGCATCTGCTGACCCTGCAGACACTGAACGATCTCGCCTTCATCTACAGCGGGGACCAGGCAGCTTCGCAGCGGCCTTAGCCGTTGACCGGGCGGGGGATGAGCCGGACGTCTGCGATCCAGCCGAAGTAGTCCCGAAGCGGGATGTAGCGGGGTGGCAGGTACCGAATGCTGTCGTAGTCGCCCTGCAACTCGGCAATCTCCGTGAGCGGGATGCCGGCGGCGATACGGTCGTGAACGTCCTGCGGGTACGTCTCGGCGCCGGTCAGCAGTCCAGTGAAGTGCAACCGGCCACCGCTAGACGATTCCAGATTCACTGAGAGGAATTCGAGGGTGGCCAAGATGCAGCGGTCACCGTCGGATTCGACGACACCCCGCGGGGCATAGGCGTTGAGCTCGAACGAACTCCGGCCGTCGCGCATGCCACCTTCAAGGTCCGCGCCTTTCAGGGTCACCGCGGCGTGGATCCGGTCGTGGTGGTCATGTCGAGGGAAGCGCAGGTGGGGTCCGGGCTCCAGCGCAAGGTAGGCGTCGTAGAAGCCGTCGCCGGCGACAGCCAGGGGAGCGAAAGTGTTCTCGTCAGCGTGCATGCTCTTGCCTCTCAAGTGTGTTGCCGGGCAGGTCATCGCGGATCCCAAGCAGGTAGTCGTTGCGGACGGCCTCCTGTTCGAGCTTGGTGACCAGGTCCTTCTTCGCCTGGAGACTTTTCTCGAACGAGGCAAGGTCTTCGCGCGCCTCGTCGAGACGGTGCAGGAGATCACTGCGGTCCTTGATGACGAATCGGAGGAGTTGCCGTTCGACGGCCGGCGCGAAGACGGTGTCCTCACCTGTGCGCTGCAGGTGCTCAACCCGCATCCGGTTGATGGCTTCCTCGTCAGAGATGCGCTGGATGGAGGGACCCTGGACGGGGGCCACGTTGGTGGTGCGGATGACGGCGAAGCCCTTGACCATCTCGACTCCGGTGACGGCGTTGAAGCTCAGCTGATGGCGGGTGGAAACCCAGACGGGTGTATCCCAGCCGGTGAGGAATTCATCTGCCCGGCCATCTGTGAACCGGTAGGCCACGCCGAATGCGACCCGGCGGAGGTATTCGACGTACGCCCCTACCGTGGCGGAGCCGTCGTGTTCCCGCAGCGACGGGACGAGGGCGAGGCCGTCGGCGAAGGGGCGGTGGCGGAAAAGTCCGTTGAGCCGGTTGGCGCTGCCGAAAGCGGACACGTAAAGGTGGGCATCGCCGGGGACAGCGTCGAGTGCCTCCACGAGGCCGCCAAGGGTGAGTTGCTGGGATTCCATGGACCCCATGTGTGCGGAAGGGCCGCCCTGGCTCACCGGGACGGCCCTTCTTATTGTCGGCTGGGAGGATTTGAACCTCATCTCCGGGACCATTCCCGGTGCTCTGGAGCTGGCATGTCGGCGGTGCCTGGAGGATCTAGAATCCGGCCCTTTGCCCTGCTTCGCCCTCACCTGATTGAGCTACCAGACGTCGGGGCCGCCGGGCCGAAGCCGGCAGCTGGTCTTACTGCGGTGCGAGCAGGTGCATTCCTGCCCGGTAGTAGCGCAGTTCGTTGACGCCTGCGCGGATGTCGGTGAGCGCGGTGTGGTCGCTGAGCTTCGGCGGCATGGCCTTCCAGTAGTCATAGCTCCAGCGGCGGACGAGCTCGCCCAGGCCGGAGATGTCGATGACGCGGTAGTCCATGTTCTTGCGGGTCTGCGGGAAGAACTTCTCGGTGACATCGAAGTCGAACTTCACGGAGTTGCCGCCGATCACCATGCCCCGGTACTTGGTGCCGTCAGCGAGTTCTTCACCCTTGGTGGGGAAGTACGGGGCAGCAAAGCTTGCCAGTGCATTGTCGAACTGGTCGCGAGTGACCGTGGAGGCCCGGACCTTGTCGAGCAAGCCGGTCTTGGTGTGCATATCGCGGACGAAGTCGCCCATGTAAGCGAGCTCCTCCTCGGTGGCGTGAATGGTGATGCCTTCGAGGACGGCCAGTTCGTTGAGTTGGCCGTCGGTGATGATGGCGGCACCCTCCAGCGGGACGGTAAACGGATCGCTCATCAGGCCGGTGGCCTCATAATCGACCCAGAGGATGTTGTCCGGGTTCGCGGTGATGGTCATGGTGTCCTCAGTCGTTGTAGGGGTTCGCGGCAAGGTCGGCGCGGCCGTCCCAGTCGCGGAGGGTTTCGGTGCCATCGCGCCAGGCGGCAGCAAGGTCGGGGTCATCGTAGGGGCAATCCGAGGAGTCCACATCCCCGAAGATGTCGGCGGGAACCTCTGCCCCGGCAACCCACGCCGCGGACAGTTCCTTGCGCTCAGGCACGGTAGCCGCTCCGCTCCAGCGCAAGGCTAATGTCCAGCAGCGGCTCCAGCCCGCAGTGATGTTCGTGGGTGCAGCCTTCGGGGGCGTCCCAGGCCGAGGCGGCGCAGGTGCATTCGCGGCGGTCCACGGAAAGAATTCCATTCCGGATCACCAGGTCATTCTCCGCCGGGGCCTCGGGTTCCGGGAACCTCTTCAGCAGGGCAACAAGCTGAGACTTGGTGACGACGCCGGGCGCGTGGATCGCTGCCCGGAGGGCACTGTGCAGGTCCGTGGAGGTTTCCATAGTCCTCATGTGTGCGGAGGAAATACTCGGTCTCCCCGTGTTGCCAGTGGGTCCAGTGTTGTTAGAGTCAGCGCGTGAGCAAACAGCAGAGTATCCAGTGGGTTCTTCAAGCAACCCCGGCAGCGGCAACGGAACACATCCTCGCGGCGGCCCAGGCCTTGAAGTTCAAAGCCAACCCTGGGTCGGAAAACCAGATCCTGGTGGAGTCGCCCTTCTCCTTCCGGAGCAATACTTTCGCCGGAAAATACACTGGAACGGTTCTCGCTGACGGCGATGGAGCCGTGGTTGTCTGGGACATCGAAGGCCAGGGGAGCAACCAGCCGAAGAACCTCCAGAAGCTGGCCGAGAAGCTTCCCGCCGGACTCCTGGTGAGCTCCGGACCTGTCATTGCCGCGGTCGCCGGTGCCAAGGGTGGAGGTGATGCCGAGTACCGGGCGAAGCACGGGATCCCGGCAGAGTCGTTTCTTGCCGTCGGAGTCGGTGGCTACTGCGCCTTTGATGGCCAGTTCCTGACCATCCAGCACGTAGGGGCGCTGGGTCGGCTCTCCGTCGGAAAGGGAGTGAAGAGGGTCCCGCTGGCCTCCATCTCGGCCGTGCAGATCAAGCCTGCAGGGGCCGTGATGAGCGGGTTCATCCAGTTCACGTTGCCGGGAAGCAATGAACGGCGCAGCGAGTTCGGCAAGCAGACCTTCGACGCTGCCGGCGATGAGAACTCCATCGTCTTCATCCGGGACCAGGAGCCTGCCTTCCTGGCCTTCCGTGATGTGCTTGAGCAGGCTATTGCGGCACGGCACAGCCCGGTTGCCGCAGCGGCCCCGGCCCCGGCTCCGACCGTTCTGGACCAGATCGCCCAGCTCGCCGGACTCCGGGACGCGGGAGTCCTTACCGCTGAGGAGTTCGACGCCAAGAAGGCCGAGCTGCTGAGCCGCCTCTAGGAGACGGCGGGGCGCCGGTAGAACCGCTCCAGCACGGTTGCCTCGTCAACGAGTTTTCCTTCGGTGTCGACGTGCTTTCCCTGGCCCTTCATCCGCAAGTAGCGGGCGTGCCAGTACATGGCAGCCAGCTCCTCGTCGGTGAGGGTTCGGAGCCGCGGTCGGCCAACGCAGATGTGGCCCCAGTTCCCGGCCGGCTTCTCGGCGAGTGTCCCGGGCAGGAAGTACAGGCCGGTGCGATCTTCCCGGTCGTAGATGACGACGTCGAAGGGCTTGTAGGCGGGCGCCTCAGTGGCTGCCGGTGACGCTGTCATAGCGGTTTTCCTTTGTTATTTGGTGGCCGTTGGGTGGCGAAGGTGGTTGGCTGCCTGGGTCCAGCCGAGATTTGTCTCATCACTCCACCTGAACCTTCCGGCGGTCCGCCGGTGGGCGACTTCTTCGTCGAGCTTGTCCGCCAGGCGCAGGCGCTCAGCGTCTGCAACACCGGCTGTCTCGGCGACGCCGGCTGCCTCCAGCAGGTCAGCGACATGGTAGGCGTGCTCGGCCCAGATGGCGTCGTCTCCGACCAGGTCGACGTGGCTGGACTGGAAGCCGCAACCCGTGCCCATGCAGTCGATAACGACAGTGCGGCCATCGGCGACTGCCGGCCGCGGCCAGTGGGTCACCAGCGTCTGGGCGATGATGTCCTTGCCAGTGGCGCAGGCGGGCCGGTGTGGGGTCTCGGCGGGCGGCTTCCATGGCTGGGGGCGGTCGCTCGGGCGGCCGGTGGTGTTGGTCTGCATCATGCCTCCGTTGCGGCGGTCAGGTCGGTGAACTTGTACACGTCCGAGGGGCGCCCGGCGTAGGTGACGGCGGGATCGACGGTAGACGCGGTCTCGGCGCGGCGGCCGTCCGCGGTCTTCCAGGATCCGGGGCGGTCGTTGACCCAGCCGTCCCAGTCACGGAGCCACTCGGTGCCGTCCGCGTCGACGGCACGGAATGCCGGGAGGCTCGGGGGTTGCGGGCCGGTGCTGCCCCACCCTTCACTGAACAGGTCCCGGACCTTCTTTTCTTCGACGATGGTGATGGAGCGGCGGGTGACCGGGGTGACGGCGTGGGGACAGCCGAGGTTGCAGACCTCGGCGTACTTGGCCCCTTTTTCGTCGATGGCAGCTACTGATCCGGCACGCAGCATTATGCCCTCCGAGCGATGAAGGCCAGGTTTTCAATGGCGGTGACGAGTTCGGTGTGGGAGGCGCCCTCGGTCTGGATGCCGAGTCGTTCCGCGGCGCCGTAGACGGCGTGCTGGAGCTTGACCAGGCGGGCCCGGTCGCCGACATGATCCTGCGGCGGGGTTGCGTGGATGCGGACTTCCAAGGCGGTGCGGACTGCCGTGGAGCCAGGGGTGCGCTGCTGGGTGGCGGCGTTCATGGCTTCGATGTCTGTCAGGTAGGCCCAGCTGAATGTGTCGTAGGGGATGTTGCCGGCGCTGGAGGTCCATCCCGCAGCGGTGTGCAGCATGATGCCTGTCGAGGTGCCGCCGCCGGATGCGAAGCGGTAGTGGAAGGACGCCACGGTGCCGATCGGGGGCTCCGTCTCAGGAATGGAGGGGAGGATCGGCTGGGTGGCTGCTTCTGTGCTCATGGCTCTCATGTGTGCGGAGGAGGAGAGAGCCCTTCCCGACAGCTATCTACGGAAGCGCTCGGCGATCACTCGCCCTGCGATGGCGGCAGGCACCAGGACGATGCTCGCGATCGCTACAGGTATCGCGAACAGTGCGGTGCCGATCAGGAGCGCGGCCGCAACTGGTGCTGGCGGAAGCTGGTCGTAGTCTTCGGATTCGCTGTCGAGAATCGACAGTCCGACGGTGGTTGATTCCATGGTTAGTCCTTTGCCGCTGGTGTCCGGACGATGCGGACGATCTTGTCGAGCGGGACGCCGAGGGGCATGCCCTGGGCGGTGCCGCGGGAGGAGACCGGCACGGAAACGAGAAGATCCCCGGTGCGGCCATGTTTGCGCATGTTGGTGGTGTCGGCGTCGGCCAGCGCGGTCCAGTGCTTCCCGCCCTTGCCGTGCACGAAGGTCTGGCCGGCCTTGATGTCCTGGGCCAGGACGAACTGCCGGGGAGCCAGCGGGTCACGCATGCTGGGCCTGCTTCTCGTCGCCGGGGTATGGGTTGGCGCGGTTGGGACCGACCTTGCCGTAGCCGTCGTGGCTGAAGTCGACCAACGCCGCGTACTCCTGGTCGGAGACACCGGCAAGGTAGCCTTCACGCCAGACAGCAGCGAAGTAGCCCGCGGCATCGGCTGCCTGCCTGCGGCCGGTGAGGCACCAGGTGAGCAGCGACGCGATGATGGCTGTGGCGAAGATGAGGGCGATGTCCATACCTGCAATGTGTGCGGAGGAATCGGCCAACCTCTCCGGAGGCTATCCTTTCGTGGTCTCCGCCTCATCCTGGGACCTGGCAGCCTCTTCGAGTGCTGAGTCGAGGGCGCGGCGGATGATCTTGGCTCGCTCGATGTCGGTTTTTCCGGCGCTGACAAACAGGACAGCGATGCGCGGCGTCAGGCGGAAGCGGAACCCGCGGCCGCCGGCGAGGAGCATGGAAAGGTATCCGCCACGATTGCCGCTGTGGGCGGCAGTCCATGTCTGAAAGCCTCCATTGCGGCCGACCTTTTCCGGAACCCGAATCTCCTGAAGCCTTGCCCATCTTCCGGCGGACCATTTCTCGTAGAGCAGCCACGCCCCAAAGAAGGCCGAAGCGGCTACTGCAAGCATCACTACGACGATGGGCAGCGCCAGGACTCCCCACCAAAAGTCGCTCATGCTGGGATAGCCATTTCAGCGCCGAACTGTGCGGAGTCGGCTTCGGGCCGGACGATGTACTGCAAGCCGCTCCGCTCCACCTCGACGTGCTTGCCGGCGAGGTTGATCTGCACGGAACCGTCTTCAAGGATGGTCAGCTGCATCAGGCCTTCGATAGTCGCCTGGGTGGAGCCGCCGACGGTTTCGACGGTGAACTGGGGGTGTGCCATGGTGCTGCCTTCCGGGCCGGGAGTGTTCTCCACGCCATGTGTGCGGAAGACGCGGGCTAGCTCCCCGGGCTACTTGACTTCGGCCAGGACCCTGAGCACCGCGGCGAGATTTTCGGACGGGGTTCCATTTGGCTCCCAGCGACCAAGGGACGCCGAGGCGATTTCGCCGTGCTCGGTGTAGGCCAGCTGGAGCAGCCAGCCTTGGCTGTGCCGGAAGTCATCGTGCAGCGGTCCTGCCCCACCGAGAGGTGTCCATGCCTTCGATCCGGCAGCAGCGGCGCGTATCCGGTGACGGGCACTGGAACCCCTCACTGCAGACCCAATTCGGCGCGCATCTGGTCCCGGAGTTCCGGGGCCACATAAGCGAGCCTCGGGTGGTAGGGCGCGATAGTGATGCCGTTGACCTCCTCATCGCGTTCCACGTACACGCCGTCGTTGGCCAGGCGGATGGTGATGTGGCCGTCGGAGATGCTCATCCAGAGGACTCCATCGACGGTGACCCGGGCGGAGTCGCCAGCGGTTTCGGTGGTGACTTTGTGATTGGCCATCGGGGAGCCTTTCGCTAGGAGTGCTTGACGAGCCACTTGTTGTTGATGGCCTTCATTCCGGTCCGGCCCTGGAGCTCGGGGATGCGGGTGCCGGCGGTGTTGTGCCAGACGATGCCTTCAGCCATGACCGCGGGATTCAGGGCGGACTTCATGCCTTCCACCTGCGCGAGGGCCTCATCGACGGTGGCGGGCAGTTCCAGGTCCAGGACCGGTGTGCCGATCTCTTCGATGGCAGCAGGCCATTCCGACCGGGGCACGAACACGCCATCGCGCAGGAGGTTGAAGGCGAGGAACTTCTTGCCGGCTTCCTTGAGAGTGTTCTTGGCGAGGACGCCGGCGCCGTACAGTTCACCCTGGACGGTGTACCCGACCGGGAGCCGGTCAAGGATGCTGTACTCTGCGGCGATCTTCCACGGCACAGTGGCCTCAGCCGGGCTGGCCGGCGCGGAGAACTCCCACTCGCGGCCGGCAACGCGCAAGACTCCGCCGTCGTTGATAAAGGTGGTGGACTCACCGTCCACCTTCTCGGTGGCAATCCAGTCGTAGTCGGCGCGGAGTTCGGTGAAAACATCGGTCAGGTTCTGGACGCGCTCGGCACCGGTCCTGGGTGCGAACCGGGTAGGAAACTCGCCGGACACCGTTCCGGCGATCTCAGCGGGGATTGGCTTCTCGTACTTCGTCACTCCGAGCACGGTGGCGAGGTCTTCGCCCTCGGCCAGGGATTCCAGTTCCGGGAACAGGCTGGCCGGCCGTCGGGGACAGGGTCGTCTACTTTGAGATCGACAGTCACTTGCCCATGGCCAGGCCCTGGGAGTAGATGCCGCGCATGCGGTGGCCGATCCCCGCTTCGCTTTCCTGGAACCACGCGGCGCCAAGACCTTCAACGGCCTCCACGGCCACGTCCTCAAGACCGCCCGAGGGGCATGGAAACCCTCGAAGCCGTGCGCCCTCTCGCCACCGTTGAAACTGTCACTGCGATGCTCCCGATCGAAAACGCTGACTTTATCGCAGCGGCCAAGGTCCGCGGCTGGAACCTGGTCGTGAAAAAGGACGAGGTCGCCCCTCATGTGTGGGGCGGCGGCCGTAACGCTCACCGGCAGGGGCTACTCGAAGTGCAGCTGCCATTCCTCGCGCGCTTCATCTGCGGACTCCGGCCAGTTCTGGATCCAGGCGCTGGCTTGGGCACCACAGCTGCATTTCCAGTGCCACCCGGCGTAGTCGTCGTCCGGCAGGGATGCGGTCGCGTAGCGGGGGCCGATCAGGGTGTGCCCTGTTGTCTCGGCCGCCGGCGCCGTCATGGCCAGACCCGCAGGGCTTCGTCAGTGTACCGGGCCATGAACCTGTTGGCGTACGCGGTCTGGTCGTCAGGCGCGTCGTCGAGTGCCTTAAAGAAAGCCTTCATGTCGGCCAGGTCGAGGACCGGCTCTGGATCCTCGGCGGTTTTTCGTGCCATCGCCAAGATGCAGGGGGCCTCCCTGCCGGCCAGTTCGCCCATGCTGATCCCGGACATGTGACCGTAGGAGTTGAAGACGTAGCTGACTATCTCCGCGGAGTGACCAGTGATGGCGTGGGCGTTGCCGGCGGGCCACGAATCCTCCGTGCACCCGTCCTTCTGGAGTGGGAACAGTGCGTGCGCTACTGGCCCGGTCTTCCGGATGCGGATCTCCTCGGCGAACAGGGGAGTGCCGGCGGAGGCCAGGTGCCAGCCCTGCGCGTAGTAGGTCATGCGGTGGATCGCAGACGTGCTCAGGTGCCCGCGTGCCTGGGCGAGCAGGAAGGCGACGACGTCATGGACGGAAACAGAGGTCATGGGGTTTCTTTCCGGGGTGCGCGGGTCATGTCGAGGTTGGCATATGCCCATTCCAGGGCGTCAGGATCCTCGGGGGCTCCGTAGTTGGCGACCTTGTTGAGCCGGGTGTACATGGCCCGGGAGGTCTCGTCCTGCCGCCGGGTGGGTGAGGCCTGCAGGTAGCCGACGAAGTATGGCCATTTCGGGTCGTGAGCCTCGCAGCGGGTATCTTCGCTCATCTCATCCCCGGTCATTGTATGGAAGGTCGGAATTCCGCAGACGGTGCAGCGGATGTCCAGCTGCTCGGCGGTGAAGACTCTGGCCCCGAACTGGCCGCAGAGTTTGCAGAAGCCTCCGCCGTTCCTGTAGCCACGGGCTTCCCACAGGTGCTGGGTACATTCCAGGAAAGCCTGGAGCTTGGCCCAGCAGGCGTCATCGGCCTCGGCCAGGGTGAGGCCTTCTCCGCGGATGAAGGAGTTGCCGGTGGCACACTCCACGAAGGCCGTTCTGTAGTTCTTGCCGCCGGGCACGATGACGAGACCTTCGGTGCCGCCCTGGACGAAGACGTTGCCGTAGTCGTGGGGCGATTCGAAAAACCCGGGGTCGAGCGGGATGTTGGTCATATCGGCCTTCGGCTTGAGCCGTCCGCCTTCAGGAGGCGAACGAGCGGGGGATGTCGAGTCCGGCGCGGCGGAGCTTGGCCAGTAGGTTGCTGTGGGCGCGGCGGTCGCCGGGGGTTCCGGAATAAAAGACCGGCGGGGTTTCCCGGTACGGCGAGCAGAACTTCACATGTCCGGAGTTGGTGCGGTCGAATTCCCAGCCCTGGGATTCAGCTAATTTGACGAGGTTGCGGAGGTCTTTGGGAGTGCTGATCTTTGCCATGCACGTCATGTGTGCGGCGGATGCGGGCTTCCTCACCATTCCAGACACACGTGAGGACACGCCGCCCATAGAAGGCCAAACGGGTCCTCGGCGGTGGCGTCAGGAGACGACCAGGACCTCATTGCTTCCTGCGTACTCGTCGTCGTCTTCAGTCTCAGGGCAGAAGGAAATCGCGATGTCGGTAAGCACGTGGGGCCTGGTCATGGACCTCAAAGCCTGCGCGGCGCTGATCATGTTCGGGGCGGTCAGCTTCAGCTGTCCACTAACCTCGGAGACTACTTCGTCATCGGCCTCGGTCTGCAGGGAAAGGGACAGCGTGAAGGTGCGGAACGGGGTGACAATTTCCGCGGCGGCGTGGCGCATGACGGGGGCCGCTTCTTCGAGTGAGCCGAACCCCTCCAGCTTCTCCTCGTCGATGTTCTCGAGGAGGATGGCCATGACGTTGTCGTGAACTTCCTCATCGTGGACGTAGCTGAGCAGCCCGAGCAGGTTCGCGTAGGTGTCGGAGACCGCGTCAACGGTGATCCTCGGGCGGGTGCCGTCAGGGTTGTTGGGCACCTCCATGGAAGAGGGGATGTCAATGGTGACGCTGAACTTGGCGGGCTCGTCGCCGGCGGGGTGGGCGGCCAGGTAATTACGGTCAAGGGTTCTCATAAGCCCTCATGTGTGCGGAACCTGGCCGGCCCCTCCCCGTGCCGGCGTGCTCTGTCTCAGATGTCCATATCGTCATGCAGTCCGACGGTCGCGAAGACGATCCTGCCGTCGGTTCCGCGCCAAAAGTGCATGCGCCGGGCGGAGGCGGTCTTCACCTGCAATGCCACCCGCCAGGCGGTGCCCAGTTCCGGGTCCTCGACGAACGATGACGTTCCGGAGATGCCGCCGCGCAGGCGGTGCATGTCCCGGCCCGGCAGCGCGTCGGCCAGCCCTGTGAGCACCTCGACGGCAACGGCTACGATCTTGGACCGGTCAATGCCCTGGATCTCCTCGACCGAGGCCAGGAACCCCTCAGCGAATCCGTAGTCCGCCAGGGGAGAGTCAGACTTGGAGCCGGCCGGGATGCGGGTTGCCCATTCGAGATAGATCTCGTGGCGGAACTGGTCCTCGGGGTCGCTGAAGAGGGGACCGGTGTCGGCGACGTCATCGATGTCCCTGGCCATCTGCCTGGCGCGGTCGGCGCGGGCGCGTTCCTTGCGGACGTCTTCCCGCAGCCGCTCGATCGTGTGGGCCATGCGGGCGTTCTCGGCGGCAAGCTCATCAGCATCGGACATCGCCCGACGGTGGTCGCGCAGCATGTCCACGCGCTCACGGGTCAGCAGCGCGACCTGGGAGCGGAGGCGCTCCAGCTCGGCACCGCCCAGCGCTGGTGAGGGCAGTGGCGCGGCGTCCGTCTCTGCGACGGAGTCCAGCAGGAGGGCTTCGAGTTCGCCGCTCAGGCGCGCGTTTTCCGCGGACAGATGTTCAAGCCGGGACCGGACGGCGTCGAGGGCGGTGAACGGGTCGATGTCGGCTGGGTCAACAGCGTCCTGCCGCTCTGCGGTATCGGGTGCCTGTATGCCGGCGGCACCCGTGGGTTCGGCTGCCGGCGGCGCAGAAGGTGATGGCTCCCAGCGGATCCAGGGGTCCCCGCCGATCACGAAGGGAAGGGCGTCCGTTATCTCGTCCGGGTCGGTGACGGTGCCGAGTTTCCACGCCTTGCCGTCGGCGCGGCCGGAGAGTTCGATATGGACGGCGATCACCGAACCGACCGGCTCGTCGTTCGCGTGGCGCACGGACAGGCCCGGGAACAGTGCGACGGTCTTGTGGGATGTGACCAGGGCCGGCTGCACGGTTCCACGGGCAGCGTGGTCGGCGGCGTCCCCGGGTGTATGCAGTCCCTCGGTGATGGTGAAGATCCCGTCGCGAACAGTGCCAGTGACCTTCTGGGAGGGGCTGAACAGACGCTGCGGGCTGATTCCCGGCGCCAACAGCGAGGTGTCGATGCGGGCAATGCCGTCCTCGAGTTTGATAAGCACACCGTCCGGTTCCAGGATGACGGAGACGGTCCCTTCGACGGCGGCAGAGACGGTCGGCCGTGGAGCGCTGGTGGTAGTTACCTTCACCGGAACGAGGGCTTCCATGGCTGCCACATCATCGGCCAGCAAGGAGATGGCTGCCCGACCTTCCTCTTCGGTGTAGGCCAGGCGGACCATGGACTTGGCCGTATTGTTCGCCCAGGAGTTGCCCGGTGGGTAGCACCGTGCCGCGCCGCCGTACACGGAAGTGTCCCAGGGCATCGCGTCCTGAAAGTCGTAGGCGAGGCTGGCTGAGCCCAGCAGATAGACGTCGGCGTCGGGGCCGAGTCGCTTCGCCAGGTCGGCGGGCCTGATTAGCGGACCGTTCTTCGTGGTGGACACGACCACAGCCGGGCGTTCCCGTTCCGGGTGGAGCAGCATCGCGGCCAGCTCTTTCGCGTCGCGGGTGGTGTTGATGGAGCGGTACAGGCTGGAGATGTCGTTCATGGCGATGCTCAAAGGTCCTCCGTCGGGGTGTGCATTTGTCACCATGTGGGCGGGCTCCTCAATCAGCCTACCCACGGGTAGCTAGGAATCTGGTTAGGCGGGCGGGTGCGGTATCAGAGACATGCCAAGGCACGTCGGGCAGGTTTCCCACTCGTACTTGGGGGACAGGAGGTACGCGAGCCCCTTCGACGTGTTCACACCCAGCACGCGGCCGGAACAACGGCACGTCGGGCACGGCCGTCCGCGCTCCTGACGGGCCCATTCCTCCACGGCCTCGTAAACACAGTCGCTTCCAGGGCCGTCCAGGAGCCCTGCCTCCTCATCGAACGCCAGACCGTATGGGGTCCAGTCGCCTGGGCTTCGGTCGAGTTCGTAGTCGCCGTCCCAGGAGTTGATGACCCACCAGAGCGCACAGGTGGCGCCGTTGGGCATCG